>VGXG01000011.1 GCA_016873395.1 Nitrospira sp. | reverse complement strand
GGGAAGAAGTTCTCGAAAGTGTTCGCGGTCTTGCAGGTCATCCCGGTCGTCGCGGTCGCATTGGTCGTGCCCGAGTTGGTGGCGCAGTTGGCCTGCCCATCACCGGAGGCATAGTCGAGACCGAAAGCCAACCGCGGTTTCCACTTCAGGTTATACGCCGTGTAGCCCAGCCAGTTTCTGCTGGCCCAGGCATTGATCGTGAGGTCCCGAGAGTTATTGGCTGCCGTAATGCCGGACGCCATCCGCCCGGTCTGCCAGGCATTCTCCGTGATGAGGTCCCAGTTCCCCTTCCGCATTTCGATCCGGCCGCCCCACATGTGCCGGATCTGGTCGGCGTGCTTCGCCGCGCCGAGACTGTCCGAGTTCACCCCGGCCGGCATGTTGTTGATATACAACACGTAGTAGGGCTCGATCAGGAAGCCCGGCACCGACTTGATCTGGTTGTAGAAGATGAACATGTCCGCGTCGGCGCTACCATCCACACCGGAGTTAGTCCGCTGGGCCGCTGTACAGGCTGTGGCTGCCGTGCCGCCGGCGCATCCGGCAATGTTGGCATTCAAGCTGCCCACCGGTGCCCCCTGGAGCAGGTCCGTCTCCGAGTTCCGGAACCAGCCCAGGTAGGAGTCGAAGGTCTTGGTCGAGTAGCTGAACATGATCCCGTCGTGCGAATAGCCCGTGTTCGCCCAGTCGAAGTGGCCGAACAGGGAGTGGTTCCCGAAGATCACATACTGCCGGCCCGCCTTCATGCTCAGCCCCTGGATGTCGGCCAGGTTCCGGACCAGCACATAGGCGGCCCGGACGCCCAACCGGCACTGCGCCTGGGTGTTCGCCGCGTTGGGTCCGCAGTTATGGTTCAGGGGGTCCCCGGCGTTGCCCGCGTTGTTGGGGTTGCCGTTGCCGCCCCAGGTCGCGGCGTCGATCAACTCGAAGTAGAAGTTGACGTCCGGCGAGAGGTCATAGCCGATGCCCAAACGGGTCCACTGCTGGACGTAGAAGTCGCTCGCGTTCGGACCGGCGTTCGCCCGACCGGATTGAGTTTTACCGGATGGCCGGCTGTTGCAGGCCCCGCCGGACGGCGCGCCGCCGCCGAAGCAGACGCCGTTCCGCCATTCCGGCCTGACGCGCAGGTCGGCGCGCAGCCAGAAGTTCTTGATGTCGAAGTTCCGGCCGATGACCGGATCGTAGATCTCGTAGGCCTCCTTCTGGGGCATGGCCCGGGGAATGTGGGGCAGGTTGGTGATGCGCTCGCCCGGGGGAGTTCATAGCCGGCCAACGCAGCGGTCTCTAGGAGAGGGAGTACCAGCCCGATCAGTGGCAAGAAGAGGACAAACCTCCTGAACAATCCAAAATCTTTCACGATTGTCTCTTTTGTGTGAGCGGCCCCTCCCCACCAGCGGGGGAGGGCTAGGGTGGGGGCTAGGCAAGTTCTAACGCTTGTCTGACTGCCACCACAACTGACTCAATATCTGCTAACACCTCGTGGTTCCAGAAGCGAACAATTCGGAATCCATGCGCAGCCAGCCAATCCGACCGCTTTGTATCGGCAACAGCCTTTTCAGCATGCTGGCCGCCATCAACCTCAACGATAAGCTTCTTCTCAAAGCAAACAAAATCCACGATGTAGGAGCCAATAGGTTGTTGTCGCCGAAACTTATGGCCGCCAACTTGTCGAAGCCGTAGATGCCGCCAGAGCGCTTGTTCCGCATCAGTCAGGCTTCTTCTCAGTCGTCGAGCATGAAGGGTGATTGATCGGCGCATCCCCCCCCCACCTGTCTCCTCCCCCACAAGGGGGGGAGGAAGAAGCTCGGCTCATTTACATAAAAATCCCCGCTGGGAATGTTCGTCACATCCCCAGCGGGGACTTCGCTTCTCGCATAGACTAGAGGCAAGCGGTCAGATACTCCACCCCTCGCCTCTAGCCTCTCGCCACTTGCCTATTTTTACGGCGCGACGTAGCTGCCGTACTTGGGCACCTTGTCGCAGACATCCGACGGCTGGCCGCCCGCCTGGTTGCAGAGGTAGTAGAGCGCCCCCTCAGCCGACAACCGGGCCTCCTTATGCATGGTGGCCTTGGCATAGTTGGTGGCCATCTCCAGTTGGTGGACCGCATTGGCGTCCCCACCGGACCGGGCCTTGCCCAGCGCATCCTGCAGCAGGCCGGCCGCCTTCTTGATCTGACGCACATCGGCCCCGCCGAGCGCGGTCAGGTCAACGGTGTACCGCTTCCCCAGGGCAGGAAAATCGGTCAGCTCCTTGACCGCTTGGGCGGTCAGAGACAAGGCTTCACTGGCTTGGGCCTGGACCTGGGGCGGCGAGCTCAGCACCGCCACGGCGGCCGTCACAGCCAGAAGCATCAGCTTCTTATGCATGGTCTTTCTCCTTTCTTCCCTAAGTGTCATGGCCGCCTAGAAGTTCATCCAGAGCTGGATGAAGCCCCACTGCTGGCTGGACGAGGTGCCCAGGTTCTCCGCGATGTAGTCGCCGGCCGCAATGTAGCTGTAGGTGGCCTGGAGCGCCACTTTGCCATCCGCGAACATGCGGGTCCAGGTGAAGTCATACTCGTCGGCGATGTGGGTCTTCGTGTTGTTGGTCTTGGACCAGACATAGGGCCCCTGCGCCGCCCGGTACCAGTTGTCCCTGGCGCTGGCCAGGTTGAAGCTGCTGTACCAGATCTCGAAGTGGTCCCGCTCGGTCGGCCGGAACTGGAGGTTGGCCTGCGGGGAGAACATGTTCTTCCAGGCCATGATGTCCGCATAGCCCATGTGGATGTGGTTCGTCGGGAAGAAGTTCTCGAAAGTGTTCGCGGTCTTGCAGGTCATCCCGGTCGTCGCGGTCGCATTGGTCGTGCCCGAGTTGGTGGCGCAGTTGGCCTGCCCATCACCGGAGGCATAGTCGAGACCGAAAGCCAACCGCGGTTTCCACTTCAGGTTATACGCCGTGTAGCCCAGCCAGTTTCTGCTGGCCCAGGCATTGATCGTGAGGTCCCGAGAGTTATTGGCTGCCGTAATGCCGGACGCCATCCGCCCGGTCTGCCAGGCATTCTCCGTGATGAGGTCCCAGTTCCCCTTCCGCATTTCGATCCGGCCGCCCCACATGTGCCGGATCTGGTCGGCGTGCTTCGCCGCGCCGAGACTGTCCGAGTTCACCCCGGCCGGCATGTTGTTGATATACAACACGTAGTAGGGCTCGATCAGGAAGCCCGGCACCGACTTGATCTGGTTGTAGAAGATGAACATGTCCGCGTCGGCGCTACCATCCACACCGGAGTTAGTCCGCTGGGCCGCTGTACAGGCTGTGGCTGCCGTGCCGCCGGCGCATCCGGCAATGTTGGCATTCAAGCTGCCCACCGGTGCCCCCTGGAGCAGGTCCGTCTCCGAGTTCCGGAACCAGCCCAGGTAGGAGTCGAAGGTCTTGGTCGAGTAGCTGAACATGATCCCGTCGTGCGAATAGCCCGTGTTCGCCCAGTCGAAGTGGCCGAACAGGGAGTGGTTCCCGAAGATCACATACTGCCGGCCCGCCTTCATGCTCAGCCCCTGGATGTCGGCCAGGTTCCGGACCAGCACATAGGCGGCCCGGACGCCCAACCGGCACTGCGCCTGGGTGTTCGCCGCGTTGGGTCCGCAGTTATGGTTCAGGGGGTCCCCGGCGTTGCCCGCGTTGTTGGGGTTGCCGTTGCCGCCCCAGGTCGCGGCGTCGATCAACTCGAAGTAGAAGTTGACGTCCGGCGAGAGGTCATAGCCGATGCCCAAACGGGTCCACTGCTGGACGTAGAAGTCGCTCGCGTTCGGACCGGCGTTCGCCCGACCGGATTGAGTTTTACCGGATGGCCGGCTGTTGCAGGCCCCGCCGGACGGCGCGCCGCCGCCGAAGCAGACGCCGTTCCGCCATTCCGGCCTGACGCGCAGGTCGGCGCGCAGCCAGAAGTTCTTGATGTCGAAGTTCCGGCCGATGACCGGATCGTAGATCTCGTAGGCCTCCTTCTGGGGCATGGCCCGGGGAATGTGGGGCAGGTTGGTGATGCGCTCGCCCGGGGGCAGCTCGTAGCCGGCCAGGGCCGGCGTGAGCACCGACGACACGAGCACTTGCAGACCGGCGGCCAGGACGGCCACCAGCAAGGAGAGTGGGGCAATCGGGCGGTGCAATCGGTCTTTGCACCCTTTCCATCCTCTGATGCGGCTCATAGCGTTCCTCCTGTGAGTTTGGGCTCGCAGCAGCGGCCTGTCCCTGCCGCCGTTTTCTGCTCCCCCTGTGCCAGTTATGACCATCTGGGAATCTACCCGCTCACACTATGAAGCGGCTGTATAACAACGCTTGGTGTTCTGTTGGAAACCTGTTGTGCCACAGACTTCCCTCTCTCGTAGCGAGTAGCCAGCAGCACAGAGCCTTTGGCCGTTCGCTATTAGCTATTAGCTATCTGCTATTTTTGGGCGTCACCCCCCTTCTTCTTCAAGCTGGTAGCTGTTAGCTAGTAGCTTTTGGTTCTTCAGGCTTGGCTGTGACCTTGTCGATTTCTTCTTCCGCTTCTTTCATGGAGGCCTGAAAGTCCTGCTCGACCAGCTTGACCTCCTGCTGAATCAAGTTGACTTCCGGCTCCACGGACTTCCGGAGGTCATCCGCCGTTTCCTTAAACCCCTTGACCGCCTTGCCGACCTGACGCCCGATTTCCGGAAGCTGCTTGGGTCCGAACAGCAAGAACGCGATAATCAGGATAATGAGAACTTCTCCCGCGCCCAGGCCGAACATGGTTCATATCCTTCGTCCCCCTCTCCCTAGCCCTCTCCCTCAGGGAGAGGGGAGGGTGAGAGCCTTATCCCTGTTTCGGCTGCTGCACGCTCACTGGAACCGGCTGTGCCGGGGCAGCCTGCAATGGTACGACCGGCGGCGCGGCTCCCCCTTGAGCTACTTGAGCGATGGGCGCCGTCTGGGACGGCTGGTCCTGAGCCGGCGCCGCCGTGACATCGACCGGGTCCGGCTCATGGACCGACTTCTTAAATCCCTTGATCGCCTTGCCCAACCCCTCGCCAAGCTGCGGAATCTTACCCGCTCCAAAAATAATGAGCACGATAAACAGGATCAGCAAGAGCTCCATCCAACCGAACGAACCGAACATCCTTTGACCTCGTGCGTTTTATCCCGGCTTCACGCCGCCCCTCTTCCGACGGAACGAGGGATACCCGGCGGATGCTAACGGCCACCAATCGCTGGGAACGGGCCGTCTAATATGAGAACCGCCGCAAGGCTACAAAATTTCTCAATAAAATGTCAAGCATTCTCTTTATTTCTTCCCAGAGGGGCATTTTGAGGGGGCTTAGGACGGAAGAAGAGGTGGTAATAGTCCACCGACTGGGGGCGGGCTCTCAGCGCAGCCTTGAGGAGGTCCTGGTCATAGCCAAGGCCTTCCAACTCGTGAATGACCATGAAGATTTCCTCTTCGCTGAGATAGGCGATGGTATCCGGCACCCCGTCCCGCTTCAGGGACAACAGGGTCTCCTGCAGCGCGTCTCGCTCCTCCGGGGGCATGTCCTGGCGGACCGGAAACTCGATCCGCCGCTCATAGGGGCTCTGATACGCTTCGTTGAGCACGCGGATTGTCTTGATAATCAAGCGGTCCTGTTCCCAGGGCTGCAGGGTGCCGGCAGTGGGATAGGAAGCCAGTAGGTCCATCAGACTGAGCAGGTTCACACCCAAACTTCGCCCGAGATATTCCCGCTGGGGCTCGATCACGACGGAGGAAACGCCGAGGTGCGTGACCACCGCCTCGACCAAGGCAAAGTTCACCATGAAGCTGTACTGTCCCCCAAACTGGCCATAGCAGGGCTTCGCCGGGTCGTTCAGGACCGTGAGGTCGGCGGTGCCTGCGTCCAAGCTGCTGAATCCGATGGCGTCGGAGGCCAGCACCCGCCTGGCTTCCTTGATCGTCGCAACGGCCCCCAGGTTCACCGGAATCAGGACTTCTTCGTCGATGTGCTTCAGGAACTCCGAGATCGTCTTCCGGTAAGAGACTGCTTTCCAGTCCGTCTTGCGATATTCCTTTTCCCAGACGATGTCTTCCAGGAACGAGGGGAAGCCTTTAAGAGCCTGGGTGTCCGTCGCTTCAAAGGCTCGCACGAACCCGGACCAGTCTGCGATCGCGTCATGCGGTTCGGCGAAGCTCACCGCGGGCTTCGATTCGCCTGCCCTGAGCAACGTCGAAGGGTTCAGGTTCGGCCTGAGATACTCTTCTTCGATGTCGCTCCCTTTCCGGAGCATGAGCTTGGTCGGCATGTCGCTCCAGAGCTCGTTAGCGAAGATCCGATCCACCGTCCCGTCTTCGACCGTCCCCAGGTCCTCCGCGCCGGCGCAGAGGATCTCCACATGAGCTTCGTGGGGGGCAAGGTCCGGGCAGGCCCTGGCCGCTTTCAGAACTTCTTCCTGGTTGTCCACCAGCACGTACCGGACACGTGGATAGACCAGCCCGTTTTTGTCGAGCTTCTGCAGGTGGCTCAGGAAACAGGCCGCGAGGTTTCCGTTTCCACAGCCCCACTCGTGAATGATCAAGGGGCACGGGGCTAGAGGCGAGAGGCGAGAGGTTGCTTCGCCTTCCGGTCTGTCACCCCTCGCCACTTGCCCCTCGCCCCTCGCCCGATCGCGTCGAACGACGCGATCGTAATAATCAGCCGCCAGCGCATGCGCGAGCCGGTAATCCGCCGCGGCAAACGTCTGGTAATAGTCCCGGACCCGGCCGGCGCGGAGCCCGTAGAAGATCCGGGAGATGTGGGCCTGCCATTCATCCACCGGCTTGAACTCGCCGATGAGCTGCGGCAGCGCGTCTGGATTTTTCGACACCGTCGTTGCCATAGGTGCGGCGCGATCATAACAAAACGTCCGGCCTGCGGCAACCGCTCCCATCCGATGGAGTAGGCTAGGGCAATGGACGAGTGGGAGACACGGGGACGCGGCGACATCGCCGTGCCACCCCCTCACCGCGTCGCGTCTGATCCCCACCTGTCACGCGTCACCCGTCACGGTTCTCACGCCTCACGCCCCTTGCTCGCTTGATTGACAGTCACCAGTGCGCCTGTGTATCAATGAAGCATGCACAAAACCGGTGTGCACCCCCTGACGGCGGCTATCCTTCTGGCCTCCCTCTGTCTGGGCGGGCAGAGTCGCGCTGAGCAGCCCCCGCTCACGCGCGATATGCCGATCCAAGAGTTTCAAAACAAAGCCGACGTTCCCCCGTACGACTTCGATGCGCCGCCTCAAGGGCTGTTTCGGTCCATCCAATTCAGCGAGAGCTTCGAGGAGGAGATGGGGTTTCGCCGCACCCACGAGATCGTTCCTACCAGCCCGACTGAGGTCTTCCGCCCTGACTCCCCGTCCATCTTCATCGTGTTCAGCGTGTATCCCCATTACGAGTCCTACCAGGTTCAGGGAGTCTGCTATCCAGAGCAAGTCGAGGGACTCGATCCCATGAAACCAGTCGCTCAAGATGGCATGTACCTGGCGCTGGAGGATGAGAGCGGCTACCTCAAGCTCTTCTCCCCTCCCGGCGGCTGGAGGCCCGGAAAGTACAAGGTGGCGATCCATATCGGCTGGCAGGTCAACCAAGCCAATCTCATCGGCACGATGCGCTTCACCGTCGCCCAGAAACCGTGAAGAGAGGCAAGTGCCAGGTGGGGATCAGACGCGACGCGGTGAGGGGGTGACACGGCGAGTGCTCTTTCCCCCTGTCTCCGCGTCCCCCTGTCTCCCCGTCGCTCTCGTGACTCATCACATATCACCCATCACGGAACTGGTTTGACCCCCTTCCAGGTATCCGGTAGAATGCCGCGAACGTTCAGCGAGTAGCGAATGGCGAATAGTGAGTAGCTCTGAACTACTCGCTGCCAGCTACCCGCTACTAGCTACTAAATCTAAGGGAGCTCCCGCCCCGCATGGTAGAATTAACCCGCCCCTGGGTGTCCGTCGTTATCCCCATCAAGGACGAACGGGACAACCTGCCGCCGCTCACCGAACAGTTGCTGAAAGTCCTGGGAACGCGGGAAGAATCCCGCGGCGCCCCGTTCGAGATCCTCTACGTCGATGACGGCAGCACCGATGGGAGCAGCCCGCTTTTAGATGACCTGGCGAGGCAGCATGCCGAAGTCAAGGTGCTGCATTTTGACCGGAACTACGGGCAGACCTCGGCCTTCGACGCCGGCTTCCGCCGGGCGGCCGGCGATCTGGTGGTGACGATGGACGGAGACCTGCAGTTTGATCCGGCGGATATTCCCAACCTGCTCGCGCTGGCCGCGCGCTACGATCTGGTCTGCGGCTGGCGGAAAGATCGTCACGACAATCTGGTGCGGAAAATCTCGTCGCGCGTCGCCTTCCTGGCCCGCGGCCTGGTCACGGGCGACCGCATCCATGACACAGGCTGCTCGTTGAAAGTCTTTCGGCGCGCGGTCCTCGAGCGCATGCCCCTGTTCGAAGGCATGCATCGCTTCTTCCCCGCGCTGGCGCAGATGCAGGGCTTCACGGTCACCGAGGTCCCGGTGCGGCATCTCCCCCGCGCTCACGGCCGCTCTAAATACGGAATCGGGAACCGGCTGTTCAAAAGCCTGTACGATCTCCTGGCGGTGCGGTGGATGCAGCGCCGAGCGCTACGCTATCGCTTGAAGCAAGGCGAGAGGCACGAGGCGCGCGGCAAGGGGGAAGATCGGGCAAGGGGCTAGGGGCGCGAGGCAAGTAGCAAGACCAGAAGGGTAAGAGGCGTGAAGGGATGGGTAAGAAAGGGTTCAAAGACCTGGCTGTCTGGCAAATAGCCAAGAACCTTGCCGTTTTGGTTTACAAGGTATCTGATGACCGATCTCAGGGCATGGACTTCGGTCTTCGCGATCAAGTACGGCGAAGTGCCGTGAGCATCGCAAGCAACCTGGCCGAGGGAGACGAACGGGGTACAGACAAAGAAGCTATCCGCTACTTCTATATCGCGAAAGGCTCAGTGGCCGAGTTGCGCACTCAACTTCAGATTGCGTATGAAGCAAAACATCTGGATAAGAACATCTATGAGCATTTTGAGTCCGAGTATGACATACTGGGAAAAAAGATCGGGAGCCTTATTCAAGCCAGGCGACGATCTCTTCGCCCCTAGCCCCGCGCCGCTCGCCCCGCGCCTATGAGTAATACTGAAATGATCTGGCTCGGCATCGGCTTTCTCGGCCAGGGCGTCTTCTTCATGCGCTGGGTGGTCCAGTGGGTCGCCTCCGAGCGTCACGCCGAAAGCCGCGTGCCGATGGCCTTCTGGTACATGAGCCTGACCGGAGGCTTGATCACCCTGGCCTACGCGATCTACCGCAAGGACCCGGTCTTCATCGCCGGTCAGAGCGTGGGCACCTTCGTCTACCTCCGGAATCTGATGCTGATCCACACGAATAGCAAACAGCGCACAGTAAACAGCCAATCCGGTGACGAGTAATCGGGGATGAGTGGTCGGCCTTCGCTCATACCCTTCCCGTCACTCACCACTCATCACTCATCATTCATCCTTCTTCTCCTGCTGGCCGGTCTCTTGTTTTTCCTCGGCCTGGGGACGCTCGGCCTGACCGACCGGGACGAAGGCCGGAACGCCGAAGCAGCCCGGGAGATGGTCGAAACGGGCGATTGGGTCAGTCCCACGTTCAATTACGAGCCCCGCTTCGCGAAGCCGGTCTTCGTCTATTGGCTCATGAGCGGAGCCTACCGGCTGTTCGGCATCAGCGAGTTCACCGCCCGCCTTCCGTCCGCCCTCTGCGGCGTCGCCCTCATTCTGCTCCAGTATGCCTTTCTCACCAGCCTGCACGGCCCCCTGCCGGGCCTGCTGGGCGGGTTGATGCTGCTGCTGAACGTGGAGATCGTCGTGATCGGGCGCCTGGCCCTCACCGACAGCGTGCTGATCTTCCTCACCACCCTCTCGCTGTTCGGGTTCTGGCTGGGCCTGCACGGTTCGGCGGAGCTCACCACGGGCGGTTCGGCGGTTCGACGGGGCTCACCGCAGGCGGTTCGGCAAGGCTCACCGCAGGCGGGGCTCACCACAGGCAAAGAGGGCTGGAGCCGCCATTACTTTTGGCTCTTCTATGCGGGGATGGCGATCGGGACGCTGACCAAGGGCCCGGTGGGGATTGCAGTCCCCTTGCTGGCGGTCATCCCCTACTTGACCCTGACGCGACGGTGGGGCCAGTTCTGGCACCGCGGGTTCCCGCTCGCCGGGTTTTTATTGCTTGTGCTGCTGGCGTTGCCGTGGTACCTCGCTATGCTTGCGATCCATGGCGCCAGCTACGGCGCCTCGGCCCAGGCCGACACCGTCGGCCGGTTCCTGAAGGCCATGCAAGGGCATGGAGGCACGCTGTTTTTTTACATCCCGGTGTTGCTGTTCGGGTTTTTCCCGTGGAGCGGATTCCTTCCCTTCGCGCTGTATCACGCGATCAAAAACTGGCGAGCGGCAAGCGGCAAGCGGCAAGCGGACGGAGACGCTCTTCCCTCTCGCCCCTCGCCTCTCGCCGCTCGCCCCCCAGTTCCTGAGGAGCTGGAGTTGTTCGCCGCCTTGTGGGTCGCCGGCGTGTTTCTCTTTTTCAGCCTTTCCGCCACGCGACTGCCTCATTACATCGGCCCCCTCTATCCGGCCGCCGCAATCCTGACTGCTCTCTATTGGCGCCGCTGCCTGACCGACCCCGGCACCCCGGGCCTCCGCGCAGCCTTGTACCTCCTGGCGGGGCTGGGCTACCTGCTGGGTGCGACCCTGGTGGCCTCCCATACCCTCTATGCGACCTTCGTGGAGACGATCGCCAAGGAATTCCCCATCGCCGCCCAGATCGACCCGGGGATCGGCCCGCCGGCAGCCGGGGTGACGTTGCTGATCGGCATGACGCTGGTCTGCCGTTTCGGCCTCTCGGAGGAACGGCGCGCCGGGGCCTTCTGGGCGGCCGGAGCCACGATTGCGCTCGTCCTCTTGATGGCCATCCAGATCACGGTGCCGCGATTCAATAAGTACTTCGTCTCGGCTCCCCAGGAACTGGCCTACGCCGCCGGCCTGAACCTTGCGCCCACCGATCGTCTGATCCTCTACGGTTCTCCCAAACCCTCGCTCATCTTCTACGCCAGACACAAGGCCATCGTCATTCAGCCAGGGGAAGAGGCCAATCTGCGCCGTCACCTGGCCGAGCCGGGCCGGCAAGGGCGGACGATGATCCTGTTGCCAACCCGCCTGAAGGCGCAGTTGCCGACTGAGGCGGCCGGCTATCCGGTGATTCTCGAACGCTACGGCTACAGCCTCCTCGCCAATGAACCGATGGTCCGAGGACTGCCGGCCAACCCACCGGTCCCGAGCTTCGGCCCCCACGGTTGATCCCGCTGGAGGACAACACTGAGTGTCCTCAGTTATCGGCAGCGTGAGTTAACAGTTCTCAGTTGGCAGTTCTCAGTTTCAGAATTTTCAAGAACTGAAGACTGACAACTGATGACTGACGACTCGCAAGCGGTTCACTCAAAGTCATTCCGCGTTCATTCTTGCTTTGTGCTGAGAACGGGACTTAGAGGAGGGGGAGCAGGCCTTTGAGGGCCTGGATCGCGACGATCGCGATCGCTACCAAAGCCGCGATCGCCACTTCGGCCATGAACCGTTGCGTCCGCTCGCGAGCGCTCGGTCTATCGTAGACTGACTGAGCCGTCCCCGGCTCTGTGCCCGGCGCCGTTCCCGGATCTGGATCAGACCTCCAGGTCTCATCAGGAGGGGTCATCCACCAGGCGATGGTCCCCAGGAACGCTAAAAAGATCACGAACAGCGAGCCGGTGGTCAGAGCCAGTCCCAGGCAGAGCAAGCCGTTGGCTGCCTGAAGGTCAAGCCATTTCGGCTGTGCTCCGAGTCTCCCGGCCAGGCGGCCGGCCAGGCCGATCCCGATCGCCACGAGACCGCTCCCCAACAGCAGGCGGTTCATCCCTTCCTCCGGGGGAACGTGCACCATGGTCCAGAGAAGGGCAAACGCAACGATCAGAAAGGGGACGAGAGAAGACAGGGCCTGGATCAACGACCTGCGCCAATGAGGCAGGGGGTGTGCGACCACCGCTCCGACCAGGACGCCCAGGACCAGGCCCGCGGCGACATCGGTGGGAAAATGGGAGCCGCGCACGACCCGGCTCATGGCGACCGCCGTGGCAGCCCCGTACAGAGGCCAGGCTAGTCCGGGAAAATGTCTGGCGACGACCGTGGCCATCGCAAACGAAGCGGCGGTGTGGCCGGAGGGGAAGGAGTCCAGTCCCGTCTCCAAGGAGGGCCCGAATTGGAATCCTCCGTTGTGCATCATGCGGGGGCGTGGCCGGCCGATCAGGTGCTTGAGGACCTGGATGATCAGGGCGGCCGCCCCGTGGGCGAGCAAGCTCTCGAAGCCGGCACGGGACAAGACCGCCCGCTTCAGCAGCCAGCCGGCCGCAACCATCACCGCACTGATCACGACGAGGACCGCGCCGCTTCCCAAACGGTTGCCGACATTCCCCGCCTGCTCCAGCCACGCCACATGAACGGACCGTAGGAACCGCGTCAGCGGCAGGTCGAGTTGAAGCAGCCCCCAGAAGACGAGGGCCAGCGCGATGCAGGAAAGGGCAAGGGGCAAGTGGCGAGCGGTGAGAGGTAAGGAGCGCGGAGGCCACGTATCCCGCCTCTCGCCTCTCGCCTCTCGCCTCTCGCCAGATGAAGTCACGGCACCCAATCAGCCAGAAAAATGTTGAACTCGCCGCGCGAGGCCGCGTGGCGATCGGAGATCCACACCAGCTTGGTTCCATCGGGGGAGAACATGGGAAAGCTGTTGAACCCGCCCTCGAAGGTTATCTGCTCCAGGCCAGCGCCGTCATCCCCGATCAGGTAGAGATGAAACGTGGGCGGACCGCCGCCCCCTCCCTCCCCTCCCCCTGCAAGGGGGAGGGAGGGGTGGGGGAAATTGGAAGAAAAGATGATCCGGCGGCCGTCCGGATGAAAGAAGGGCGCAAAGTTGGACGCCCCGTTGGCGGTCACCTGCCGCTTGTCGCTTCCGTCCGCCTGCATCACGAAAAGCTCCAGGCGGCTCGGCTCGACCAGCTTCTGCGCCAGCAGGGCCTGGTACTCGTCCACCTCCGCCGGCTCGCGTGGGTGGAATGCCCGGTAGACGATCCGCCGGCTGTCCGGCGAAAAGAACGCCCCGCCGTCGTAGCCGATCTCCTGGGTCAGACGCCGGAAGTGAGTCCCGTCCAGGTTCATTGCGTAGAGGTCGAGGTCTCCGTCACGGACCGAGGTAAAAACAATCGTCTTGCCGTCCGGCGAGACCGTCGCTTCCGCGTCGTAGCCCGGCGTCGTCGTCAGCCGCTGGATCTGCTGCCCGTCCAGCCTGACCGAAAAGATGTCGTAGTCGTCCAGCGCCCACCGGTACTTGCCTGCCACCTTCGGCTTCGGCGGGCAGTTGGGACCGACGAGATGCGTGGAGGAGTAGAGGACGCGCCGGTCGCCGGGGAAGAAGTAGCCGCAGGTCGTGGCGCCGACACCGGTGCTCACGAGCCTGATCGCTTCGCTCTCCAGGTCCATCACGTACATCTGGTAGCAGCCCAGGCTCTTGCCGCCGGTCTTGCTCGTCGCCTGGATCTGTTCCCTCCAGTCGTTCGTGGACTGGAACACCAGCCTGTTGCCGCTGAAGGAGAAATAGGCCTCGGCATTCTTGTTGCCGAACGTCAACTGCCGGATGTTGGCCAGATGACGTTCAGTCGGCTCTGCAGACAGTGACGCGTGACGCGTGACGCGTGACGTGTCAAGCAGGAGGCCAAAGCCAGAATCGTTCAGCACCGGCCAGAACAGTATCGTAAGCAGACCAACCACTCCAACAATCAAAACGCGTTTCATCTTGTCTCTTCTCCTCTCACGTTTCTCTCTCGTCACCCGTCACCCGTCACGCGTCACCTGTCACTCAGCAAGTCGTACCTCCACTTCTTCCTTGGGCGATGCAAAGTCTCCCCTTGCCACGACCGTTCCGTCGTGAAAGACGATATAGCTCTGCCACCCGTAGAAGAACAGCAGGCGCGCGACCTTGGCGGCCGCCGGGGGAGCCAGCCCGTAGAACAGCGTGACCACGGTCCCTGGACGATCCGGACGGCGGCAGGTGATCAGCAATGCCTTGTCCGTCCCCTCGTAGGTCTTCCCTTCGACGGCAAACCGATCCCTCCCAAGGCTGACGCGGCCGCCGCAGGCCTGGGCCACCCGGTCTGCCGCTCGATTCACACCGGGTCCGCCCAGCACCAGGACCGAGCCATCCAGGGAGGCGAACTCCTGATCGGAAACCTGGACGACGGCCGGCTCGCGCGACAGAATCTGCCCGGCCAGCCCTCGGTACGGCTCCTGGTCCGCCTCGGTCCCCATTCCAGGGAGCACCAGAGTCCTGTGCTGATCCGTGACGAACAGGTTCAGCATGGGGGGAAGTTGTTCCCGCGCCAGCCTTCGGAACGAGTCAAAGTCCGGATCGATCGTCACGCTGAGCGGCCGGCTCGGCAGGTGGAGGGTCAGCGCCTGGTCACGGGATTCCACCTTGGCTAGGACACGATGGGTCCGGCCATCGGCCATGTTCACCGAGACGGGAAGATTCAGTCGGTACGGCTCGCCCGCAAGGCCAGCTTGAACGACCCGAAACTGCAACACAAAACCATCGGACCCCTGCCTTACCCGCGGTCCTCCATCCTGGTCCAAGGCTTCCATAATGCCCAGGATGGGAGCGCCGGGACGTTCCACCCACTGGGCGAAGAACCACCGTAGATTCCTGCCCGCTGCCGCGGCAAAGATCTCCTCCACATCCCGCCACGTCGAATAGGCCCCGCCGCGCTCGGCCACCAGCCTCCGGAGGCCGCTCCAGAACGCCCCGTCGCCGATGTCCCGCCTGAGCATGTGGAAAATCATGGCCGCCTTTTGATAGCCGATGGCGTTGTCCTTCTGATCCACCTTCTGCCGGAAATGCGCCACCGGGTAGTCCTCCTCAGGTCTGACGTAGACGGCGTAGCCCAGCACCATCATGCGACGCTGTTCGCGAGCCTGCGCTTCGCTCCCGCTGAACTCGTCATAGTAGTAGTTGGCCAGGTACGTGGTCAGCCCCTCCACCCAGTTTCCCTCCGCAGCGTCGTTGAACAGCCAGTTGCCGAACCAGGAATGGACGATCTCGTGGCCCAGGGCATAGGGCTGGACGTAATGCCGCTTGATGACCCCGCTCCCCAGCAAAGTGAACGACGGCATGCCGAGCCCGCTGGCGAAAAAGTTTTCCACGACGGCGAACTTGGGGAATGGGTAGGAGCCCAGGAGTTTGCTGTAGGTCTCCAGATACCGGACCGAGGCATCCAGGTACTCCTGAGCCAACGAGGCATCTTCGGGAAACAGGTAGGCGGCCACCTCGATCGTGCGGCCCGAGGGATCGCGCCAATCCCGATGCTGAACCACGAAGCGGTTGGCCACCAGCGTGAGCGCTTCCGTCTTGGCGGCGACGTCCCATTGCGCCGTGACCGTCCCCCTCGCAGCCGTCGATCTCGCCTCCCGCGCGATCTGCTTCCCGTGGGTCACGGCCTGCCAATCCTCGGGGGTCGTAACCGTCAGGCGGAAGGTCGGAAGCGATCCCGGAACCTCCGGGTACCAATGGGTCTCCCCGCTCAAATAGACTCCTTCGCCGCCGATGTACCCCGCTGTCTCACTGGGCGTCACAAACCGGAGGTGGCGGGGCTCGCGCGGGGGATCGTTGATCGTCCCTTCATAGCTCCACTCCAGCGTGACGATCTGACCGGAGGTGACTTCGCCGTTCAGATCGACCGTGACAAGCCGCTCTCCTTCACCCGTTGCCTCGCGCCGGGGACCCGTGGCTTTTCCCCTCACCCCAGCCCTCTCCCCGGGACCCGTTGCTCCGTCCGTTGCAACGGGTGATGGGAGAGGGGAGGGTGAGGGGGCAACGGGTGCCCCTCGCGCCGGCTCCGTAACGTATGCAAGAGGTCGTGGGCCGGCTTCCGTCCGACTCTGCACGCTGGCCACGCGCAGCGCAGAGTTGAGCAAGAATGAGACGTGCTGGCGATTGGCCGGGACCTTGAGCGCGATGCGATCCCTGGCCTTCAGCTCATGCCGATCCGGGGCCAGCTCGACGGAAAGGTCGTGGGCCAGCACCTCGACCTCTCTGTCATGGGCCTGCGGAGCCGCACTGGAATGACCGATGGATTCGGAACCGGAGGAGGAAGACCGCCGGTCCGCCGCCAGGACCGGCAGGACGGTGAACAAGCACACAGCGAGCAGGGCGACGCAGCCACTGCGGGAATAGCAAGACCTAAAACGGAGCACCGGCTCACGACCCCGTCAGGACGAGGCACACCTGTATCACCAGCTCCAGTCGCTCCAGATCGACTGGTTTGCCCATGACATCCACCGACCCGAGATCCAGGGTCTGTTGCAACAACTGCTCGTCCTGACTGGCGGTCAAGGCGACCACCCCGCCCGTATAGTGCCCGGCCCGCAACCGACGCAGGACTTCCACGCCGTTCATGCCCGGCATATACATATCCAGAATGACCATCCGAGGGGCCTCCTGCTTGACCATGGCCAGCGCTTCTTCGCCGTTTCGAGCTGCCCTGACCCGATACCCTTTGCGGGTCAAGAATTTTGTGAGCAGTCCTCGGATCATCTCTTCGTCATCCACGATGAGGATGGATTCAGCGGCCTCGCTCTCCGCAGGCATCCTCTGGGCCGCGCGCCCGGCTTGCGGTGCCGCAGCGGATGGAGCCGGCGCCTGGAGTCCCCGTTCCATCGCCCCAACCAACGCCTCCAGCGACGCGGCTTTCCTGAGAAAGTCGGTCACACCCAACTCCCTGGCCCGTGCCTCCAACGCCTCCGTCCCTCCACCTGCCAGCATGACGACGGAAGCCTCCGGATTCAGGGCCCTGATCCGCCTCAACACTGTAATCCCGTCCATCTTCGGCATGCGGAAGTCCAACAGCGTGATGCCCGGACGGTGCTGCTGGTACAGTTCCAGGCCCCGTTCCCCATCGGTCGCCGTGAGGACCTCGTGCCCATGACGGCTGAGCACCGCCTGCAGGAGATCGCAAATCATCCGGTCATCATCCACGACCAGGATCTTGGCCATCCGGCATCTCCGTGTCACCACAGAATAACATCGGGACAGATCTCAGCCGCGTCGCGAGCCGCATCATGACCGGCCGGCTGTTGAAAAACCGCTCGGCACTCCCGAAAAGCAGAGAGGCAGCCGGTCAGTGACGACGGGCAAAGAGCCCGCAGGAAACGGCGTGAGGGTAATTATAGCACCAAGATTGTCAGGTTTTCTCAAAGAGGGCCTCCACAAACTCCCGGGCGTGAAAGTCCTGCAGGTCTTCCACCTTTTCGCCCACTCCGATGAGGCGGACCGGAATCTTCAATGCCTCGGCGATCGCCACCACGATCCCGCCACGGGCGGTGCCGTCCAGCTTCGTCAGGACGATGCCAGTCACTCCGACCGCCTCGTGAAACTGCTTGGCCTGTGAAAGAGCGTTCTGGCCCACGGTGGCATCCACCACGAGCAGCACCTCGTGCGGCGCCCCCGGCAGCTCCCTGGCCAGGACCCGCTTGATCTTTTTTAACTCGTCCATCAAATTGGCCTTCGTGTGGAGGCGACCCGCCGTGTCGATCAGGACCACGTCGGCGCCGCGAGCCTTGGCTGCGGCCAGGCCGTCGAACACGACGGCGGAGGGGTCCGCCCCCTGTTGATGCCGGATGACATCCAGCCCGATCCGCCCGCCCCAGACCTCCAACTGCTCGATCGCGGCGGCCCGAAACGTATCCGCCGCCACCAGCAACGGCTTGTTTCCGGCTTGCTGCAGCCGTTGCGCCAGTTTGGCCACCGTCGTCGTCTTGCCGACGCCGTTCACCCCGACCGTTAAGATGACGTAGGGCTTCGGCCCTTGGTCCACGAGCCGCTCGATCGGTTCCCCCTCGCAGGCGCGAAGCTGGCCCAGGATGGTTTCCTTCAAGACGTGCAGGAGAGGTTGCCCCGGGGCCGACTGGACCGGGACCGGGGTTTTCGTTTCCGCCTGGACTCGATCCATGAGTCGGCGCACCGTGCGTACGCCCAGGTCCGCCGCGATCAGCGAGGCCTCGAATTCCTCCAGCACGGCCGGATCCGGTCCGCCGCCGATGAGGCGATCCAGCGAGCCGCGCAGGGCCAGGCGCGTCTTGGCCAACCCTTCATGAAGCCGTTGCAACCAATTCATAGAACCGTGAGGGACAAGGGTGACCGCCGACGCGGTGAAGGGGCGACACGGTGAAAGGGCGATCTCCGCGTCTCCGCGTCTCCGCGTCTCCGTGTCGTGCTTGTCACCCATCTTATGAGTCTCGGCACCGGCACCACCGTTCGCAAAATAGCCCGTTCCTTCCGTCGCATCCGCATGGCTTCACGACCTCCCCGTTCATGATCGTACCCCAGCAGATGGAGCGTCCCATGGATCAACAGCGTGGCCAGCTCATGGTCCAGGGAACGGCCGGCGTCCTTGGCTTGGCGGGCCGCCTGCCGCAAGGAAATCACCACGTCGCCGAGCATTCCGGACGTGACGAGTGACGAGTGACGGGTGACGGGTATACGGGCGTCCCGCATCGGAAAGGCCAGCACATCGGTGGGAGAGTCTCGGCCTCGGTAGAGGCAATTCAATCGCCGCATCCGGCGATCACCGACCAGCAGCAGGCTGAGTTGGGCTCCCGGCTCCCCGGCCGCCGCAACCACGCGCCGACCCAGCCTCTCCCACACCGTCCGGACGGGCCGAGCGCGCCGGAGCAGGCTTCGCACCAACACCTGCGGTGAGTCCTTCGACATCGCTCAGGACAGGCCCGGTCGAACCGCCTGCGGTGAGCCCGATCGAACCGCCTGCATCAGTGCGGTTGGCTTCCTTGGTCCTCGCCGCCGTCGACGCGACGAAGCCTGGGCATCCGGCGGACTCCTCGGCCGAGATGCCGCTGTGACCGGACCTCGGCTCCGGGCCTCGCGCGCCGCTCCGGGGCATGGCGGTCATAGGCCTTGATGATCTCCTGGACCAGCCGGTGGCGGACCACGTCGCGCTCGTCGAAATAGACGAACTCGATGCCGGGGATCTCTCTGAGGATGTCTCGCGCTTCGATGAGCCCGGACCGCCGGTCCGACGGCAGGTCCACCTGCGTGATATCCCCCGTGACGACCGCCTTGGAATTGAACCCCAGCCTCGTCAGGAACATTTTCATCTGCTCGGCGGTCGCGTTCTGCGCCTCGTCCAGGATCACGAATGAATCGTTGAGCGTGCGGCCGCGCATGAACGCCAGGGGCGCGATCTCGATCTCGCCGCGCTCCACCAGGCGATTCGCCCGCTCCACATCCATCATGTCATAGAGGGCGTCATAGAGGGGGCGGAGGTAGGGATTGACCTTGGCATACATGTCCCCGGGCAGGAACCCGAGTTTTTCGCCGGCCTCCACCGCCGGCCGGGCCAGGATGATGCGGCTGACCTCCTTCCTGGTCAGCGCCGCCACCGCCATGGCCATCGCCAGGTAGGTGTTGTGATTGACAAATCCGTTGGCGCAAAACGAGTGGGTGCCGGGAACGGTTAAATCATAGACTTGCGCTTCCCCGTCCTCGATGTGGGTGATCTCGGCCCAAAAGAAATGCCGCTCGTGATGTTCTTCAAGCACCGCCACGGCACAGGCCGTGGGCGCTCGTTCGCGTAACAAACCAAGGATTTCACCAAGTTTTTCATAGCTTGGAGCCCGCCGACCGGTCTTGTAGTCCTCCAGACGCTTGTGGACCGCTCGAGGCAGCCTGCTCGCTGCAGATCCTTCACGGACCAGCTTGCTGAGGAAAGGCACGACATCCACATTGGTATTCCGTTCTCGCTCCTGAAACAGCGCTTGCTTGCGAGGCAATGCGGTGCCGATCTCCCGCATGAACAGGTCTGCATCGGCTCCGCATATTTCCAATTGATACGAGAGCCTTCTCTCACCTCGATAGAGGGTCCACTTTGGACGCTTTCGCGCAAGGATGCCGAAGTTCAGCAGCAGGACCTGGACTTCATCAATGAGCCGCTTGGAGACGGAATACAGAGTGGGGTAGCCATCTCGGCGGCTGACCGTGCCGTCGGCATCAAACAATCCCCGCACGTACGCTGCTACAATGTGCCGCGGAGCCTGCAAGATCGTACGGGGAACACGTTTTTCCGCCGCAGGCCCGGACGACATGCCGAGATGGAGCAGTAACTGATAGAGCTGAGAGCTGGCTATGATGCGGTCGTACGGCCTGCCGCCGCCATTGGCAAAGACGTGCAGCCCCATTCGGGCTGCCGTTCGATAGAAGCAGTTCAATATCGGCTCATCGGCACTGCTTAGGATGATGCGGTTCCTAAATGTCAGGCACCCATCGCCCGTCAGAACGCCCATGAAATAGGCAAAATCCTCGTCCAGCCTGTCCAAATGAATCGACTTGGCGTGATCGTGCCTGGTGTTTCGTTCGTAGTCAAAGCCGACCTTAACTTCCGGCCCAAATAGATTCTGTCCACGCTGGATGGCCACAAAATCGCCGACCTGCAATCGGTCCGCCCGCTCCCATAAAACCTCACCCTCCGAGTTGAGTCGTAGCAGCGGATGTTCCGGCGTCACTTCAATCTCGTAGCCAAAGCGAGTCCGAATGTGCTTGGTTGGTGATATCCCCCCATTATAGAAGTGGCTGGCCCGTTCGAGCCCATCCGTACCGGCCACCCCTATCTCGATCGGGACATAGCTCCCTGGTTCCGTGTCGGTTGCGAGGCTTTCGATTGGACAAAGGCCCTGCTCTGTGAAAACCAAGCTCCCCGAAGCAATACACTTTCCGGTCCCGGCTGGGCCAATTCCAATAACAATATCGTATTTCTGAATCGCCTCCAGATACTTTTTCTGGGTGGCGGACTTGGGAGCCACGAACCGCTTGGTCGTTGCGATGGGAACGGTGTTGAGGAGGAGTTCTTTCAGAGGGACATCGGCCCGGCTGCGGAACGCCTTGAGCGCGACCGCCACATCCTCGGCCCGCAGCTCGTAGCCTTCCGCGGTCAGGGCAGCGAGCTCGGTCAGAAGACGCTCGGCTTTGCGAGTGTCATTCGGCGACCCGGCCAGCGCGAGTTCGTCGCCCCGCGCCGAGATCCGCACCCCCAGATCGTCTTCGATCATCTTGAGGTGCAGGTCGCGGGACCCGAACAGGCTCGCGTGGTTGGTGCCCTCTCGAAGTTTGATCTTCCGCACGCCCGGTCTGTGAAAGCCCTCCGGAAGAATTGAATCATGGACTCATTGACGATTGACTCATTGAACAAAGCAATCGTCAATAAACAAAGGCCATTCTACCAGACCGCCGAAGAGGCCAGCAAGGGCAAAGAAATCGACGCATTGATTCAGTGTTTCATTGACGATTGATTTTCAATCCGGCAATGACTCAATCACACACTCGTCAATTCTTCAGGAATTCTTCAGGGGGCGGTCAGGCTCAGGTCAAACTCCTGATAGGCGGAGCCGTCCTGATTGTCGCGCACGGAGACGCGCACGCGATGGGTCCCCCTTGTCCCGACCGGAACCTGCCATTCGATGCGGCCCGTGGTCTTCTCGATCGTCATGCCGGGCGGGGCCGCCTCCAGCGAATAGCTGAGCGGGTCTCCTTCCGGGTCCGTGGCCTTCACATCATAGACGTAGCGGCTCCCTTCCGCCGGCGTTCATGTTCCCCTCCTTTCTCCTGTGGCTGCCATTCAGCAGCCTCCGCCCTTTCTTCTCTTGCTCTTCGTGATCCTTGCCGGCGCTTACACGAACGAGTCAGCCGAATCCAAAATCCGTGCCGAAGAGGGGTCAAAAGGAGAACGGATCGGCCCGAGACTCTAGGTCGGTCGGATCAGGCCGTGGTTATAGGGGATTACGCGATGGGAGAACCTGGGAGAAGTCGAAGGTCGGGGCTACTGTTCAAAACTGGGCACAGGGTGCGTGACTGATCAGATACAAAGTCGCATGGATTCGGATACAAGGCAGCGCTGTGCATGATGTATCAATCCACGGCCCATTCACCAGGCCCCGGCGAGGAGCCCTCCATACCAAGCCAGCAGGGGCTGGTGAAAAAACATGGCCACCAGCGCGCCGAGGGCCAGGAAGGGACCGAAGGGAAGGTACTGGTCTCTCCGCATCCGCTTCAACGAGATCAGGCTGAGACCGACCAGAGAACCGGCTATGGCTCCGATCATGATCGTGAGCAGCGTCGGCTGCCATCCCAGGAACGAGCCGATCATGGCCAGGAGCTTGATATCGCCGCCCCCCATCCCTTCTTTGCCGAACAAGTAGGGGCTGGCCCAGGCCAGACCCCACAGGAGACCTCCGCCCAACGCGACACCCAACAGTGAGTTGACCAGGCCGACCGGTAAGATGGTGGCCGCACAGAGCAGCCCTACCGCGATACCGGGCAGAGTGATCGCGTCGGGAATGATCCGATGCAAGAGGTCAATGCAGGTCACGACGAGGAGGGAGGACAGCAGGAGCGCGTAGGCAGCGGCGGACCAGCCGACCCCGAACCACCAGACGAGCGCGCCGTAGCCCACGGCGTTCGCCGCCTCGATGGCCGGATACCTGATCGAGATCGCCGCCCCGCAGGCCCGGCACCGGCCCTTCAGCAACAGATAGCTCAGGATCGGAACGTTGTCGTACCAGGCGAGCGAGACCGCACAGGAGGAACAACGCGAGGCCGGCCACAGGAGGGATTCATGCCTAGGGAGGCGGTGGATGCAGACATTCAGAAAACTCCCGATGAGGGCCCCGACTATCACCGCGCTCATCGAGATCAACAGGGAGACCATGCTATCTCACGTCGGAACGATTCGATACAGCCATCGGCCCGATCGTTCCGTTCTTCGCCGCATTCTCCGGGGGATGCCGGTCATTCCGGCGCATCGTTTCATTTACAATCCCGCTCTATCCTGTTACAATCCCTTATGTTATTTGTGCGAGTCGTCATTCACCGACCATCTACTCCCGCTCGAAGCAGAAGGAGGCGCAGCCGCCGATGGGAACGAGGACATCACGGACGATGAAACGGACCGGCAAGAAAAAACATCAGACTGTTGCCCTTCCAGTGCGCAAGCGGCCCGAGGCCTTGACCAGCCGGGAGCATGAGATTCTTCAGTTCATCTGGACCGGTCTCAAGAACAAGGAGATCGCGCCCCGACTCACGATCAGCGTGAAGACCGTCGAAGCGCACCGAGCCAATATGATGAAGAAGGTCCGGGTCTCCAACACAGCCCAGTTGCTGAAGGCCGCCATCCAGGGAGGCATGATCAAGGTCCGTTAGCAGGATGTTGAAAAAGCCTGCCAGCGGCGTTCTCGCATTGCTCAGAGGCTCAATGTACCGCAAAGAGTACGCCTCGCCTCTTCGCTCGCTGCGGCCTTGCTGGACGGCCTTTTTGACCATCCTGTGGGCGATTCCGATTCCATCTGCGATCTTATGCCGTCCTGTGTATTCGGGAGTCCACAATAGTTTTTCAACCTGTTAGGCCTGCTTCGACCGCGCGGCCTCCCCCCGCTGCCGAACCGCTTCAAACAAGACGATCGCCGCTGCCGCCGACACGTTCAGCGAGGCTACCCGCCCGCGCATGGGAATCGCCGCCCGGTCGTCGCACGCATCCAGCACGCCGGGCCGGACCCCTTTCCCCTCTCCGCCCAAGACCAGCGCCACCGGACCGCGCAGGTCCAACGCCGTGAAGGGCTTTGACGCCCCCGGGTCCAGCGCATAGACCCACAGGCCCTGGGATTTCAGGCTCTCGATCAGCCGGCTGACGTTCAGCGCCCGCCCCACCAGCAGGTGATCCACGGCGCCGGCCGACACCTTGGCCACCGTCGCCGTCAGGCCCACCGACCGACGTTCAGGGATAAAAACCCCGTGGACGCCGGCTGCCTCAGCCGTGCGCAGGATCGCACCCAGATTGTGCGGGTCCTCGACGCCGTCGAGAATCAGCAAGAACGCGGGCTCAGCCCGTTGCCGGGCGTGAGCCAGGATCTCCTCCTGCTCCGCATAGGACTTGGCGGCCACCAGAGCGATGACCCCTTGGTGCCGGCCCTCCGGCACCAACCGGTCGAGTCCGGGTCTCGGCTCCACCTGGATGGGCACCCCCGCAGTTCGAGCCAGTCCGACGAGCTGGGCGAATTGTTTGTCCCTGCGCAGCACCAACAGCTTCAAGAGCGGCCGAGCGCCGGCCCGCAGCGCTTCCCGCACCGCGTGGAGGCCGAACAGCAGTTCGGGAGCCTTACCGTTTCCAGCGGGTGGTTCCATCCGGCCGATCCTCTATGGTGATGCCCTTTTCAGCCAGCTCCGTCCTGATGGCATCCGCCCTGGCAAAATTCTTTCGTTGTCTCGCCTCGTTGCGCTCTTTTACTTTCGACTCAATCTCCACGTCTGTCAGACCACTCACACCGATATCAGAGAGTTCAACATTGAATCGCCATTTCTCCAATTGAAACAGCCCCATCACGGAACCAAGCTTACGAAACGACTGACGAGCCTGCTCTCTGGCTTTGGTCGAGAGACCGGCTTCTAACAACTTATTCACTTCACTGCGAAGTCCCTGCAACTCCGCAACTGCCGCCGGAGTATTGAAGTCATCGTCCATCGCCTGCCCAAAAGCAAAACGGGTTCGTTCGATGACGGTTGTAAGTTTCTCGTTGACCGGGCCTTCCGTCTTGGCCGTTTCCTTTAGACGATTGAACAGACCATAAAACCCGTCCAACGCGTACTTGGCTTCCCTCAAACCTTGATCGGAAAAATCCAACGGACTGCGATAATGAGTCGTCAGCAGAAAATAGCGAAGGGCCTCGCCGGTAATCTCCTCAGGCCACTCCGACTTCTCGAAGATTTCTCGAATCGTGAAGAAATTCCCCAGCGACTTGGACATCTTCTCTTGATTGATCTGCACAAACCCGTTGTGGACCCAGTACCGGGCGAACTCCTTGTCGGTCGCCGCGCAGGACTGGGCGATTTCGTTTTCGTGATGGGGAAAGATCAGGTCCATGCCCCCGCCATGAATATCGAAGGTCTCGCCCAGATGATGCATCGACATGGCTGAGCATTCGATGTGCCACCCGGGCCGGCCGGGTCCCCAGGGACTGTCCCAGGCCGGTTCACCCGGTTTGGACGATTTCCAGAGGGCGAAGTCCATGGGGTTCCGCTTGCGCTCATCGACCTCCACCCGCGCGCCGGCCAAGAGGTCCTCGGCTTTCCGCTTGGATAACCGTCCGTAGGCTGGGTAGGTGGCGACTTGGTAGTAGACATCTCCGTTCAGCCGGTAGGCATGTCCCTTGGTGAGCAGCCTCTCGATGAGCTTGATAATGTCCGGAATATGCTCCGTGGCCTTGGGCTCGATGTCAGCCGGGCGGATACCCAGGCGTCCCATGTCCCGCTCGTAGGCCCGGAGGTACTGGTCCACGACCGCAAGCCACGAACGCCCCTCTTGTGAGGCCCGATTGATGATTTTGTCGTCCACGTCCGTAAAGTTTTTCACGAAGGTCACGGCGTACCCGATGTATCCAAAATAATTCCGGATGACGTCAAAGACCAGCGCACTCCTGGCATGGCCGATGTGGCATTCGTCATAGACCGTGACGCCGCAGACATACATGCGGACGGTGCCGGGCACGAGAGGTTCGAAGGGGTCTTTCTGACCGGTCAAGGTATTGTGGATCGTGAGCATCGTGACTTATCCGGTGCGCCCGGCTCGCGAGGTGGCCATGCCGGCCTTGCGCCCCTGGTCTGATTGCTCAAGAGGACGGGCTCGGCGGGCGCGGCCAGGCTTGCTCCGGCCGTCGAGGAGAGCCTCCCAGGCCCGCAACCGTTCCAGCGCCGCGTAGTGGGTGATGTCGAGGTGCAGCGGCGTGACGGATACCATGCCAAGCCGTACGGCTTCGTGATCGGAATGTTTCCCCCGATCCCACGAGATGCGAGTGCCGGCGATCCAATAATACTTCCTTCCGTGAGGATCCACCTTCTCGACGATCGGGGCTTCGAAGCGGCGCCGGCTCAGGGACGTGACCCTGACGCCTTTAATGGCGTCTCTGGAGCGGTCCGGTACGTTCACGTTCAGCAAGGTTTCCGCCGGCAAGCCATAGCGAAGAACCGCCTTGGCCACGCGGAGGGCGTAGACGGCGGCGGTCCCAAAGCGGAATGTCAGGCGACGGCGGCCGGCCTCCTGCGAGACGGCAATCGAGGGTATGCCCAGGATCGTTCCTTCCAGCGCGGCAGACACCGTGCCTGAATAGGTCACATCGTCCCCGAGGTTCACCCCCCGGTTGATGCCGGACACCAACAGCGCCGGAGCCCTCCTCAGAATTTTTTTCACGGCCAGGTTGACGCAATCAGTCGGCGTCCCGTTGACCGAAAAGACTTGTTTCTCCAGGCGGTTGATCCGAAGCGGTTTGTGAAGGGTCAAGGCATGACCGACCGCGGTCCGTTCCCGGTCGGGAGCCACGACCCAGACATCCCCCAGTACGCGCATCGCGGCGGCCAGCGCATGGAGGCCGGGCGAGGTGACCCCATCGTCATTGGTGATCAGAATGGTAATCCGCTTCACACCGTTACCAGGAACAAAAAAAGCTGCGCAGGGCAGCTTCTCTAACCGTAAGGGGTACGGTGTGAGACGTGGGGAGAAGCTTCGTTTTCTCCCTTACCTTATTACACTCCTTACCCCTTACGCCTCACTCCTCACGGCTTTGGTCGGGGCGAGCCGATTTGAACGGCCGACCTCTCGCACCCCAAGCGAGTGCGCTACCAGGCTGCGCTACGCCCCGACCCGTTTCGTCATTCGTTATCCGTTATTCGCCACTCATCATCCGTCATGTGTCTTTTCTTGCGAATAACGGATGACGAGTGACGGGTAATTCTTTTACCGATCGTAGGATTCGAGAATTTTGAGGATCGCCTGCAAGTTTCCCCTCAGACGCTTGGCCAGCTCGCGGGGGCGCACCGGCTTGTTCGCATGCCGGCTCCGCTTGGCCCAGAAACGATTGACGCCGGCGATGGTGTGCCCTTCCTCATACAGCATGCGCTTGATCTCCAGGACGGCCTCAATGTCTCGTTGGACGTACAGGCGCTGGTTGCCGCGGCTTTTCTTCGGCTTTAGAAAGCTGAACTCGGATTCCCAGAATCGCAGCACGTAGGCGGGGAGTTTCGTGATCTCACTGACCTCTCCGATCTTATAAAACAGCTTGCTGCCCAGCCTGGGCTCACCCGCCATCACCGACCCTCGTGCGCGCGCTCGCCCGGTGAGATGTTCTCAGCATGGGCAGAATGTCAGGGCTGATTGACGTATTTTTTGAAGACCTGGCTTGGACGGAAGGTGACAACCCGGCGGGGCGTGATCCCGATTTCCTCGCCCGTGCGGGGGTTCCTGCCCTTTCTGGCTCCCTTGCTGCGGACCACGAAATTCCCGAACCCGGCGATCTTGACCGATTCTCCCTTCTGGAGGACCGACTTCAGCAGATCCAAGATGAACTCTACAATGTCCGAGGCTTCCTTCTTGGACACCCCCACCTTCTCGTAGATCTCGTTGGCGATATCTGCCTTTCTCATGCCTCCCCCCTGGGCTCATGCTCAGGATGTCCACGTAGGAACCTGGTTGGGCCGACCAGGACATCCCATAATTTTCCCCATAAATTACGTGAGGTTACCATTTGTGTCAAGAGAATTTCAGCCGGAAGGGGAGAGAGTCGTTAGTGGGCACGCGGGAGGAGCTTATATTCGATGCTGTCCGCCAGCGCTTGCCAACTGGCCTCCATGATATTTTCCGAGACGCCAACCGTCCCCCAGATCTCTTTGTGGTCGCCCGACTCGAGCAGCACGCGCACCTTCGCGGCCGTCCCCTGGCTGGCAGCCAGTACCCGCACCTTGTAGTCCAGCAGCTTGACCTCCGTCAACTGCGGGTAGAATTTCTCGAGCGCCTTGCGCAGCGCGTGGTCCAGCGCATTGACCGGCCCCGCCCCCACCGCGGCCGTATGCTCCACCGCCTCTCCAACCTTTACCATCACCGTGGCTTCAGAGATGGGCGCCTCATCGGCCCGGCGTTTCTCGACGATGACTCGGAACCCCAGCAACTGGAACGACGGCTTATGTCTGCCGACCGCCTTTCGCAGCAGCAGCTCGAAGGATCCTTCCGCCCCTTCAAACTGGTAGCCTTGATTTTCGAGCTCCTTGAGCTTGGCCAGGACCTCCTGGAGCTTCGGGCTGTCCTTGGAGAGCTTGATCCCATAAGTCTCCACTTTGCCCAGCAACCCGCTCCGGCCCGTATAGTCCGACACCAGCATCCGCTGGCGGTTGCCGACCCGCTCAGGGATGATGTGCTCATAGGTCGCCGGATTCTTCTGGACCGCATGGATGTGCACCCCGCCCTTGTGGGCAAAGGCTGCATCCCCCACGTAGGGCTGGTGTTTGTTGGGCATGAGGTTGGCGATCTCCGCCACGAAATTAGACACCTCGCGCAAGCGGGCCAGGCGGCGATCCCCCAGCAAGGGTCGGCGCATCTTTAATTCCAGGTTCGGCACGATCGAACAGAGGTTGGCGTTCCCGCACCGCTCCCCGATGCCGTTGATGGTCCCCTGCACCTGAATGATCCCGGTCTCGATCGCCACCAGCGAGTTGGCCACCGCCATCTCTGTGTCATTGTGCGCATGGATGCCCAGCGGGACCGAACATTCCCGCTTGACCGCCGCGCAGATGTCCCGGATCTCCCAGGGCATCGTCCCCCCGTTCGTGTCGCAGAGGACCACGCGCTCGGCCCCAGCCTCCACCGCGCGGCGGATGGTCTCCAGCGCATAGTCGGGATCGGCCTTGTAGCCGTCGAAAAAATGCTCCGCGTCGTAAAAGACGCGCCGACCCTTGCCCAGCAGGTACGCGATGGAATCGCCGATGATTTCAAGGTTCTTGTGCGGAGTGATACCCAAGGCCTCCGTGACGTGGAGGTTCCAGCTTTTGCCGAACAACGTGATCGTGCCGGTCTCGGCCGCCAGGAGGGCCCGGATATTGGGGTCCTTCTGCACAGGATTGCTGGCCTTGCGCGTCGACCCAAAGGCCACCACGGTCGCGTGCTTGAAGGGGATCGTCTTGATGATGCGGAAGAACTCGATGTCCTTGGGGTTCGCGCCGGGCCAGCCCCCTTCGATGTACTGGACCCCCAGCTCATCCAGTTTCTGGGCGACGCGGACCTTGTCATCGACCGAGAAACTAACGTCCTCGGCCTGGGCCCCGTCGCGCAGGGTGGTGTCGTATATCTCAAGAGGAGGCAAGTGGCTAGGGGCGAGAGGCGCAGGATGAGAATGATTGGTTCGCCCCGTGCCTGGTGCTCCGCTCGCCGTACTTTTTTCTGTTCTCCCCCTTGTCTTCACTTTTCCCCTCGCCGATTACCCCGTGCCCTGCGCCTTCTTTCCCTCTTCCCCCTAGCCCCTTGCCTCTAGCCTCTCGCCAGCATTAAGCCTGGTCCAGCCCGAACGCGCCGTGCAGGGCGCGCATGGCCAGCTCGAGATATTTTTCATCGATCACGCAGGAAATCTTGATCTCGGAGGTGCTGATCATCATGATGTTGATGCCCTCGCGGGAGAGGACCTCGAACATCCGGGCCGCCACGCCGGAATGCGTGCGCATCCCGACGCCGACCAGCGACACCTTGGCGATCGCCTCCGTCACCGCCACCGACTTGGCATCGATGTCCTTCGCAATGCGCTGCACCAGCCCGACGGCCTTGCCCAGGTCCGCCCGCGGCACGGTGAAGGAAATGTCGGTGAGCGAGGCCTGGCTCACGTTCTGAATGATCATGTCCACGACGATGCCGGCCTCAGCCACCGGCCCAAAAATGCGCGCCGCAATGCCCGGCCGGTCCGGCACGCCGATGATCGTGATCTTGGCCTGGTTCCGATCGCCGCTCACTCCGGAGACCGTCACCTGTTCCATATCCGCATCTTCTGTAGTCACGAGCGTTCCCTGCCCCTCCTTGAAGCTGGATTTGACTTCTACAGGTACCCCATGTTTGGCGGCGAACTGCACCGAACGGCTCTGCAGCACCTTGGCCCCGAGGCTGGCCAGCTCCAGCATCTCTTCATAGGAGACTCGGTCCAGGCGTCTGGCGGTCGGGACGATGTTCGGGTCCGCCGTATAGACTCCGTCCACATCCGTGTAGATAATGCAGCGATCCGCCTTCAACGCCGCCGCCAAGGCCACCGCCGTCAGGTCCGATCCTCCCCGTCCCAGCGTGGTGACATCCGACCGCTCGTTGATCCCCTGGAACCCGGCCACGATGGGAATGATCCCTTCGGCCAGCGCCTCTTTGATCCGCTCCGCCGTCACCCTCGCGATCCGCGCCTTCGTATGGGTGCTGTCGGTGATGATCCCCACCTGGCGGCCAGTGAAGGACTGCGCGTTGATGCCGCGGCCCCGCAGATCCATGGCCAGGAGCGCGATCGTCACCCGCTCGCCCGTGGACAGGAGCATGTCCATCTCGCGCTCATCGGGGTTCGGGGTTATGTCGTGGGCCAAGCGCAGGAGGCGATCGGTCTCTCCGCTCATGGCGGAGAGCACCACGACCAGGTCATGCCCGGCCCGCTTCGCCTCAGCCACCTGCTCCGCCACCCGGTGAATGCGCTCGACGCTCCCGACGGAGGTCCCGCCGTATTTCTGAACGATCAACGCCATTGCAAAGCCTTCGGCACCGTCAACGCCGGGGGAAAAGCTTGGTCATGAGCTTCGTGGCATCCCTGGCCCCGACCTCTGCCGCAGCCCGTTCGTTGTACATCCTTCGTCCTGTCCCCTTCTGCTTCGGCCCTTCGCAGAAGGCATAGAGAGGCGGCGAAGCCTCGCCGGATCGACCTCTGGCGCCGGACGCGGATTCGCACCAGAGGAGGATACGGTACGGGCCCAGTTTCGGCAGGCCATCCAGGATCGTGCCCACGATGTTCTTGTCGAATTCCTCCACGACCTTGAGCTTGGCCTTGGGGTCCGTCCCCTGGGCCACTTGGCCCGGCATCTGCGCATGGACGTAGACCAGATCCCTCTTGCCGAGCTCGCGGAGCGCCGCTTCCCCCCGGCTGAGAAAGTCCGTACCGCCCGACTCCGTCAACAGGGTCTGATCCATAGCTTCCAACCCGGCGCAGATCCCAACCCCTCGGTGCAGATCGCTTGTCGAGATGATCGTTCCGGTCACTTGGTGCTGCTCCGTGAGCTTCAGTAACTTCGGCGCCCGGCCCGGCCCCCAGAGCCACAGACAGTTGGCCGGCTTCAACCCTGCCTCCCGCCGCTGATCGTTGATGGGATGGTCCCGCAGAATGATCAACGACGCATCCATGAGCTTCCGCAAGATATCGCTTCCATCGCCGCTCGGCAAGGCTTCACCAATCGGCTTCCCGAGCAGCTCGTGAGGGTCCACGCAGACAGCCCGCGCCTTTCCCCCCACCCAGACCATGAGGTGCCGGTGTCCGGTCCCGGGATAAAACTGGATGGTCTCCGACCCGAGCTGCTCGTTGACGGCCTCGATCAGCTCGCGCGCCTCCTCGGTCTCGATGCCGCCCGCCGTCTCATCCTCCATCATGACGTGAGGGCCCAGCTTCTTGATCTCGGCCGCACCCTTGCCCTGCGGAGCAGACGCCCGCAACGTCACCATCGTGCAGCGATAGACAACGTCATGTTCCTCAACCACCACGCCCAGGCTGGCCGCTTCCAAAGGGGCGGGACCCGGATAGAGCTTGCGCGGATCGTAACCGAGGATTGCCAGTTGTATCACGTCGCTGCCGTGGAACTGCCCATCGGCGGGGGTTGCGATCAGTCCCAGCTCCCCGTTCTGCGCGAGGCTGTCCATGTTGGGCGTCGCCGCCGCTTCCAACAGCGTCTTGCCGCCGAGATCCTGATGGGGTCCCTCCACAAGCCCTTCACCGTGCAGAATGATGTACTTCATTCCAATTCGTCCCTCGTCGTCAGTAACAAGTTGCAAGTCTCAAGTGGCAAGTGACAAGGCACAAGTAGCACTGCACAAGTGACCACGTGGCAAGAGCCCGAAACTTGTTACTTGGCTACTTGCAACTTGTCAGCTTGCTCCATTTGTCATTGGCCCGCTTCCCGCTTCACAGCCTCAGCAGACGAGCCACATCCTCCCGGCTGGCTTTGACGGTCCGAGGTTGCCGGGACACGCCGATGGCCGTGTCCGCATCTTTCAGGCCATGCCCCGTCAAGGTGCAAACGACCTTGTCTCCTTCCTTCAGCGCGCCGGTCCCGCTCAGCTTGATCACCCCGGCCACCGAGGCGGCTGACGCAGGCTCGCAGAAGACTCCTTCCTCCGCCGCCACCAGCCCGTAGGCTTGCAGGATCTCTTCATCCGTCACCATGTCGATCCGGCCGGAGGATTCTTCCACCGCCTGCAGGGCGGCCTTCCAACTGGCCGGATTGCCGATCCGGATGGCCGTGGCAACGGTCTGAGGATCCTCCACGATGTGCCCCAGCACAATCGGCGCCGCCCCCGCCGCCTGAAACCCCATCATCCGCGGCGCGCGAGAAGCCTGACCGGAGTCCCGGTACTCTTTGTATCCGCGCCAGTAGGCCGTGATGTTGCCCGCATTGCCGACCGGCAGCACGTGGACGGACGGAGCGCCGCCGAGCTGATCGCAGACCTCCATCGCCGCCGTCTTTTGCCCTTCGATCCGGAAAGGATTGATCGAGTTGACCAACTCGATCGGATGGGCCGCCGCGAGATCTTTGACGATCGCCAGGGCCTGATCGAAGTTCCCCTCGATCTGGATCACGGTGGCCCGGTGCATCATGGCTTGGGACAGCTTGCCGAGCGCGATCTTGCCGGCCGGAATCAGCACGTAAACGGCCAACCCGGCCCTGGCTCCATAGGCAGCGGCTGAAGCCGAGGTGTTGCCGGTGGAGGCGCAGATAACGGCCTTGGCCCCCGCCTCGAGCGCCTTGGAAATAGCCAGGGTCATTCCCCGGTCTTTGAAAGAACCGGTCGGGTTCGCACCCTCAAACTTCAGATAGAGATCGATCCGGGGATCGATCTTCCGGGCCAGCCGCTTGGCGTGGATGAGAGGCGTGTTGCCCTCGCCCAGCGCGACCACGGGGGTCCGGTCCGTGACCGGCAGAAACTTCCGGTATTCTTCGATCACACCACGCCACGGAATCATGGGCGATACACCAGGATCCAACGGCAACGGAGGGATTCGGCTACGGCGGGGCGCATGCGTTACTCGTCTTGCCCCTCGACGCGAATCAACGTGGTGGGCTCCGAAATGAAGGCCATCCGATCGATCTCGCGGAGTGAGGCCTGCACGGCACGTTCGGTAGCGGTATGGGTCATGATCACCACCGGCACAGTCTGGCCCTCCTTGCGTCCCTTTTGCAACACGGAAGAAATGCTGATGCCGTGATGCCCCAGAACGCCGGAGATCTGAGACAGGACTCCCGGCCGGTCCAGCACCATGAAGCGTAGGTAGTACAGGGTCATGATGTCTTCGATCGGGCGGAGCCGGAGCGGCCGCCGCTGTTCCCGCTGGAATGAAGCAGGCGGCACCCGTCCTGCCGCCCCCTTCAACAGGTTCCGCGCGATGTCAATGACATCGCTGATCACGGCGCTCCCGGTCGGCATAGCCCCTGCGCCCTGGCCGTAGAGCACGATATCCTGCACCGCATCCCCCACGAGCTGGATCGCATTGTACACCCCTTCTACCTGCGCCACCGGAGAAGCAGCGGGCAGCATCGTCGGGTGGACCCGCGCCTCAATTTCACCGTCGCCCTCCCCGCCCAGAAACTTGGCGATGCCCAACAGCTTGATCGTATAGCCGAATTCCTTGGCATAGGCGATGTCGAGCGGAGTGATCTTGGTGATCCCCTCCGTATAGATCTCTTTCACGTTGACCGGCGTGCCATAGGCCAGGTTCACCATGATCGACAGTTTGTGAGCCGAGTCGATCCCGGCCACGTCGAAGGTCGGATCCGCTTCCGCATAGCCGGCCCGCTGCGCTTCCGCCAAGATCTCCCGGAAGCCCTGCCCTTCCCGCGTCATCCGGCTGAGGATGTAGTTGGAGGTGCCGTTGATAATCCCATAGATGGACAGGATCGTATTGGCAGCCAGCCCCTCGGTCAGGGCGCGGATCACCGGAATGCCGCCCCCGACGCTGGCCTCAAACCCCAGGTCCACGCCGTGCCGGGCCGCCGCCTCGAAGATCTCCTCCCCATGGACCGCCAGCAAGGCCTTGTTGGCGGTCACGACCTGCTTCCCCCTGGCCATGGCCTCCAGGATGAGGCGCTTGGCCGTCTCATAGCCGCCGATCAACTCCAGGACAATGTCGATCGACGGGTCATCGAGAACCTGGCGCACATCGGTGGTCAGCATGCCCGGCGGGAGTCGGAGACCGCGGTCGGTCGCCACATCCAAATCGGCTATCCGCACCAACTCGACCGGCACGCCCACGCGGCGCCGGATCAGCGCAGTGTTTTGCAGCAGGATTTTTGCGGCGCCGGCCCCGACCGTTCCGAACCCGATCAAACCGACGCCGACCTTTTCTTTCATCATCGCCGATCCTTACCTCATCGGCCGATCCGCCACCTACGACGCGCCGTCGAACTTCAAGACTTTCTTGATGCCCCGTACGGCCTGCCGGATCCGCTGCTCGTTTTCCACAAGCGCGAACCGCACGTGCTCGTCGCCCCCTTCCCCGAACCCAATGCCGGGTGAGACCGCCACCTTCGCATCCCGCAACAGTAGCTTTGAGAACTCCAGCGACCCCATCCCTCGGTAGGGCGCCGGAATGCGGGCCCACACGAACATGGTCGCCCTGGGCTTTTCGACGTGCCAGCCGATGCGATTGAGGCCGTCCACCAGTTCGTTCCTCCGATGCTCGTACCGGGCCACGGTCTCCTTGACACAGTCCTGCGGCCCGTTGAGGGCAATGATGCTGGCAATCTGGACCGGCTGGAAGATACCGTAGTCCAGGTAGCTCTTGATCTTCGCCAGAGCCCCGATGACCTCTCGATTCCCGACGCAGAAGCCCACACGCCAGCCCGGCATGTTGTAGCTCTTGGACAGCGTGTAGAACTCCACGCCGATGTCCTTGGCCTCCGGCACCTGCAAAAGACTCGGCGCCCGATAGCCGTCAAAGACGAGGTCGGCATAGGCCAGATCATGAATCACGATGACATTATGTTCCTTGGCGAAGGCCACCACTTTCTTGAAGAACTCCAAGTCCACCACAGCGGTGGTGGGATTATGGGGAAAATTGATGACCAGGATGCGCGGCCTTGGCTGCGTCTGGCGGTAGCCCCGCATCAGGTCGTCGAAGAAGTCGCTGTCCTGGCGCAGTTCGATGCCGCGCACCTCCCCGCCGGCGATGATCATGCTGTACATGTGGATGGGATAGGTGGGCGTCGGGGTCAGAACCACATCGCCCGGCCCCACCAGCGCCAGCGCCAAGTGCGCGATCCCTTCTTTTGACCCGATGGTGACGATGGCCTCCGTTTCCGGGTCCAGGTTCACATCGTAGTTCCGCTTGTACCAGCCGGTGATTGCGTGACGGAGCTTCGTGATCCCTTTCGAGGCCGAGTACCGGTGGTTTTTCCCGTTCCTGGCGGCCTCGACCAGCTTGTCAACGATATGGTCCGGCGTCGGCTGATCGGGATTCCCCATGCCGAAGTCAATGATATCCTCTCCCCTGTGCCTCGCATCCAGCTTCAACGTCTGGACCTGAGCAAATACGTAAGGAGGGAGCCGCTTTATCCGGTAGAACCCTTCCACTATCCCCTCAATTTTTCAGGGCCGACAGCCTCTTGCGCAGAGCCTCCGCTCCGAGGACGCTGAAAAATAAGCTTATTCTAATGCAGCGCCCCAAAACAGTCAATTTTATTCCGGACTTGGGGGGACGCTTCACTCGACAAACCGTGGACATCAGCCGACAGCTCTCCCTTGGTGAATGCCGATACTGCCATCGCTAAGTCCTATGCCCCTTGCTCCCCCCTCTTCTTTTTGCAATAATAGCCGAACCTTTTGCAAACTCAGGAAGAATCCGCCGACCAGGAAACAGGAAGGAGAACGGTTTTGGCCAGACTCGGCGTCAACGTTGATCACATCGCCACGCTCCGCCAAGCCAGGGGTGGGAGCGAGCCGGACCCGATCGCCGCCGCCTTGCTGGTCGAGCTGGCCGGCGCCGACGGGTTGGTCGTGCACTTGCGCGAGGACCGGCGTCACATCCAGGACCGGGATCTCAGCCTCTTGAAAGAAGTCATCCAGACCAAGCTGGATTTAGAGATGGCGGCCGAAGAGTCCATGACCAAGATCGCGCTGAACATCAAGCCCCATCTGGTGACGCTGGTGCCGGAACGTCGCCAGGAGCTGACAACCGAGGGAGGTCTGGAAGTAGCGGGTCAGCGGGATCGCATCAAGGCCGTGGTGGACCTCCTCCACGACGGGGGGATTCCCGTGAGCCTCTTCATCGAGCCGGACCTCAACCAGATCAAGGCGGCCCACAAGGTGGCCGCGGACTATGTCGAACTGCATACAGGCCGCTATGCCAACGCCCGCCGGCTCAAGGAAGAACAGGCGGAATTCGAAGCCATCGCCCAAGCAGCCAAGCTGGCCTACAAGCTGGGGATGGGGGTCAATGCGGGACACGGACTTAACTACCGGAACGTGAAGCGCCTGACGCAGATCCCCGAGATCGTCGAGTACAACATCGGCCACAGCATCATCGCTCGGGCCGTTCTCGTCGGCCTTGAGCGGGCGGTCCGGGAGATGAAGCAGCTGGTCAGTGGATCAGCAGGCACGGGGCACGAGACGCGAGGGTAAAGGTTTGTCGCAATGCTCCTTGCCTCTTGTCTCGGGCCTTTGCGGAGCAACGTGAACCATGGCCATCGTCGGCATCGGTTTGGATCTTGTCAAAATCGCCCGTATCCGTGCCCTCACGGAACGGTGGCAAGAGCGTTTTCTGCAACGGCTCTATACCGACGAAGAGCGTCGGTATTGTTTCACCCGCGCCTCCCCTTACGCCTCGCTTGCCGGGCGCTTTGCCGTGAAGGAGGCGGTGCTCAAGGCTTTCGGGACCGGCTGGTCGGCCGGCATCCGGTGGGTGGATATTCAGGTGCTCAATGATGCACGGGGCAAGCCGACCGCCCACATCTCCGGCCGATTGAAGACCCTGCTCCGTGAAGCCGGGGTGACCGACGTCCACATCAGCCTGTCCCATGATGCCGACTACGCCGTCGCCGAGGCAGTCCTGACCAAAGACAGCTAACCTTGAATGGCGAGAGGCTAGCGGCGAGAGGCCAGGGGGAAACACAAAAACCTGTTGTGTTTCGTGCCGCTCGTCTCTTGCCACTTGCCCCTAGCCAAGGGTCTTATGAAAATCGTCACTGCCGCACAGATGCAGGCCCTCGACCGCCGGGCCATTACGGAGGCCTGCATTCCGAGCCTCACCTTGATGGAACGGGCCGGAGCCGGCGTGGCCACGGCCCTGACGCAGGCTTTCGGACCACTCCAGGGCAAGACAGTGACGGTCTGCTGCGGCAAGGGGAACAACGGAGGGGACGGCTTCGTCGTCGCCCGACTTTTGAAACGGCAGCGGGTACGGGTCCAGGTGCTGCTCCTCGCCAAGCCTGAGAGCCTCGTCGGTGACGCCAGAGTCATGTACCGCCGCTTTGTGCGACTGGCAGGGGCTTCCACGGTCCGGACGTCTCCCTCGGCCGAGCGTATCCGCACGCTGTTGGGGAACAGCCAGTTGATCGTCGATGCCCTCCTCGGGACTGGCCTTTCCGCGCCGGTCACGGGCCCTTATCGAACCGCAATCGAGGCGATCAATGATTCGGGAGTTTCCGTGACCTCAGTCGATCTCCCGTCCGGCATCCACGCCGACACGGGAGCTGTCCTGGGCGCCGCGGTACGAGCCACGCTCACGGTCACCTTCGCCCAGCCCAAGCTCGGTCTCTATCTCGGCGCCGGCATCGATCACGCCGGGACCGTCCGTATCGCCGACATCGGCATTCCTCCTTCCTTCGCCGGATCGGTCGACAGCCGGATCTCGCTGCTCACGCCCCAGGAGACCCGCCGCCTGTTCCCGCAGCGGCTCCCTTCGTCACACAAGGGCACCTACGGCCATGCCGCCATCATTGCCGGATCGGTCGGGAAGACAGGCGCAGCCGCCATGGCCGCCAGAGCGGCGCTCCGGATCGGAACTGGCTTGGTGACGGTAGCCACCCCGTCCAGCGTGAACGACACGCTCGAAGCAAAATTGCTGGAAGCCATGACAGTCCCCATGCCGGAAACGAAGGCCCGAACCCTGGCCCGGTCCGGACTGGACCGCCTCCTCTCTTTCGTCCATGCGCGGAGCGCGGTGGCGCTCGGACCAGGCCTTTCGACCCATCCGGAGACGGTCGACCTGATCCAGGCTCTGATCCCGCGACTAGAGAAACCCTCGGTCCTGGACGCCGACGCGCTGAACGCGCTGGCCGGGCGCACGACGCTGCTCACAGAATGTAAGGTCCCGCCCATCCTGACCCCCCATCCGGGAGAAATGGCGCGATTGGAAGAAGAGGCCACGCCCCAATCGGTCAACGAAGATCGGATCGGGACCGCCACCCGCTTCGCCCAGCGACGAGGGGTCTTGCTGGTCCTCAAGGGGGCTAGGACTGTGGTGGCTCACCCTAATGGGAGCGTCGCCATCTGCCCGACCGGTAATCCAGGCATGGCTACAGCCGGAACCGGCGATGTCCTGACTGGGATGCTCGTCGGGTTGCTGGCTCAGGGACTATCCGCCTGGGACGCAGCCTGCGCTGGAACCTATCTGCACGGCCTAGCAGGCGACTTGGCGGCGGCTGAGCTCGGCCAGGCCAGCATGACTGCGGGAGACGTCATCGAGCGGATTCCTGATGCCATCCGGCAAGCCATGTCACCACCCGTTGCGTCGTAACGCAACCAGGCTATACCCATTGCCATCGAAGCACCAAGAGGGTCTAGACCGGCTCCGGCCACGCCCCAAGCGGCCACCAACATCAGGCACACTCCACCGCGACGACCACGACCTTGGAGAGCCCGCAGCCAAGGGAAGCAGCGGACCAGTCGAATGGAGCCAGCGCTCACAGTCGGCGGCGGCGACCGAACATCTCGGACTGCTCATCGGGCAAGCCTTGCAGGGAGGCGAAGTCCTGGCCCTGTTTGGAGAGCTGGGAACGGGGAAAACAGTGCTTGTCCGAGGCATCGCTGCCGGGCTGGAGGCGCCGCCTTGCAGCGTCAGCAGCCCGACCTTCGTTCTGGTCCACGAATACCGAGGCAAGCTCCCGCTCATCCACGCAGACCTATACAGACTGGAGTCGCCAAGAGAACTTGACCAGCTTGGCTTGTCGGACTATGTTGACGGGCATCACGTCCTGGCTATCGAGTGGGCCGACAAGGCCGGCCCTGACTTGCCGGAGGATCGCCTGGAAGTGCAGGTCGGTCATCAGAGCAAAACAGTCCGCACCATCACGATGAAGGCAACAGGGACGGTCTCACGAAGTTTGCTGGCTCGCGTGCGAAAGCAGGGTCAGGCCGGCAGACGCTCATGGCCGGCTCGCGACAGGAAGCCACAGAAGTGATGAAAGTTCTCTGGGCTCCCTGGCGCATGGCCTACATCACCCATTCCCGCAAGCCGGCCGTGTGTATCTTCTGCGCGAAAGCCCGCGGGCACCGGGACGCAGCCAACCTCCTGTTGCACCGGGGCCGGCACGGGTTCGTGATGATGAACCTCTTCCCCTATAACAGCGGCCACCTTATGATAGCTCCCTATGCGCATGTCGGCCGACTGGAGTCTCTATCCGACGAACATACGCTCGACCTCATGAAATTGATCACCCTCTCGCTGCGGGTCCTCCGCGCGGAGATCAAACCGGAAGGATTCAACATCGGCGTCAACCTCGGGCGGGTCAGCGGAGCCGGAATCGCAGCCCACCTGCACGTGCACATTGTGCCGCGCTGGAATGGGGACACGAATTTCATGCCCTTGTTTGCGGAAACCCGCGTGATCCCCGAGCACCTCCGCACGACCTACCGGAAGCTCCGCGCGCGATTCCATACGGTGACGGCCGGTAACCGCCGGTCGTCCAGAAAGAGGAGCACCAAGCGACCCCTATGATCCGACTGATCCTCGTGGGCGTTCTCCTGCTGCTGTCGCTGACCTTCTTTCTCCAAAACCAGGAGCAGGAGGTCACTCTCCGCTACTTCTTCGGGCTGCGCGAAGCGACGACGGAGCTCTGGAGACCGGTCCTCAGCGCCTTTGCCGTCGGCCTGCTGGTTTCCTCGATCCTGCTCTTTCCCGCCTGGGTCCGGGGTCGGATCGAGCTGAAAAGGAAAACCAAGGCGCTGCAGGAGGCGGAAGCGGATCTGGAGCGGCTACGCAAGAATATGGAAACCTTGTCCCGCTCTCCTGGCAGTATCGTGGGTCTTGAGGAGCCGCCCGATGAATGACGTGGACCCCACCCCCTTGATGCGCCAATACCGGGAGATCAAGCAGGCCTACCGGGAGGCGATCCTGTTTTTCCGGGTGGGGGATTTCTATGAAATGTTCTACGAGGACGCGGAGGAAGCCTCCCGGCTCCTCTCAATCGCCCTCACCTCGCGGGACAAGGCCCGCGCCGATCCCGTGCCCCTCTGCGGAGTCCCCTACCACGCGGCGACCGGGTACATCGCCAAACTGCTGAAGGCCGGCCGGACCGTGGCTCTCTGCGACCAGGTGGAGGATCCGAAGCTGGCCAAGGGGTTGGTCCGGCGGGAAGTCGTCCGGTTGTACACGCCCGGCACGTTGATCGATACGGATCTCCTGCCGCCCACCGAGTCGAATTTTCTGGCGGCGGTCGCTGCGGCTGCCCCCCCGGCCCACGCACACCAACGAAGCGCGCCGACGCTGGGGTTGGCCTCTCTGGACCTGTCCACTGGGGACTTCTGGATCATGGAATTCCCGGGAGAGCGGGCTCCCAGCGACCTTCAGGATGAACTGGCCAGGCTGGAACCTCGCGAGCTGCTGTACCCCAAGCACCTGCCGGAGCCGACCCGTCAGCAACTCACCCGGATCAAGGGCGTAAGCCTTCGCGGTCAGGATCCCGCCGCCTATGATCTGGCAGCGGCCCGGCAGGTCTTGCAAGAGCATTTTGGGGTCAGCTCCTTGGACGGCTTCGGCTGCCGTGACTACTCGCTCGGCCTGCAAGCGGCCGGGGCCGCGTTCCGTTATCTCCGGGAAACCCAGCCCACGGCCAGCCTGACCCATCTGCGGCGATTGCAGGTTCGGCAGGCCGGACAAGACATGCATCTGGACCAGGCGACCATCCGAAACCTGGAACTGATCAGGCCCTGGACCGGCGAGCCCGGTGAGCGAGCAACGACCACCCTGCTCTCCGTCCTTGACCGGACCGTCACCGTGATGGGAAGCCGTCTCCTGCGGGAGTGGCTCGTCCGGCCGCTGGTCGACATGGCTCCCATACATGCCCGTCTCGATTCCGTCGCCGAACTGACGGAGCACTTGCAGGTCCGCTCCGGGGTCAGAACCGCACTCAGGACCGTCCAGGACATCGCCAGGCTGAGCAGCAGGATCTCGTTGGGTGCCGCTCATCCACGGGATCTCCTGGCGCTCAAACAGTCGATCGCGGCCCTGCCTGCGATCAGGATCCTGCTGGCCCCTCTCCGCTCCACCCTGATTCAGAACCTTGCACGAACCTGGGACGACTTGACCGACGTCCATGAAGCGATCGAGCGCGCCATCATGCCGGACGCTCCCGTGTCGACCCGAGACGGAGGCATCATCAAAGACAGCTATCACCCACGTTTGGATGAGCTACGGAAGACCTGCCGGGAAGGAAAGGGGTGGATCGCCAAGCTGGAAGCCCAGGAGCGGGAACGCACCGGCATCGACTCGCTCAAGGTCCGGTACAACCAGGTTTTCGGCTACTACATCGAGGTGACCAAGGCCAACCTGGCCAGGATCCCGGACCACTATCACCGCAAGCAGACCCTCGTCAACGCCGAGCGGTTTACGACTCCGGAGTTGAAGGAATTGGAGAATCGTGTGACCGGCGCCGAGACCCAGCTTAACGCGCTCGAGCAGGAGCTCTTCGAGCAGGTCCGCTCACAGTTGGCGGAGGAGACGGCACGCTTCCAGACTATGGGTGCAGCGATCGCCCTGCTTGATGCTCTGGCTTCCCTGGCAGAAGCAGCCGCCGTCCACCGCTATGTCCGTCCCGAGATCAACGAAGGAGGGACTATCCGGATTACCGAGGGTCGACATCCGGTGGTCGAACGGCTGGACCTTCCGGGGGGGTTTATCCCAAACGATGCCCTGCTGGACCTGGATGACAACCGGCTCCTCATCATCACTGGGCCCAACATGGCGGGGAAAAGCACCTATCTGCGGCAGGTCGCGCTCATCGTGCTGATGGCGCAGATGGGCAGCTTTGTCCCGGCCCGCTCAGCCGCCATCGGGATCGTGGACCGCATCTTCACGCGCGTGGGCGCGTCCGACAACCTCGCAGGGGGCCAGAGCACGTTCATGGTGGAAATGACGGAGACCGCCCAAATCCTCAACTGCGCCACCGCACGCAGCCTGATCCTGCTGGATGAGATCGGACGGGGCACCAGCACCTATGACGGGTTGAGCATCGCCTGGGCCGTGGCGGAGCATATCCAGGATCGCAGCCACCTGGGGGCCCGTACACTCTTTGCCACCCACTATCATGAACTCACTGAGCTGGCGAAGCGGCGCGAGGGGATCAAGAACTACTCGGTCTCGGTCAGGGAGCGGAACGAAGAGGTCCTCTTTCTGCGAAAGATCGTCGAAGGAGGGGCGGATCGAAGTTACGGCATCCACGTAGCTCGACTGGCCGGCCTGCCTCCTTCCGTCATCAGCCGGGCGCGCGAGGTGCTGGCTCAGCTAGAATGTTCATCCACTCAGCCTTCCCAGCCCGACCCACTCATCACTCACCACTCATCACCCATCACTTCTTCCCTCGACCCTTCCTTGCCTCCGCCCCATCCGATCGTTGAGGAAGTCAGGCAGATGGACCTCTTCTCGATGACACCGCTGGAAGCCCTGAACAAGCTCGCCGACCTCCAGCGCCGGCTCGGCGAAAAACCACAGGAATAGCGGCCGCAGAAACAAAAAGGGCGACGTGCCCGACGGCGCGCCGCCCTTTTTTCCACACTCGACTATCCGGTGATCAGTGTCCGCCGCCGATCGTGTCTTCGTTCGCGCTCCACGGCGTCAGCCCTGACGCGAACACCTTCCCGCCCGGAATCATCACATCATACTGCATGACCGTCGCCGCTCTCCCCTTCCCGGCGACGTTAAGCCGCTTCTTGGCCTCATAGCAAGCCTTCTCGTACTCATCCTTCGCGTTGGCACAGGCAGCTTCCTTCAAAGCCCTGATACCACGCGGCTTGCCCATCTCGCCGGAAATCTCGGGTAACTTCTTGACGGAAGAGATGACCCGATGGTTCTGCTCCGTCTCCTGGGCCACGATTTCGACCAGTGTGGTCGGCGACGAGGGCGGCACGTCCTTGGCCGCCGCCGGGCCGGCATGGGCGCGAGCCATCGACTTCAACTGATCCCACACTTCCTTGTTCGCGGCATAGAACTTCAGATTCTTGCCCGGATGGATCTTCTGCCAGAACAGTCCGCTCTCGGCATTGCCGCCGAAGACCGCGATGTTGAGCCAGACCGCTTCATCGTACGGATCGAGGATGATGACCCGACCGGTCAGCGTGGTCGGCTTGCTCAAGTCACCCCACTCGAACCGTTCCTGGAACGCCTCGATGGCCATGGCGGTCGAGGCCACGCCCACGACCAGGGCCACGGCGACCATGAACGCCCACCCTTTCTTATGAAGTCTCATCATTGCATCCCTCCTTCGCACAACGACCGTTAAGAATTTCGATCAAAACCCCGCCGCACGAGGACCGGAATCCTCGCCGATTAATCCTTCTTGAGAACTTTAAACCCGGTGACCATCCGACCATCCAGCGTCACTTCAAGAGCGACCAGATCCTGCGACGCCTTGATGATCTGATCCATGAGCGCCTTGTCCTTCACCTGAAGCCGTACGGTCTGCGCGGCATGGTACCAGCCAGCGTAGGGATTGTTCCGCTCGGCACCGCCGGTGAAACCCCACGCACAGCAGACGAACAGCGGGTCCGGAGGCCGCACATCCAGGTCGGTTGACGAGCGGCCGCTCGGGGTACCTGAAGCCGGCTCACCGGTATTCCAATACTGAATCCCGAACAGGATTTCTTTATCAGGATTGTCCGCCCACTGGGCCCAAACTCTCCCCTTCAACGTCTTGAGAGCTTCGCCCTTCATCACAGCATTACCGAGCCCGAAGTGAGTGGGCCCTCCGGCTGGTGCATCGGCTGCCGCCACAAATCCCGCCGTGAACAACCCGGCGACGAAAAAAACCGACATGATGGCTATGACAACGCCTCTGTTCATCCCTCGCACCTCCTTCATGAGAATCAGGCCTATGGATTACCGCTCCAGCATCGTGTGTTCAGAGATTTAAGAAGAGTGAGGTAGAATTCTTTGCAAAAAAGAACCCCTCTGCCACCCCCTTTCCTTCTCACTGCACCTACTTTTTAGCGAGCACAGTCTCTACAAAGTCCAGGGCGAGCAGGGTCCAATCGTACTCAAACCTCCATTTGATGTCAAGGAAATATTTGGCGCAAAACGGGCCGGCCACATACCAAAAAACAAATTGAATAACAATGGCTTGCGAGGATGCCTGGTCGGCTGATTAGTTTATGGAAGACTGCAACGAGGCGGCAGACACAGGCCCAAGGGCCACCACGGACAGACAACTGAAGTCAAACAGTTCGCGGCTGAGGCGAAGGACTTGCTCTCCGGACACATGATCGATCTCGGCCAGAATCTCTTCCAGCGACTGGTGCCGCCCGAGGTACAGTTCGTCCTTCGCCAGCTTACTCATCCGGCTGTGGGAACTTTCCAGACTCAACATCAGGCTGCCTTTCATCTGGTTCTTCGCCCGTTCCAATTCCATCCGGCCCACTCCGGCGGTGCGCAGCCGCCGGATCTCTTTGCAGACTAACCCGACTACCCGCCCTGCTTCACGCGGACGTGTGGCCGCATAGATCGTGATCGTCCCTCCGTCCGAGAAGGCTGAGAGGTAAGAATAGATACTGTAGGCGAGCCCTCGTTTTTCACGGACTTCCTGGAACAGGCGCGAACTCACGTTCCCCCCCAGCACCGAGTTCAACATATGAGCCGCATACCGGTCCTTGTGGCCGAGCGCGAGCCCCTTGAGGCCCATGGACACATGCGCCTGTTCGAGCAACTTGCGGCGCACCATCAGTCCCCCGCTGACTTGCGACGGCCAGCGATCCATGCCGGGCGACGCCGGGCGCTGAAAGGACCCGAAGGACGCCTCGAGCAAGGGAACCAGGACCGTGAGGTCGAAGTTGCCCGCCACGGCAATGACGATCTGTCGAGGATGGTAATGGGCCTGGACGTAGCGAAGGAGGTGATCCCGCCGTAGCCCCTGGATCGTCGTCGGTTTTCCCAGAATGGGCCGCCCCAGGGGATGGCGCTTCAACATCTGGGCTTGATGGAGTTCCTGAACGAGATCCTCCGGATCATCCTCCACCATCCGGATCTCCTCCAGGACCACCTGTTTTTCCTTCTCCACCTCCTTGGGATCGAAACGGGAATGGTGGAAGAGGTCTGACAGCAGGGCCAGGGCCGGCTTCAACTGCTGATCCAGCACCTTGACGTAGAAGGTAGTCGTCTCGCGGGTCGTGAAGGCGTTCAACTCGCCGCCCAGTGCGTCGATCTCGCGCGAAATCCGGGTGGCGGAGCGGGTCTTGGTCCCCTTGAAAAACATGTGCTCGAGGAAGTGAGAGAGCCCTTCCTCTCCCGCTCGCTCGTCACGGGACCCCACGTTCACCCACAAGCCGACCGTCACCGACTTTAACGTCGGGATCCGCTCGGCGACGACCCGCAGGCCGTTGGTCAAGACCAACTTGCGATACAACGGTGGGGGTCCTTTAGCCCGTCGCCGGCGTCTTGGCCTCGGCAGTCGATGGCGGCGCCATCGCTTCTTTTCGACTGAGTCGAATCTTCCCCTGCCTGTCGATCTCCAGCACCTTCACCATGATCTGATCGCCTTCGGACACTTCATCGGCCACCGCTCTCACCCGATGGTGGGCGAGTTGCGAGATGTGCACCAGCCCGTCCGTGCCCGGGAGAATCTCCACGAACGCGCCGAAATCCATGATCTTCCGGACGGTGCCCAGGTAGATCTTGCCGACTTCGACCTCTTCAGTCAGCCGGTTGATCATCTCGATCGCCTTCTTCGCAGAGGCCTCGTCCACCGCAGCGATGCAGATATCGCCTGTATCTTCCACGTTGATCTTCACTCCGCAGTCGGCAATGATGCTGCGGATCATTTTCCCGCCCGGCCCGATCACGTCGCGGATCTTATCCTGCTTGATCTTCAGCGTGAAGATGCGCGGGGCGAAGGGCGAGAGGTTCGACCGCGGTCCCGCCAGAGCCTCCGCCATCCGTCCCAGGATGTACAGACGGCCCGTGCGGGCCTGGTCCAAGGCTTGACGCATCAGCGCCGGTGTGATGCCGGCGATCTTGATGTCCATCTGCAGCGCAGTCACGCCGTCCTTGGTGCCCGTGACCTTGAAATCCATGTCGCCCAGGTGGTCCTCCAATCCCAGAATGTCGGACAGCACCATCACGCGCGCGCCTTCCTTGATCAGCCCCATCGCGATCCCCGCCACCGGCTGCTTGATCGGAACTCCCGCATCCATCAGGGCCAGGGTGCCGCCGCAGACCGTGGCCATTGAGGAGGAGCCGTTGGACTCCAGGATGTCCGACACCAGCCGCAGCGTGTACGGAAACTGGTCTTTGGCAGGGATGACCGGCTTCAAAGCCCGTTCCGCCAGGGCCCCGTGCCCGACCTCCCGCCGCCCCGGGGAGCGGAGGGGCCGGGCCTCTCCGACGCTGAACGGCGGAAAATTATAGTGGAGCATGAAGGCCCGATAGTATTCCCCCTCCAAGGCATCGATGCGCTGCTCATCCTCCGTCGTGCCCAGCGTCACGACCGCTAGACTCTGCGTTTCACCGCGCGTAAAGAGGGCAGACCCGTGGGTGCGGGGTAACATGCCGACTTCGCAGGTGACCGGTCGGATGTCGGCCGGCCCGCGGCCGTCCGCCCTGGTGCCCCGCTCCAAGATCATGTTCCGGACTTCGGTATATTCCAGCGAGTGGAACACGAGTTTGACGTGCCGGCTCCGGTCGGGATCCTCCGTCTTCAGCTTCTCCACCGTCTCATCGAGAACCTGGTCCAGCTTTTCCTGCCGGGCGCTCTTGTTGGGGATAAGGATCGCGTCCCTGATGGGCTGCGCCACCAGCCGGCGGACTTCCTCCGCCAAGGCCGGATCGACCTGTTCGGTCTGGACGGTCCGTTTCGGTTTGCCCGCGAGTGCCTTCAGCTCCAGAATCTTGGCTACGATCTTCTTGATCGCAGCATGGGCCGCCTCGATCGCCTCGATCATGACCGACTCGGGCAGCTCGTTCGCCCCCCCTTCCACCATCATCACGGCATCAGCCGTCCCGGCCACCACGAGGCTGAGATCGCTCTTCTCGAGAGTCTCCAGGTCGGGGTTGATGACGAACTGCCCGTTCACCCGTCCGATCTTGACCCCCGCCACGGGCCCGTCAAAGGGGATGTCGGACAGGGTCAAGGCGGCCGAGGCGGCCGTGATGCCGACGACATCGGACGAGCCGGTCTGGTCGGCCGAAAGGACCGACGCGATGACCTGCGTCTCATAGTAATAGCCTTCCGGAAAGAGGGGCCTCATGGGACGGTCAATCAGGCGGCTGGTCAAGACTTCTTTCTCCGACGGCCGCCCCTCGCGCTTGAAGTATCCGCCGGGGATCTTCCCGGCCGCATAGGCTTTTTCCTGATAGTCAACGGTCAGGGGGAGAAAATCAATCCCTGGTTTGACCGTCTGAGAGGCCACTGCCGTGGCCAGCACGACGGTGTCCCCATAGGACGCCAACACCGCTCCGCTTGCCTGTTTGGCCACTCGGCCGGTTTCCAACCTCAATGTCCGGCCGGCCACATCGATTTCAATTACGTGCACCATCATCTGCGTCTCCTCTGTTCCCTATCCCACAGATGCCCACAGAAATAGACTCAGGGCAATGATGAATGATGCGTGCTGCGTGATGAATGGAAGGCATTTCAGAGTCCCCCATTCATCACTCAGGGCACCCGTTGCACTCCTGGAGCAACGGGTCCCCGGCGCTCATCACTGAATCTATATCCGTGTTCACCTGTGGCGACAGGCCCGCGGAAACGTTCGCGCGATGACGCCGTTCGAATGTTCCGCGGATTATGGGTTACTTCCTGATTCCCAGCCGATCCAACACGGCCCGGTACCGGCCATCATCGACCTTGTGGAGGTAATCCAGCAGCCGGCGGCGGCGGCCGACCAATTGCAGCAGGCCCCGCCGGCTATGGTGGTCCTTCTTGTGCAGCTTGAAATGCTCCGTCAAGTAGGTGATGCGGTTCGTCAGAACCGCAATCTGTACCTCGGGCGAACCGGTGTCGCCATCATGCTTCCGGTACTGTTGAACAACCTCTGTCTTGGCCTCCTTTGTCAATGCCATCGTCTTTGCCTTCCTCCTTTCCTGTTGTCACAAGTTGGAAAGTCCATAAAGTCATCGAGTCTGCGGACTTTATGACTTTCCGACTTGACAGACTTTGCGACCTCTGCTGACTGGGCTACACCTCCACCAACACCTTCAGGATGGCCACGGCTTGGTCCGCTTCTTTGGCACGACCGTCCGAGGCCCCTTGTCGCAACTGCCCCGCAGTCCAGGGCGAGGCGCTCGCGTCCGCTCCCTCGGCCGGCACCCGACCCAGGGCCAGCAGGCGCCCCGTCCGGTCCTTGAGTCTGACCGGCCGGCCGGCAAGCCCCTCGAGACCACCGCCGGTAGCCCGGATTGCCCGGAGCGGGACCGGGACACCGTGCAGAACCCGGACCGCGGTCGCCTCATCCACTTCCAGAGCCGGCAACCAAGCCAAGGCCTGGTCCAGCGGGATCAGGTCCTCCGACAACTTGCCAAGGAGCAGCCTGGCTCTGATGTCTTCAATCGTAAGCGCCCGCTCGATTGCGAGTGGCCCCACGCGCCGCCGCTCCAAGGCCAGCAGATGTCCTCCCACCCCCAGCGCCTCGCCGATGTCCGCACAGAGGGTCCTCACGTACGTGCCTTTTGCGCAGCAGACGCGGAGCGAGATATCGCGGCCCGCGATGCTCAGCACCTCGATTGCATGCACCGACACTTCGCGCAAGTCGCGCTCCACCCTGCGCCCGGCCCTGGCCGCCCTGTAGAGCGGGACCCCGCCGACCTTCACCGCCGAGTACATCGGCGGGAGCTGCTTGACCCGGCCCTGGAACCGCGCGATGGTCGACCGGATGACCGCCTCCGTAAGCCCGTCCGTCGGGCGGACCGTCAGGACGGTGCCGGTTGCGTCCTGCGTGTCGGTCGTTTCACCCAGCCGCAAGACCGCACGGTATTCTTTGTCCCACTCCAGGAGATATTCGGCGATGCGGGTCCCTCGTCCCACCAAGACCGGCAGCACCCCGGTGGCCGCCGGATCGAGGGTACCGGCATGGCCGACCTTCGGGCCACGAAGGAGCCCCCTCAGTTTGGCCACCACATCGTGCGAGGTCCAACCGCTCTCCTTATTGACGTTGAGGACTCCTTCCATCGCCCCGAGTCCGGCCTGGCCCAAACCCATCACCGGTGTGTTCAAAACCTCCGGGTGTACGGCTGTCGTTCCATCTCCTGCCACGGCTTAAGCCCTTCTTCCTTCTTCCGGCTCCACTCCGCCATCGCCTGTTCTGTCGTTGGGCCCTTGTGTTGGGGCGGAGCCCGGTTCCGGCCCTTGCAAGTCCAGGCTGTCCAGCAGGCTCAGGATACGGTCTCCCCGAGGACCGCTGATATCTTTTTGAAAGATCAACTCGGGCGTATACCGGAGATGGAGGCGTCTGCCGAGCTCGGCCCGGATGAACCCAACCGCCTTGGCAAGTCCGGCGAAGGCCTCCGCTTCATTCTGGCCGTCCTGTCGCGTCGTCACGAAGACTCGCGCCAGCCGGAGATCGTCGGTCAATTCCACGTCCGTGACCGTCACAGAACCCAGCCGCGGATCCTTGCTCTTGCGCATCAGGATGTCGGCGACCTCCATCCGGATCTGGTCGGCGACGCGGGCGGCGCGCTTAAAAGCCGTCTTGGTCATGCAGGCTACAGCAGCTCGATGCGCGATTGCACCAGCTCGATCGACGGCACGGACCGGATCAGATTGACCGCCTGGTCCAATACCTGGTTGACGTACGCTCCCTCGTTGGCCACACAGGCGATGCCGAGCACCGCCTTCTGCCACAGGTCCTGATCGCCGACCTCGGCGACCGAGACGTTGAACTTGTCGCGGAGGCGGTCCTTGAGGCTCAAGAGCACCTGCCGCTTTGCCTTCAAGGAGTGGCCATCCGGAATGAACAGTTCGACCGTGCAGAGTCCGACGATCATGAAGGATAAGAATATTGACGATTGAATGATTGAACCATTGAATGATTCGTCCGGTCACGCAACAAAACACTCATCAATGGGCCAATCGTCAATCACTCAATGAGTCGATTCTGGCTAGAGTTTGGTCGCCACCTTGTCGATCACGTAGACTTCGAGGACATCCCCGACTTTGATGTCCCCGAAGTTCTCCACACCGATCCCGCACTCGTACCCCTGCTGAACCTCGCGCACATCATCCTTGAACCGGCGGAGCGAACTCAGCTTGCCTTCATACACCGTCACGTGATCGCGAACCACGCGCACCCCCGCGCTCGCCCGGGAAATGGTTCCATCGACGACGTAGCAGCCGGCAATGACACCGGCCTTGGGAATATTGAAGACCTGGCGCACTTCCGCACGACCCAATTGGCGCTCTTTCAGCGTCGGCTCCAGCAGACCTTCCATGGCGGCCCTGATGTCGCCGATCGCGTCGTAGATGATGGTATAGAGCCGGACATCCACCCCTTCCCGCTCGGCCAACGCGGCGGCCTTCGGCTCAGGGCGGATGTTGAAGCCGATGATGATGGCCCGCGAGGCCGAGGCCAGGAGCACGTCGGTTTCGGTGATGCCTCCGACCCCGGCGTGGATGACCCGCAGCTTCACGGCCGCGGTGGACAGCTTTTCGACCGCCTCGGAGAGGGCCTCGGCCGACCCCTGCACATCCGACTTGATCACCAGGGCGAGTTCCTTGACGTCGCCTTCCTTGATGCGCGCGTAGAGGTCGTCCAGCGTGACCCGCACCGATCCCGCGGCCAGCTCGGCCGTCCGCTGCTTGTGCGCCCGGTCCTCGGCGATCTCGCGTGCCACGCGCTCATCCTGCACCGCGACGAAGGGATCGCCGGCGGACGGGACTCCGGGCAGCCCGATGACCTCGACCGGCATCGACGGGCCGGCCTCGGCGATCTTGGCTCCCCGGTCCGTGATCAGCGCCCGTACGCGCCCGCTGAACGTCCCCACCACGAAGGCGTCGCCCACCCGCAGAGTCCCGCTCTGGACCAGCACGGTCGCAACCGGACCGCGGCCCCGATCCAGCTTCGCCTCCACCACCGCACCCTTGGCCAGGCGGTGGGGGTTCGCCTTGAGCTCGAGCACATCAGCCTGGAGCAGGATCATCTCCAGCAACGAGTCGAGCCCCAGCTTCTGCTTGGCCGACACCTCCACGAAGATCGTCTGTCCGCCCCAGGATTCGGGGATGAGGTTGTATTCCGCCAGCGCATGCTTGATCCGCTCCGGGTTTGTCCCCGGCTTGTCGATCTTGTTGATGGCGACGACGATCGGGACGTTGGCCGCTGCCGCATGGTGAATGGCTTCGATCGTCTGCGGCATCACGCCGTCGTCGGCCGCCACCACCAAGACAACCAGATCGGTGACCTTGGCCCCTCTCGCCCGCATGGCCGTGAAGGCCTCGTGACCCGGCGTATCCAGGAAGGTGACCTGCTTGCCGCGGACGGTGACGGTGTAGGCGCCGATGTGCTGCGTGATCCCGCCCGCTTCCTGCTCGGTGACTCTGGTTTGCCGGATCGCATCCAGCAGCGAGGTCTTTCCGTGATCCACGTGACCCATGATGGTCACCACCGGCGGCCTCGGCTCAAGAACTTCTTCCTCGACCGGCGCCGCCGCTTCCTCCAAGAGCTCCTCCCCCGCTTTTTCCACCAAGACCTCGGCCTTGAGCCCGAGCCCTTCCGCGATCAACGTCGCCGCATCCAGATTGATCGACTGGTTGAGGGTGAGCATCTGGCCCATCTCCATCAGCTTCCGGATGACGTCGCCGGGTCGTTGCCCGACCAGTTCGGCAAACTCCTTGACGGTCAGGCCGGGGGACAGTCTGATGCCTTTCTTGCGGGGCTTGGTGATCTCGGTCACGGCGGAAGGTTGCAAATGACGGGACCGATCCTCGCGGCGGTGCACCGGGATCGCCCGCAAGTCCTGCCAGCGCGCCGCATCTTCTCTGAATTTCAGCGCTTCTTCGTCCCGCTGCCGGCCCGGCTTCTTGACCTTCTTGAGTTTGTCACGAAGCCCGGCCGCCTCCGCGGCAAGATCCTGAAGCGACAGTTTTTTCTTGTCCGCGCGAGGCTCTTCTCCCGCTGGAGCCGGGGCGGAGGGATGGAGGGCGGCAGGCGGAACCGGCGAGACGGGCGGAGGGGCCGCCAGCGGCGAGGCGCTGGGGCTGACCCGCTCAACGGCAGGCCCGGGAGCGGCTGCTTCCCGCACCGGCTCTTCGTGGAGCAGCCCAACCGCTGAGGTCTCCAGCGCAGTCGGCACGTGCGCAATCGGGTGGGGAATTGCCTCGGTCAGCACCCCGCTCGGCCCCGACTCGCTCCCGAGCTCTTCTTCGGATTTCTTACGCTTGAAGAGAATGCGCTTTTTCTCAAGTTTAGGCAGCTCTTCAGTCACCGTCGGCCCCGATTTCTGGCCGGAGGCTTTGCCGGGCTCGCGCGCCGCTTCCCGGGCCTTGTCCGCAACCGCAGTCTTGGCTTCGTGGGGATGAGCCGGCCCCTTGCGGACGGTCGGCTCTTTCTTCCCGTCCGGCCTGCTCCCATCCGGCTTGGCGGCTGATTTGGACGCAGGCTTGGCTTTGGGCGTGAGCTTGCTCAAGGTCTTCTGGACCGCCTCTTCGTCCAGCGCGCTGCTGTGCGAAGCCACGGCAATGCCCATGCGCTTCAACTCGGGAATCAAGTCCCGATTTTCCATGCCGAGCTGTTTTGCCAATTCATAGACTCTCATAGACCAGCTTCCACGTCACCGCAGTCCTTGCCGCACCCCGTGAAGTTCTTCGGTGATCCTGGCCCTTCCGACCACCCGCCGGTGGCTCGGCGCGATCAGGCCGTCCCTTCGCTTCCCGGACTCCCCGCTTCCACCAAGCCGGCATTGGCCTCACGCTGTGCCCTCGCTTCTTCCTCCTCGCGCTGCGCGGCTGCCTCCTCCGCCAGCGCGGCTTTGATCTCCTTGTCGCGTTCGGCTTTTTCTTTCTCGTACTCGGTCGCGCTGATGATGTCGATCTTCCAGCCAGACAGCTTGGCGGCCAGACGTACGTTCTGGCCGTTCTTGCCGATGGCCAAGGACAGTTGCGAGTCCGCCACGACCACCAGCGCCGACTTCTTTTCATCGTCGATGCCGACCTTCTCGATGCTGGCAGGATTCAAGGCCTCGGCGATGAAGACCCGCGGGTCGGAGGTCCAGGCGATGATGTCGATCTTTTCGCCGCGCAGCTCTCGGACCACCGCCTGCACCCGCGAGCCCTTGATGCCCACGCAAGCGCCGACCGGATCCACGGCCTTGTCGCGGGACGACACGGCGATCTTCGTGCGGTCGCCCGGCTCCCGGACGATTCCCTTGATCTCGACGATCTTCTCGCTCACCTCCGGCACTTCCAGCTCAAACAGCTTGGCCACAAACTGCGGATGGGTGCGCGAGAGAATCACCTGCACGTCCTTGGGCGTGCGGCGCACCTCCAGCAGAATAGCCTTGAGACGGTCGCCACGCCGGTAGGATTCCCGCGGGATCTGCTCTTGGATGGGAAGGATCGCCTCGGTCTTGCCCAAATCAACCAGATAGTTGCGCCGCTCCTGGCCCAGGATGATGCCGTTGATCAGATCGCCTTGGCGCGTCGCGTATTCACGCTGGACCGCTTCCCATTCGGCCTCCCGGACCTTCTGGCAGATCACTTGCTTGGCGGTCTGGGCTGCGATCCGACCCAGCTCCTCCATTTCGATCATGGTCCCCATCTCGTCGCCGACCTCGGCTTCGCTGTCCACGCGGCGGGCTTCCTGAAGCGACAATTCCGCTTTGGGGTTCGTGACGGTGTCCACAATCGTCTTGAGCGAGACCACCGAGATCTCGCCGGTCTTCGGATCGATCTGCACCTGAATATTCTCACCCTGACCAAAGCGCTTCTTGGCGGCTGTCTGCAGCGCCGCCTCGACCGCGCCGATGACCTTGGCCTTGTCGATGCCCTTCTCGCGCCCGATCTGGTCGATCACGGTAATCAATTCTCGGTTCATAGGCCATGCACTCCGTTTCAGTCAGTCCGTTTCCGCTCGAACGCTTGCCTAAAACTCCACCTCGAGCCGCGCCTCCGCAATCCGTTCCCAGTCAATCTGGACTGTTGACCGGCCAACCGATCGGCTCGCCCGCTGGGCGGCCCGGCCCTGCTCTAACGCAGGAAGGGAGAGGGTCGCCCCCTGGTCGTTCACGTCCACCAGCCGCCCGACCACCCGCCACTGTCCGTCGACAGGCTGTCGCAGCTTGACGTTCACCAGCTTGCCGAGCGACCGACGGTAATCCTCCCGCTGCTTGAAGGGCCGGTCCAGCCCCGGAGAGGATACCTCCAACGTATAGGCATACGGAACCGGGTCCTCTATGTCGAGCGCGTGGCCGAGCGACAGGTGCACCTGTTCGCAATCCTCTACGGTCACTCCGCCCGGCTTGTCGATGTAGACCCGGAGGAGCATCCGCCCCCCCTGGCCAAGACACTCCACATCCACCAGATCGAGGGCCAACGCGCGGACAATCGGAACGGCGACCGCTCGGACCCGATCAGAAATTTGACGTGATCCCCGGCTCTCCGGGCTTCGCGACTGCTCTGACCAGAGCGGCTCCATAGCGTCCGTCACCGGTCCAAACAAAAAAGTGGGCCAGAGCCCACTTTCACCGACGCCGTACGTTACCATTTCCGGATGGATCAAAGCAAGAGGGAAGGGTCGCGTGAGCGACGGGGGAATTCCTTTGCTCCCGCAGCGCGCGGCCTCAGAAGGCCCTCGCTGGACGGCCGCAGTTGGAATCCCCCCGTCGTCCCGCGTGAAAGGGAAGGCGGCTGGAGAAAGTTGTACTTGATGAATGCGCGCAGTCGAAAGGGGAGGCCTTACGTGGCGACGATGCTGACCCGCGCAGAATATCCGATCCGCGCGAGGAGCTGTTCGCAATCTTCCCATGTCAGCCCGAAAGCACGTACATCCGCGACGCCAAGGCGAGCGACGACGTCTCGAAGCGCGGTGGCCTCCTTCTCGTCAAAGTCCCCTTCCATCATGGCATCCTCAGCCCAGGCCACCAGATCCGCCAGTGAGAGGTCGTGGCGCAGGTATGCCGCAAGCTTTTCCGCAACGGTTCGACGAGTGATCGACTGCATAGTTGCTAGACCTCCCGATGGCCCAAGTCTACCGGATATTTGTGATGGACCTCAACAAGCCGGCCGGTGTCGTCATAAATTTCCTGATAAAATCGGAGTGTCTTTTCGTTCGAGTCCACTTCCTTGACATAGCGTGCCTTCCACCCGGATCGACTCGCTACATCGAGCCAATATCGCCGTCCCCCTCCCTGCAAGACTTCCCAGTTGGGAAATTTCCGCTCATTCTGCTCCCTCGTGCTCACGCGCGTTCAGGGTCAAACTCTGGGGGCACGGCCATCGAAACCACTCCGCCCATGCGAGGACTGGTCGTGTTCGCGGAGAACAATCCTACCACATGGCGGCCTGCAAACCTAGCCCGAGCGCCCCGGTCCCTGGGCCGGCCTACTCAACTATGAACGCGGAATGATGAGCGATGAACGCTAACGGTCGTCAGTCATCAGTTGCCAGTTTTCAGTTCTAGAAAATTCAGAAATTGATAACTGTAAACTGAGCACTGTTGACTCAGAGTCGTTCATCGTTTTGTGAGGTCCGGGATCAGGGTGGTGCGCTGTTCGAGTCAAGAAAAGGTCTCATGAGCTATCAGTTTCTTTTCTGGCAACTATCCCTTTGCCTGACAGGCAATTGCAACTTGCTTGAAGGCATCCGCCGTTTTTTCTGCAAGGGTCTGCTCACGGAAACCCGAAACCGTCGTGGCGGCTAGCCTCATTTCACTGCCTTTCTCTCTCTTAATGATCATTTCCCTTTCTTGAAGCGTTTCCAGCATCACATAGTAATAGGGCTTGTTGACTTCTATACCATTTCCTCCATCTTGAATTCCTTCCACTTTCTCCACCTTCACAGATTCTGGATCTATTTCTGCCAGATTGACGGTAATAAGTTGGACGTCCGGATCATTCTGTTTCCATCGTTTGCCGCGTCTTTCCCATTTCACCACACAACCCCTGAAATCGCTTGCCTCAAGAACGAAATCGCTTTGACCTGCACGATGCTGTGTATTGGCTGGTGTTATTGCCTCTCTGAGCCATTCCAACCTATCAGACATGCTCGATGGTAGTCCGTACGCCCCCGTACCGGCGACTTGGATGTCCTGCTGAATTTTCTGCTTCAGCATCTCCGCCTCGCTTTGATGCGGGTTATCGCCTGAAAAATCCTGGAGAAACTTATCCAACACCGCCAGACGAGTTTATCGTGTAACGCTCTTCTGAGCGGCGAAGGTTTGCACCTTGGCCCAAGCCTGCTCGCGCTTCTCCGCGAGTTTCGTTAAGCTGTCCAGATTGTTATATGCGTCTACGTCCACGTCCTTCGGTGGTGGACTGAGCACAGGGGAAATTGGCTTCACCAGCACGGGACTGCCGCTGGCTGAGGCCAGCCGGAAGACGAACTGTCCGCCTTCGTCGCCCGCGTTCTGGAGCGGCTCGCTGCGCGGCTGCTGGTCCGTGTTGCGACCGATCAACGGCGCGATCTGATCGTAGATGTGGCTGGGCACCAGGTAGGGGTCTTCGTTCTCCTTGAGGAGCTTCAGGAAGAAGTAGGCGAACATGCTGTGCCCGTCCTTGCCCTGGTCCGTCACCGGCTCGTTCATGCCGGAGGTCAGGCCCCAGCGGGACTTGTTCGCGTAGAGCCGCTGGAAGAACTTATCGTTCAACGGGGGAAGCGCCCGACCTGACGCGAAGAGTGTCCCGGAGAAACAGGAGTCCGCGACGAGATAGACATGCTTCGCCTTCATCTTGGCAATCTCGTCCCGGATGCGGGCGTTGCTGATGAAGGTGCCTGGCGACTGCGCCTCCCCCTCCACCGGCACCCAGTAGCCGATTTGGTCCTCCTGGTCGATCTGCCCGTGTCCGGCATAGTAGATCAGCACGCTGTCTTGCGGTCCCGCCTTCTTGCGGAGTTGATAGAGCGCATCCTCGATGTTCTTCCGGGTCGCCTGCCTGTTGATGATTTCGATGACGTGATCGCGGGCAAACCCGTAGCGCTGCACGAGGACTTCCCGCACAGCCTGGGCATCCTTGACCGCGCTTTGGAGCTTCGGCACGTGCTGGTACTGGTCAATGCCGATGAGCAGCGCCCAGTAGTCGCCTGTGATCGGCAGGCTGTCCACTGCCACCTGTGGCATGACCGCGACGCCTCGCTTCTCGGCCAAAACGGCGGAGGCGCTGACCAGGAAGACAAACCCAAAGAGAAGCAGGCTGACGAAGGTGAGACGTCTCATAGCAGACCTCCAACTTATGCGCTGGAAGGGTGCGACATGACTGAGGACTAAGACGTGAGGCTGGTAGCAGGATGAATGAGGCTGATGATAGTGCAGGGAACCCCAAAGGTCAAGCGTTGTGCGCCGCTGAATGGGGTGCGCGACAACGCGACCGCCGGTCCTTCCTCTCCCTACGGCTGGGATGGATGGGCACAGCCTTCATTTTAAGGGGTGGCGTGGTTGTGAGCGAACTTTGCTGGAGAAGCGGGGCACCCACCGAGACTTTGCCAGGAGGGAAAGCGGAAACTGACTGAGTCCGCGAGGGAATTTCCGAAGGGTTCCGCCTGGCAAAGTCCGGAAGGGTCGCTTCGGGAGGCGCGGAAGCGAAGCACCACGCCACCCCGATCCCGCCCTTCGTCAGCCCAGCCTCTCCACACCCCCCTTTCAGCCGAGGCCGACTGCCTCCGTGAACCGGGCGTAGAGCCGCTGCGTTACCGGACCGGGCCGGCCTGTGCCGATCGGCTTCCCGTCCACGCGGACGACCGGCAGCACTTCCACCGTGGTGCCCGTGAGCAATACTTCATCGGCGGTCCGCATGTCGTCCAGACTGACGGACCGTTCCTCCACCGTCAGCCCTTCTTTCCGCGCCAGCGCGAGGACGACGGCGCGGGTTACCCCGGACAGGATGTGCGGGCCCTCCGGCGCCGTGAGGAGCATTCCATTTCGCACCGCCATCACGTTGCTGACCGCGCCCTCGGTCACCAGCCCGTCGCGCACGAAGATCGCCTCGA
>VGXG01000010.1 GCA_016873395.1 Nitrospira sp. | reverse complement strand
TCCCCCGAGGTGCCGAAGGCCCCGGAGGCATAGGCTTCCAGGCGATCCGTCGGTCTCCAGGTCAGCCGAGACGACAGGGTGATAGATCCGGTCTGTGGGATATACAAGAGCTTTTCCGTCAGCCACAAATTGTAAGGGAGGTAGTAGGTCAAGCTCGGACTCAGCACGTCAATCTCCTGGGACGGGATTGAAAAGGTCGGGGGGGGGTCCTGGCTGTATAAGCGTAGGCCAGGCGCTTATAGCTGGCTGAGACTTCTAGAGAGGCAAGGGAGCTGTGCAGCACGCCCAAGCCCTGAACGACCTCTCCCCCAAGGAGATAGTTTGGGGCGAAATTGGGGCTTGCAGTGGCCAATACGCTCAGGCTGCCCCAGGCTTTGTCCCAGAGCGGACTGTAGAGTTTGGCTGAGAACGGAATGTCTTCAAAGGTGAATCGGTGCAGACGCTCCAACCGCCCGACCAGGGTGTGGTTGCCGAGGGACATGCTTGCCTCCAGCAGATAATCCCGCTCGTCGGCAATCTTTTGTGTATAGGTGTACTGGCCATAGCCGGCTTTTATGTAATCCCGGAATGGCAAGGTCGGCAGCAACTGGCGCTTGCCGATCGGGGCCCTGGGGGTGCCGAGTTGTTCGCCGCGAAGCTCTCGGACCCGCTGGCCGGCCTCGGCATCCTGCGTGCTCGCAAAGACCGCTTCATACGAGCGCAGGGCATCTTGATCTTTGCCGCTCCAGTACAGAACATCGGCCATCCCGCGCCTGGCTTCGATGTTGCCCGGCTCGATTCTGAGTGCCTCTTCATAGTAGCTCCGCGCCGAGCCTGGGTTTTTCTGCCAGATGAAAATTTTCCCCACCCCGACCAGAGCACTGATGTTTGACGGGCGTCTGGAGAGGACCTCTTGATAGAGGGCCACGGCCTCAGGCAGGAGTCCCTGCAGGGCCATGGTGCGCGCCAAGGCGCTGCGGGCATCGTCATCGTCCGGCCTGGCGGCCAGGTATTCCCGGTAGGCCGCTGCGGCCTCTTTGTAGCGCTGGGCCGCGTCCAGCGCGCGTGCGCGTTCCAGCAGCTCCGCTTTCACGTTCTTGATCAACTCTGCGACGGTCGCGTTTTTTGTGGCGGCATAGAAGGTTTCATAATAGGGAAGCGCAAGGGCGCGTTGGCCGCTGAGGTACAAGGCATCCGCCAGACCTCGCCGTGCCGCCAGGCTGTTCGGATCAGTGCTGAGCACCTTCTTGTAGAGGGTTTGAGCGTCCTGGAATTTCTTCTGTCTCGCTTTAAGCCCTGCCAAGGCGAGGCTCAGGGAGAGCCGGTCAGGATATTGGGCGAGCACCGTCTCGTACTCCGCGACTGCCTCGTCGAGCTTGCCGCCTATCTTGACCGGATCGAGGTCGTCTATGAGTAACGCGTCCGATCCGGGGCGTAGCGAACGGAAGGCCGGAACCTGACATGCTGGTACGTTTCTGGGGGACCAGGGGCTCGATCGCCACGCCCGGGCCTGGCACCATTCGCTTTGGCGGGAACACGTCCTGCGTCGAAGTGACCACGTCCGCGGGCGATCGTCTGATCTTTGACTGTGGCACAGGGGCTCGCGCCATGGGGAGCGAGTTGATGGCGAACGCGCTCAAGCCTCTACAGGCGTGCATCTTGCTCAGCCATACCCATTGGGATCACATTCAGGGATTTCCCTTCTTTGCCCCGTTCTTTCTGCCGGATCACGAGTTCGCGATCTACGGCCCCGAAGGCGGCCGGCGTTCGTTTCACCAGGTGCTGGCCGGCCAGATGGAGTACGCCGTCTTTCCCGTCGGCGTGAACCAGTTGCCTGCTGCCATGTCCTACCATAACCTGCGCGAGGGGACGCACCAGATCGGCCATGCGCGGGTCGTGGCGCAATATCTGCATCACCCAGCCGTGACGCCTGGCTACCGCGTCGAGGCCGACGGCGTGACGGTTGTCTACCTGTGCGATCACGAGCCCTTTGCTGATCAGGTGTGGCGCGGGGATTCGGCGCCGGGGCGCCTCGAGTCCATACTTCATGAGGGCGACCGCCGGCATGCGCGATTCATGGCCGGCGCGGATTTAGTCATTCACGATGCCCAGTACACGCCGGAGGAATATTCCTCGAAGAGGACATGGGGTCACAGCACGTATGAATATGCCGTCGAGCTGGCGGCTGCAGCGGGCGTGCAGCGACTTGCGCTGACGCACCACGATCCGGCCCACGATGATGCCGCGGTCGCCGAGATTGAACGGCGCGCGCAAGCCCTGGCTGAGCGGCGCGGCTCTCGGTTAGAAGTCTTCTGCGCTTACGAGGGGTGCGAGGTTTCTATCAGGCCTCGGCAGGCTGGAGGGCTCTCTATCTCCGAGCCCATGCTTTCGTCGAACCGGGCAGCGCCCTCCGCGGCACATGTCCTGATTGTGGATGATAGTTCGGATCTGCGTCTGTTGGTTGTCCATGGACTCACACAGGATGGGATGACGGTGAGCCAGGCCGGCAATGGAGCCGAGGGTCTTCGCCTGATCGAAGAACTGCACCCAGACCTCGTGGTCCTGAATCTGGAAATGCCGCAGATGGGCGGCATGGAGGTCCTTAGGGCACTGCGTTCCAAGCCGGGCGGGACCTGTCCACCCGTCCTGATCCTCACCGCGCACGGCGATGAGAGCCGAATTCAAGCCTGCTTCAACGCCGGTGCGATGGACTATCTGTCGAAACCCTTCTCGATCCCCCAACTGAACGCTCGTGTCCGCGCCTGCCTCGTCCGGGCCGGGAAAAGCTGATCCGGCCAAGGGATCCATCATGGCCGGCTGTAGGCGCCAGTGAAGACGCTGCCTGGTCCTCGGACTCAGTCGCCAAACCCCAACCGTTTGGGGTATGATGCGCGGCTATGAGCGACGCCGGCAGTCAGTTGAAGGAAAAGATCAAGGCGGTGACGCGGGCCAATGAGGAGTTTTACCACGCGTTTGAGAGCCTGGACGTCGGCTGCATGGACCGGATCTGGCTGCAGGAGGACTACGTCACCTGCATCCATCCAGGATGGAGCCTGCGGGTCGGCTGGCCGGCCGTGCGCGATTCCTGGGTCCTGATCTTCAACAACACGTTCTCGATGAAGTTTGAGCTGACGGAGATGCAGGTGCAGGTGGCCGGCGATCTGGCCTGGGTCATCTGCACGGAGAACATCACGAGCCGGCAGGGAGAGGCCGCCCAGGAAAGCCGGGTGCTGGCCACGAACCTCTACGAAAAGGCGGGAGCCCGATGGAAGATCATCCACCACCACGGCTCCCCGGTCATGGAGTGAGAGAAAGGTGATTCGTCATCCGTCATTGGTCATCCGTCATTGGTCATTCGTGAGGGAAAAGCCTTCTCTGCTATGACGAGTGACGAATGACGCGCCTGCTACTCTTCAGCCTTGACGGCTTTCCCCCATTCTGCGACGACCGTGTCCCGCTCCTCCATCGGCATGGCTCCGTATTTGTGGAACATCGCGGGGCCTTTTTTCCGCCGCCAGGTCAAGAAACTGAGGAAATGCTCCTTGCAAAGGGAGCCGGTTCCTGCCGGGGCGTAAACCCGGACAGTGCAGCCTCCGATCAAACAGGTCTGGGTGCTCATGCTGGTGCTCCTCTGGGACGGGTATGACAGAAAGTATGCCGGACCTGTCTCGGGAATGCAAGGAGGCCGGCGCGTCAGCCTTCAACCCTCGGCAATCGGTGCTTCTGCTTCTACTGCTGGCTGTGCAAGCCGGCTGCACGTCAGAATCCCGCCCCGGTCTCCCTCCCGGAAGTCCCTTTGCCGAGGAAATCGCGGTCGCCAACGGGACCCTCACCCACGGCGTCGCGTCCGGTGAGGTGACCGACGGATCGGCCCTGGTTTGGTTCCGCACCGCTGGCCCAGCCAAAGCCAGGGTCGAATGGACCCCGGACTCGGCCGATGGGGATGCCGGGGTCCTTCGGAGTGTCCCCTTGGCAACGAGCCATGAGCACGACTTCACCGCCGCCGTCCGGCTCGACGGCTTGAGACCGGGGACACGTTATCGGTATCGGGTGTTGACCGGTGAAGCGCGGATCGAAGCCGGGACCGGCCGGTTCGTGACGGCCACCGATTCCGCCGTCTCGCAGCCGGTCACGTTTCTCTGGAGCGGCGATCTCGGCGGGCAGGGACACTGTCGGGATCAGCAGACAGGCTACCGGGTTTTCGATACGATGCTTCAGCGGGAGCCCACCTTCGTGCTTGTGCTCGGCGATACGATCTATGGGGATGACCGTTGTCCCTCGCCGCCAAATGTGCCGGGCAGCGACTTCCTGGCTGCCAATCTGGATGGCTACCGGGCAAAGCATCGCTATCAACGGGAAGATCCGGCATTGCGGCGTCTCCTGACGTCCGTGCCGGTCTATGCCACCTGGGATGACCATGAGGTGCGGAACAACTTCTCCGGTCCGCATGAGCCGCTGATGCCGGTCGGGCGCCAGGCGTTCATGGAGTACTGGCCCATTGGGACGCCGTCGGAGGACCCCCATCGTCTCTACCGGAGCTTCCGCCGGGGCGCCGATCTGGAGCTGTTTATCCTGGATGCCAGACAATACCGCAGCGCAAACGCCGAGCCGGACGGAGAGCGCAAGACTATGTTGGGGAAGGCCCAGCGTGACTGGCTCCTGGAGGGGTTGGCCCGCTCGACCGCTACGTGGAAGATCATTGCGACGGTCGTTCCGCTCGCTGTCCCGAAGGCCGGGAGCAAGCTGGTGCCGGGCAATGACAGTTGGGCGCCGGGAGTGGACGGCACCGGCTTCCAGACTGAGTTGCGCCTGATCGTCAACGAACTGTTGGCACGCAAGATCCGTAACGTGGTCTGGTTGGTGACGGATGTTCACTTCGCCCAGGTCAATGCCTATGATCCGGACGGAGACGGCCAGGCGGACTTCCATGAATTCATCTGCGGGCCCCTCGCCGCCAATCCAGGCAAGCTGGCGCTGCCGGATGCCGCCTTGCGGCCCACGACGCTCTACAGCGCCACCGGGTTCATGAACTTCGGGAAGGTGACGGTGTTGCGGAACAGCCTCACCCTGGAGATCATTGACGAGACCGGAACCTCCCGCTTTGTCCGAACCTTCCCGGCCCGAAATTAGACCCATTGCAATCTCGTGTGTGTCCCGGTTACTGTAGCGTCCGGTTCGGACAGGCATCCTGAAAAATCGCAGAAGCAGTCCTTTGATTGAGGAGGAAAACGAAACATGGCTGGGTTGATGACGGCGGCAGAGGTGTTCGAGAAGATTCAAACGGCGGCGGCAGCCGCCACGGGCCCCGATGAGCGGGCCTTGCAGATCGATTATTCGGCGCTCAAAACAAATATCCAGGCGGCGCTCGGAGATCGGAAAGTCGCGCTGATGCACGTCAATAAATTTCTGCCGGAAGGGTACGAGGACCAGGGGCGCTTCAATGTCCTGTTGCTGACCGGCGGGAAGGTGGTCTATGACCTGGTGGTCGGCGATTCGTATTTCCGGTATGACATCGTGTCGGTCAGCGATCTGGACAAGGTGCAGGTGATCGACGCGGTCTGGGAGAATCGCGAGAAGCGGCAGGAGGAGCCCTTCTTGAGCCTGCGCCTGATGCACGCGGAGGAGGCCCACCTGTTGCTGGCGCTGAACGACGAGGAACGGAAGAGCCTCCTGGCCTTCGCCTCAGCGGTGGGGATGGCACGCCACCCGGAGCGGTGACCATTCAGTTTCGAATTGTTAGTCGTAAGTTTTGAGTCATGACAACTCAAAACTCGAAACTTAAAACTTCCTACTCAGGTCTTTGTATAGAACGGCAGGGAAGCGACCGAGGCTTCGTATCGTTGTCCCTCGATTTCCACGGCGAGGACGGTTCCCGGGCTGGAAAAATCTCGCAGCGGGAACCCGAACGCGATGACAGTTCCGAGTGAAGGGGAGTGGGCGGCGCTGGAGACCCAACCGACCTCTCGGTCCCCGTTGAAGAGCTTCGCGCCTTTCGGAGGAATCACGGCATCCTTTAATGTCAGCCCAACCAGATGCCGCCTTACGCTGCCGTAGGTATCCATCCGGGCTACTACTTCTTGGCCAGGGTAGCAGCCCTTGCTCAGGCTGAAGGCCTTCCCTTCGAGGTTTGCTTCCGGCGGAACGATCTCTTCGGTCAGGTCCGCACCGGCCTTCGGGAGCCCCGCCTCGATCCGGAGGGATTCGCGAGCGACAGTCCCGAAGGGCCTCAACCCCATCGGACCTCCCATTTCCCAGAGTCGTTCCCAGGCTGAGGTCAGTCCGTCAGTCGGAAGCAGAATCTCCACGTCAATCTCGCCGGTCTCCTCGGTTCGGATGAAGAGAACTTGGTGCCCCCCCTCACTTTCTCCTCTCCTCCCTTGGGGGGAGAGGGCTGGGGTGAGGGGAATGATTGAGGTAACGAATGCCAACGGTTGTAGTCCACTGACATCCACTCCAAAGACCGCGTGGACCAACTCCGCTGCCTTGGGTCCGCTTACAAGCAAGAGCCCCCAGGTCTCGGCCAGGTTCTCCATCTTGGCTTTGGTGCCGTACAAGAGAAACTTGCGGAGGGCCTGATGGGTAGTCTCGCCGATTTCCCCCACGTCCTCCAGCATCAGAGACTCGGCTAGGGTATAGACTCGAAAATAGGTCAGCATCTTGCCTTTGTGGGTGAGGAAACTGGAGTACAGGCCCTGGCCTGGGCGCAGCGGCAGGATGTCGTTGCTGATGACGCTTTGCAGCCACTTGACGCGGTCTTCGCCGGTGACCCGCAGCTTCCCACGGTGCGCCAGGTCGGCCAGGCCCACGCCGCTGCGGACCGTCCGATGTTCCGCCGCCGGGTCGCCGTAATGGAGCGGCATGTCCCAGCCGGTCACCTCGGCGAAAACCGCTCCTTGCTTGAGATGCTGATCGTGCAAACGGGATTGTTTCATATCAACCGGATGGGCTAGAGGCGAGTGGCAAGGGGCGAGCGGCGGAACTCCGGCATGCTTCCCTCTAGCCTCTCGCCGCTGGCCTCTCGCCCTTTATGAGTTCCTCGATCAGTTCCCGCGTCCGTGCCGAGAGCTCGTTGCGCGACACGATCTTGGAGACCCCCAGTTCCTTGGCCCGCTTCCAGGTCTCCACTTCCTCGTGGTTGGCGAAGGCCAGGACTGGAATTTTCTTCAAGCCTGCCTCCGCCTTGAGCCGTTCCAAGACTTGGAACGCGTCCAATGCCAGGTCGTTCATGTTGAGGATCAGGGCGGCTGGATGCAGCGTCGCGGCCTTGGCTGTGACTTCGTCCAGGGCGCGGACCCGTTCCAATTGGTAGCCGCGCGGAAGCAGCGCATCGCGCACCTTGGTGTAGAAGAAGATGTCGCTGACCGCGACCAGCACCGTTTTTCCCGCGCGGTCCACCTAACGGATCCCTGTTCCTATTGACCGTTTCATAGCTGCTTGATGATCGTGAGGCGTTAGGCGTGAGGGGTAAGGTGTACAAATACGTCCAGTCCCCTTACGCCTCACCCCTCACCCCTTACGGTTAGTTGAGCATGCCGATCAGGCGCCCCAGGGCTCGCCTCGCCAGGGCATAGTTCGGATTGAGCGTCAACGCTTTCTTATAGGACTCGAGGGCGTGGTCCCATTGCCCCTTCCGTTCGTAGACACGGCCGAGGTTCAGATGGGGGAAGGCCGGGCTCTCATACCGTTTGGCCAGCAGAGCCCGCTCGAACCAGGGAATCGCCTCATCATACTTGCCTTGCTCGATCAGATAGGCGCCGATGTCGTTGTACGGGTTGCCGAACTCAGGGTCCATCGCGATGGCGCGATGACATTCGTCGATCGCTTCGTCCAGCTTGCCCATGAAGCTATAGGTCCAGCCGAGGAAGGTGTAGGCCTCGGCGGTGGGATGAGTCTCGAGCGAGCGTTTGTAAAGGGTGACGGCTTCCTCAAGCTCGCCTTTCATTTGATGCTCGTAGGCCTGCTGGAACCAATGCCAGGCCTCCCGCTTGTCCTGCTCGCTGCCTTCCCCTTGGAAGAGAAAATCCTGAATGTCCATCGTTCCAAGACGGTCAATGGTCATCGGTCATTAGTCAATGGTGAACGGCGTGAGCCAACCGTTCGATCTTCCCATTGGCCATTGACTGTTGACCATTGACTCTCCTACTCCTGCTTCAGTTTCTTCCGAATGAGTTCCGCTCCGTACCGTCCCGACAGCAGCATGGATCCAAAGGCGGGCCCCATGCGGGGCGTGCCGTAAACCGCCGCGACGGCCAGCCCGACCACGAAGCAATTGGGGTAGACCTCGCCGGTCCGCTCCATCACGTCTTCCTCCGAGCGGGACACCCACATGGCCCCGTTGCCCGGCACCTCCTTGTACAGGTTGCGGCGGTGGAGCAGGTTCACCACCACCGCGTCATGACCCGTGGCGTCCACGACGACCTTGCTCTCCAGCGCGATCGGGTCCACGTGGACCACGTCGTGCCCCGCCATCTCGGCGGTGGTATTGTTGACGACCACGCCTTCCAGCTTGCCATCCCCGCGAAGGATCAGGTCCACGACGCGAGTCAGGTTCAGGACTTTGGCGCCGGCTTGGTAAGCGCCGGCGATCAGCGCACCGGTGGCGTGCGGCGGGTCCACGATGTACATGCCCTCGCATTCCTTCACCTGCTTGCAGGGCACGCCGAGTTCTTCGAGGATCTCGTTGGCCGGCGCGCAGATCGTGGCCTTGTTCATCAGATAGCCGCCGGACCAGAACCCGCCGCCCAGCGCCAAGCCCTGCTCCACGATCAGCGTGCGGAAGCCTCTGGCTGCCAAATCCCGCGCACAGACGAGGCCGGAGGGACCGGCTCCCACAATGATCACGTCGCTCTCGATGAGTTGGTCGAACTCTTTATAGTGTTCCCGTGCGATCTGTCGGGTGATGTCCCGTTCCCGCAAGGGCGCTGGCTTGGGCCGGTTCATGGGTAGGCTCCCTCGGAGTGCTCAGTTTTCAGTCGTCAACCTTCAGTTTGAAACTGACCACTGATAACTGAAAACTGACGACTTGACTTAGAGATAAATCTCCGCTCCCGCCTTTTTGAACTCTTTTGCTTTCTCCTGCATGCCGGCTTCCAGCGCCTGCTGCTCGTCCAACTGTTTCTGGGCGGCATAGTCCCGGACGTCCTGCGTGATCTTCATCGAGCAGAAGTGCGGTCCGCACATCGAGCAGAAGTGCGAGACCTTGGCCGCGTGGTCCGGCAGCGTGGCGTCGTGGAAGGCCCGGGCTGTGTCCGGATCGAGGGACAGGTTGAACTGGTCTTCCCACCGGAACTCAAACCGGGCATTGGACAGGGCGTTGTCTCGCGCCTGCGCGCCCGGATGTCCCTTCGCCAAGTCCGCCGCATGGGCCGCGATCTTGTACGTGATCACGCCGGTCTTGACGTCCTCCTTGGTGGGCAGGCCCAGATGCTCCTTGGGCGTGACGTAGCACAGCATCGCGCAGCCGTACCAGCCGATCATGGCGGCGCCGATGCCCGAGGTGATGTGGTCGTAGCCCGGAGCGATGTCCGTCGTCAGCGGCCCCAGGGTATAGAAGGGCGCCTCGTGGCAGGCCGCAAGCTGCTTGTCCATGTTCACCTTGATCAAATGCATTGGCACGTGGCCGGGTCCTTCGATCATGACCTGCACATCGTGCCGCCAGGCGATCTTCGTCAGCTCGCCGAGCGTGTCGAGCTCGGCGAACTGGGCTGCATCGTTCGCGTCGGCGATGGAACCGGGTCGCAGTCCGTCCCCCAGACTGAAGGAGACGTCGTAGGCCTTCATAATCTCGCAGATCTCTTCAAAGTGGGTGTAGGCGAAATTCTCCCGATGGTGCGCCAGGCACCACTTGGCGTGGATCGAGCCGCCACGTGAGACAATGCCCGTCATCCGCCCGGCCGTCAGCGGGACATACTGGAGCCGGACGCCGGCGTGGATCGTGAAATAATCCACACCCTGCTCCGCCTGCTCGATCAGCGTGTCCCGGTAAATCTCCCAGGTCAGGTCCTCGGCCTTGCCGCCTACCTTTTCCAGAGCCTGGTAGATCGGGACGGTGCCGATCGGGACCGGAGCGTTCCGCAGAATCCACTCGCGTGTCTCGTGGATGTTCTTGCCGGTCGACAGGTCCATGACCGTGTCCGCCCCCCAGCGGATCGCCCAGACCATCTTTTCGACTTCTTCGTCGATCGAGGAAGCCACAGCGGAGTTGCCGATGTTGGCGTTGATCTTCACGAGGAAGTTGCGGCCGATGATCATCGGCTCGCTCTCCGGGTGGTTGATATTGACCGGGATGATGGCGCGCCCGCGCGCGACCTCGTCCCGCACGAACTCCGGCGTGATCCGGGAAGGAATGCCGGCGCCCCAGGCCTGGCCCGGATGTTGTGCGACGCCACCACCGTGCCCCTGGCCATTGCCGTTGGTTGAAGCCAGCGCCAGCTCGCGGGTCTGGTTCTCCCGGATGGCGATGAATTCCATCTCGGGCGTGACGATCCCCTGGCGGGCATAGTGCATCTGCGTCACGTTCGTGCCGGACTTCGCCCGGAGGGGCTTGCGGATATGCTGGAACCGCAGACCGGCCAGCTTGGGGTCGGCTGCCCGCATCCGTCCGTAGGCCGACGAGACGTGCGGCAACTCCTCCACATCGGAGCGGCCCATGATCCAGGCGTGGCGCAGGGGAGCGAGACCGGTGCGGAGGTCAATGGCAACATCCGGATCAGTGTAAGGGCCCGATGTGTCGTAGACGGTCTCAGTCGGGTTCGGGGAGGGAGGACCACCGTTCGCCGTCCTTGTCGGGCTCAGGCTGATGGCTTTCATGGGGACCCGCACGCCCGGTCTGCTGCCTTCCACATAAATTTTCTTCGAGCAATCCCCCGGTCCCTTTCCGTTGCCGGAACCGTGCGCCCCATTGCCCTTGGCGTCTGATCCGTGAGAGATGGCACGCAGGTTGTTCATGTCCGAAGTCCTTTCTTCACAGAAGCTCTCAGCGTTCAACTCTCAGCACCCCCTCCCCGAGACCCTCCCCCTTGAAGGGGGAGGGGAGGGTGGGGGCGAAGCTGACGGCTGACAACTCTGATCCAAACAAAAAAGCCGCACCAGAATAGGTGCGGCCTGCCTCGCTGCCGAGTCGCTTCTGCGCCGCTTCCCTACGCTGGTATTATCCAGGTCAGGTTCTGAGGGTCGTCCGCTGGGTCGGACTCTCAGCCTAGGGAGTCTGACGGAGGATCACTCCTAATCCTCCGCCAGACTCCTGGGCTCCCCTAGCTATGGAAAGAGATCGTACACCTCGGTTTTTCTCGTTGTCAACCGGCCATTCGACCTAGCCGGTCCGGTGATCTGGCTCTGTCTCCGGTCTTGATGGGGGAGATGCCGTTGATTGTCCGCTATAGTCTAGCGTAAAATGACCCACTTAAGGTGAGCCGGACTGAGGTTCGGCAGGTAAAAAAACAGGCTCCTCCGCGAAGGGTCGAACATGAAATCCGTTGAGACTGTCCCACGTCCGGTGGCCGACTTTCAGGCGCTCACGCCGGAAGAGCTGTTCGCCCGCACGGCGGCGGCCAAGCAGGCGCTCGGGGACCGGGTGCTCATCTTGGGCCACAACTACCAACGTGATGAAGTGATCGAGCATGCCGATTTCCGCGGGGACTCGTTGCTGCTGGCCAAGCTGGCGGCGGCACGGGCCGAGCGACCGTACATCGTCTTTTGCGGCGTGCACTTCATGGCCGAAACGGCCGACATCCTCAGCCGGTCCAAACAGACCGTCATCCTCCCGGACCTGGCAGCCGGCTGCTCCATGGCCGACATGGCGGCGATCGAGCAAGTGGATGAATGCTGGGACGCCTTGGCGCGAATCATTCCCGTGGAGGAGACGGTCACGCCGGTGGTCTATGTGAACTCGGCGGCGGTGCTCAAGGCGTTTTGCGGGGAGCACGGCGGTATCACCTGCACCTCCTCCAACGCCAGGGCGGTGATGGACTGGGCCTGGGCGCGGCGCGAGAAAATCCTGTTTTTCCCCGATGAGCACCTGGGGCGCAATACGGCGAACAAGATGGGATTGCCGCGCGACGCGATGATCGTCTGGGACCCCTTCCTGCCCAACGGCGGCAACAGCACTGAAGCGGTCCGGAAGGCGAGGCTGATCCTCTGGAAAGGCCACTGCAGCGTGCACCAGATGTTCCAGCCGGCGCACGTGGACTACTTCCGGAAAAAGTATCCCGGCGTTAAGGTCATTGTCCATCCGGAATGTCACGAGGAGGTGGTGAATCGGGCGGACCTCGTCGGCTCCACGGAATTCATCATCAGGACGGTAAGTTCGGCTTCAGCCGGTACGGCTTGGGCGGTCGGCACGGAGCTGAACCTGGTCAACCGGCTCAAGCGTGAGCAGGCTGACAAGCGGGTCTTCTTCCTTTCTTCCACGGTCTGCCAATGTGCGACCATGTTCCGGATTGATGCCCCCCACCTTTGCTGGGCGATGGAAAACCTGGCCGACGGACACGTCGTCAACCACATCGTCGTGCCGGACGATGAAAAGGCCTGGGCCAAAATCGCACTGGACCGCATGATGGCGGTAAGTTAACCCAGACGTGAAACGTGAGGCGTGAAACGTAAGGGGAGTGATGTGTGTCCCCTCACGCCTAACCCCTTACGCCTTACGAGGCGCGATGGATTATAAGGCGACGCTGAACCTCCCCCGCACCGATTTCCCGATGAAGGCGAACCTGCCGCAGCGGGAGCCGGAGCTGCTTGCCTGGTGGGAGCAGGAGCGCCTCTATGAGCGCATCCAGGAAGCAGGGAAAGACCGTCCCCTGTATGTTCTGCACGACGGCCCACCCTACGCCAACGGCCGCATCCACATCGGCCACGCGCTGAATAAGATCCTCAAGGACATCATCATCAAATCCAAGACGATGGCCGGCTATCGGGTGCCCTACGTGCCGGGCTGGGACTGTCACGGGCTTCCGATCGAGCATCAGGTCCTGAAGGAATTGGGCGACAAAAAGAAGGGCTTAGATGCCCTTGCGATCCGCAAGCTCTGCCGAGACTATGCGGAGAAGTATTTCAAGATCCAGCGCGACGAATTCAAGCGCCTGGGCGTGCTGGGGGACTGGGACCATCCGTACCTCACGATGGACCCGGCCTATGAAGCCACGATCCTGCGCGAGTTCGGTAAATTCGTTGCGAAGGGCGGGGTCTACAAGGGGCTGAAGCCGGTCCTCTGGTGTACCGTGGACCAGACCGCACTGGCCGAAGCGGAAGTGGAGTATGAAGACCATACCTCGCCCTCGATCTATGTGAAGTTTCCTGTCAAAAACTTGCCTCCGCCGCCGAAAGCTGCAGGCTGGTTTGGCTTCAAGTTTCCGGCGGATATCAGGCAGGTGTCTATTGTGATTTGGACCACAACGCCATGGACGCTTCCCGCGAATCAGGCTGTCTGCCTCCATCCAGACTTCGATTATGCGTTTGTACAGGTCGGCGACGAAGTCCTTGTGATCGCCCAAAAGCTCGTGGACGCTGTTACCAAGACCTGCGGGCTAGGCGACTACCAGGTGCTTGGCAGCAAGAAGGGAGGGGAAGGTTTTGAAGGGCTCGATTGCCAGCGCCCGCTCTCAGAAGGCCTGTCGTCTATTGTTAATGGAGACTTTGTAACGCTGGATCAGGGCACAGGCTGCGTTCACATCGCCCCTGGACATGGACAGGAAGACTATCAATTAGCCATCCAATACAACTCGCCGTCCCATTCGCAGGTTCTTGCTCGGCCTCTCGAGGTTTTTGCGCCGGTTGACGATGTGGGTCGGTTCACCGAGGCTGTGAAAGAATTCGCCGGCGAACAGGTTTTCAAAGCCAACCCGAAGATCATTCAGCGGCTAAGAGAGAAGGGCCTGCTCCTCAATCGGAATGATTTAAGCATCCCACACTCCTATCCCCACTGCTGGCGGTGCAAGCAGCCGGTCATTTTTCGGGCGACCGAGCAGTGGTTCGTCTCGATGGAGAAGAACGAGCTGCGCCTTCAGGCACTCAGCGAAATTGAGCGGGTGAAGTGGATTCCCTCCTGGGGGCGGGATCGCATCAACGGGATGATTGCAAACCGTCCGGACTGGTGTCTCTCTCGCCAGCGAGTCTGGGGCGTGCCGATCCCAGGATTCACCTGCACGGGCTGCAAGACGGTCCTGGCCGATCCCAAGGTCGTCGAGCACGTTGCAGGGGTGGTAGCAAAGAAGGGGACGGACGTGTGGTTTCAAAAAACTGCAGCAGAACTGTTGCCGTCAGGCACGGTCTGTAAGTGCGGCAGTAAGACCTTTGAGAAAGAACGGGATATTCTAGATGTCTGGTTCGAGTCCGGAGTGAGTTATGCAGCGGTTCTGAAGCCTCGTCAATGGGAGGCTGATCTGTACTTGGAAGGCTCAGACCAGCACCGGGGGTGGTTCCACAGTGCGCTGTTGGCCGGGGTCACGACCGATGGAAAGGCCCCCTACAAGGCTGTGCTCACACATGGTTTCGTCGTGGACGGGGCCGGCAAGAAGATGTCCAAATCTGCCGGCAACGTCGTCGCGCCGCAGGACGTGATCAAGCAATCCGGCGCCGAGATCCTCCGCCTGTGGGTCGCCGCGCAGGACTACCGGGAAGACCTCCGTATCTCGCCGGAAATCCTGGCCCAGCTCGTTGAGGCCTACCGAAAAATCCGCAATACCTGCCGCTTCCTGCTGAGCAACCTGTATGACTTCGATCCGGTCTTACATCGCGTGCCGTTCGAGCAGTTGCCCGAATTGGACCGCTGGGCGCTCATGCGATTGGGCGAGTTAATCCCCCGGGTCAAGAAGGCCTATGAGGAATTTGAGTTTCATGCGATCTTCCACGCGCTGAACAATTTCTGCTCGGTGGACCTGAGTGCGGTCTACCTGGATATCCTGAAGGATCGGCTCTACACCTTTCGCAAGGACTCTCCTTTGCGTCGAAGCTCGCAGACCGTCTTGTCCGATGTGCTGGTGGCGCTCACGAAGTTGATGGCGCCGGTCCTGAGCTTCACGGCCGAGGAAATCTGGCGCCTTCTCCCCGAAAGTGTACGGGGACAAGGGATGATGTCGAGCGTGCACCTGGCTTCATTCCCCGAGCCGGACCCTCGATGGACCGACGCGGAGTTAGCGAAGCGGTGGGGGCGGCTGCTGGAAGTCCGGGCCACCGTGCAGGCGGCGCTGGAGGCACAACGGCGCGATAAGGTGATCGGCTCTTCGCTGGAGGCTCAGGTTGTGCTCCAAACGGAGGCAGGCCTGCTGGAGTTTCTGAAGCCCTATCAGGGGGAGTTGCCGAGCTTGTTTATCGTGTCGCAGGCTTCACTGACGTCATCGGACGGAAAGGGTTTGCAGGTAGACGTGCGCAAGGCCGACGGGAAGAAGTGCGAACGCTGCTGGAACTATCGATCTGCGGTCGGCACATTCCCCGAGCATCCGACCCTGTGCGATCGATGCGTCGAGGCCGTCCGGTGAAGAACGGGGCGACGCGGCATGTCATTCTGGCGCTGGTCAGCCTGGGGACGATTATCCTGGACCAGGTCAGCAAGGCCCACATCATGCAGACGATGCGCCTGCATGAATCGATTCCGGTAATCCCGAGCTTCTTCAGCCTCACCTATATCCGGAATCCCGGCGCGGCCTTCGGCATCCTCGCGTCAAGCAGCAACGGGTTCCGCCTGCTGTTCTTCGGCTTCACCTCGCTCTTCGCCCTCGTGCTCTTGGGGACGATTTTTTCTCGTCTACGTCAGGATGATTTGGTGGGGCAGCTCAGCATCGCAGCCATTCTAGGGGGGGCCGTCGGCAACCTGCTGGATCGATTGCGGTATGGAGAGGTCATCGACTTCCTGGATTTTTACGTCGACATCTACCACTGGCCCGCCTTCAACGTGGCGGACGCGGCCATCAGCGTCGGCGTCTGCTTCCTCATCGTCCACTTCGCATTCGAGAAAAAGGAAGCCGGTCCGGTTCCTTCGCTTCATGAATAACGCTCTTTGCGGATTCGTTCAGGCCGGCAACGGCAGGATGAACCCGCCCTGCTCCTTGAACTGCTTCTGCTGTTCGGCCGAAAAGAAGACCAGCGGTTCGTTGTGGCAGAACCGGCACTCGCGGCTCGTGATCGTGGCGTCCGCTTCGCCGATAGTAGTCAGGTAGGCCTTGGCAAGCTTGAGCGCTGTGGTTTCATCCGTCGTCATCACGTCAAAGTGCAGCGTGCTCCCTTTTCCCTTGACCCAGGTGTCGAAGATTTTCACGGTGTCGGACTGCTGCTCGGCCATGATCCTCTTTGGTCGGTTGTGACGCCGGCTGCGGTTATCCAAAGACCATCAGGATCACGGCTCCCAGGACCACTCGATAGTAGGCAAAGGTGCGAAGGGTATGCTGCTTGAGGAAGGCCAGGAAGGCAGCGATGACGGCCCAGGCAACAAAGAACGCGACGACCAGGCCGATCGCCAGCGCGAAGACATCCGCGCTTGTCAGCAAGTCTTGTGATTTATACATCTTGTAGGTCGTGGCGGCGATCATGGTGGGGAGGGCCAGGAAGAACGAGTATTCGGTTGCCACCCGACGTTCCATGCCGACCAGCAGCCCGCCCACGATCGTTGCGCCGGACCGGGAGACGCCGGGGATCAACGAGAAGCATTGCGCGAGCCCGACTAAGATCGCCGTCATGAAATTCACGTGGTCTAACTCCGTGATGGTGGGTTTGCGGGGCCTGGCTTCGACCACCAGAATAACCAACCCGCCCGTGATCAGCATGATGGCGACGGAGACCGGATTAAAGAGGTACGCCTCGATCCAGGGCCGGGCCAGCAATCCGATGACGGCTGCCGGTATGAAAGCGAGGCTGAGCCCCAGCAGAAACCACAGGTGGGGCTGGTCGCCTGATGAACGGTAGAGGATATAGGACCAATCTTGCTTCATGGACAGGTCGCTGGCTTTACTGGAGCCCCGGATCAACCGCAGGAAGGAGGCTCGTTCGACCTTAGCTTGGCTGAGGATCGAGGCGATCCGCTTCCGTTCATAGGCAATGATCGCCAGGATCGATCCGAGCTGGATGGAGATTTCCACGCTCACGGCGACGCCGCCGGTGAACCCGAGCCAATGGCCGACTAGGATCAAGTGCCCGGTGGAGGACACAGGCAGGAATTCGGTGAGCCCCTCCACGGCTCCCAGCAGTGCCGCAAGTCCAGGTCCAAACTCCATCCAACGCCATCCCAGTTGTACAGGGGAACAAGCCCAAGGCAAAGAGCAGGCGGCATCATCACATTAGTCGGGAGGCAGAGTCAAGACCGGCCATGACCTTATGGCCAGACGCAATACGCGGGTTTTCAAGCAGGCGACACATCGAGAACTATCATGGAGCGCTATTGACAAAACCGGCCTGATCGACTACACATCATCACAAGCTCCCAAGCTAGAGAATAGGTGATAACGATGAATTTGTGCGGCATGTCAGGAGGCTGGAGAGAAGCACGAAACAACGCTCGCGAGGGGCAGGCTAACTCTCCGCTTGCATGTGATGGGGCAAGAACACTGGCGGCAAAAGACCTCTCCGCCCGCATGTGATCGAAGCGGGCGGCTCAACCGAAGGTTGGTATGGAGGGTGGAATGAGCAGGTCGGCAATGCTTGGCTTGGTTCTTGCGGTGGCAACGGCGACCGGCGGATGCATGGTGTCGCAGAGTAAGTACAACATGGCGGTGCAGGAGACGCAGAACGCCCAGGCCGAGCTGGAACGGACGCAGGCGCAGAAGAGTGCCCTGGAACAGCAGGTGAAAAGCCTCAAGGAGTCCAGCGGAAGGCTGACGGCCGATGCAGAGCTGGCACAAGCCGAGCTGCAACGGCTGAAAGACAGTCGGGACCGGGAACGAGCCAGCATCGAAGGGCGTATCAAGGAACAGGAACTAAAAATCAAGGACCTGACCGCTCAGCAGAGGAATCTGCGGCAGGAAATTGAGGGTGCCAAGCAGCGCAACGAAACCCTGAAGGCGTCTGTGGCCCGCTACCAGAAAGAACTGAAGGAACGACAGCCTGTCAGCGCGCCGCCCGCTCAGCCAGTTCCACCCAGTCCCCCTGTGCCTCCGTCGCCGGTGCAGACGACTCCCGGGCCCAAGGGATCGCCCCCGCAACCGAGCGTGGCTCCCGTGCCGCCCGGCCAGCAGGGCGGCTTGGCCCCCGTCAACGTCAATAAGGCCTCGGCCAATGACATGGTGCTGTTCCTGGGTCTCACCAAAGAGGTGGCGGAGCGGGTGGTGGCGAACCGGCCCTACAAAGTCCGGGGCGAGTTAGTGGCCAAGAACGTTCTGCCCCAGGCGACGTATGACGTGATCAAAGACCGGATCACCCTGGCACCGTGACGTTGTAAACGTTCACAGCAACCGCACAGGCAGACGCTGCTCGATCGGCACAGGCCATCCGCTTCTCGGCGGATGGCCTGTGCCGTTTCCAGAGGCCTGTTCCCGCACGGCTCCTTGCTGATCGGATGAAAACCCCGTAGAATGAGCCAGCGTCTATTGCCGGAAATTCCCTCGTTGTTCATGTATGCGTAAAGCCATCTGGATCATCGGTGTGCTGACGGTCGGGCTGGCGATCGGCGGCTACGTGTTTTTCAGCGGAGAGCGGAAGGTTCCCGTCCGGTACCGGACCGCTCCGCTTGAGCGGGGCCCCGTCGTCTCGATGGTCGCTGCGACCGGCACGATCAATCCGGTCGTGTCGGTACAGGTCGGCAGCCAGGTGTCGGGCATGATCCAGAGCCTCCACGCGGATTTCAATACGAACGTCAAGGCCGGCGAGGTGGTGGCCCGGATCGACTCGGCGCCGTTCAAAGCCCGTCGCGATCAGGCCGCGGCCAACCTTGAGATCACAAAGGCCAATGCGGCCAAGGCCCGGGCGGACCTGGCGCAGCGGAAGCGCGAGCTGGATCGGCTCAAGGCGCTCGTGGACCGGCAGTTCGTGTCCCAAAATGATGTGGATGTGGCGGTGACCGCCTACCAGGGCGCCCAGGCGCAGTTGGAGGTGACCGACGCGCAGGTGAAGCAAGCCGAAGCCACGCTCAGCGCCGCCGAACTGGACCTGAAATATACGGTGATTCGGTCCCCTGTGAACGGGATCGTCATCGCCCGCAACGTGGAAGTCGGCCAGACCGTCGCGGCCAGTTTCGCGACCCCCAACCTTTTTCTGATCGCGCTTGATCTGACACAGATGCAGGTCGACACCAACGTCAGCGAATCCGACATCGGCGGCATCACCGAAGGCAAGGAGGCGAGCTTTACGGTGGACGCCTATCCGGGGGAGCGCTTTCAAGGGCAGGTCCGGCAGGTGAGAAACGCCCCCATCAGCGTGCAGAATGTCGTGACCTACAACGTCGTGGTCGGCGTGAACAACCGTGACTTGCGGCTCAAGCCCGGCATGACCGCCAACGTCTCGATCATCGTGGCCCGGAAGGACCAAGTGGTCAAGGTGCCGAATGCAGCGCTCCGCTTCACCCCGCCGAAACCTGCCCTGAGCCCCCTGAGCTTGTCGAAGGGCGAAGGGCCGGGGCGGTCGGACAGCCGGACCTCCGTCTCCGGTGGAAGTGGCGCCGAGGGAAAAGTCGCGCGCCTTGGGGACACAAGCGCCGGCCAGCCTATCGGGTCCAGGAGCGTGTGGATACTTGGGTCTTCGGGCGACCCGGAGCCGGTGCCGGTTCAGGTCGGCATCTCGGACGGCAACTTCACCGAGCTGCTCGGCGGAGAGCTGAAAGAAGGCGACGCGGTCATCATCGGCATCGACACGCCCAGGGGAGCCGGGAAACAGGACGCGCTGCCGCCGGGGTTCGGCTCAGGGCAGCGGCGCCCAAGCCCGCGCGACCGGGGCCTGTGAGCTGTGTGGGGTCAGCTCTCAGCCGTCAGCTTTCCTTTTCCCACCGAGTGACACGGCGACACGGAGAAGGGGCGACGGGGCGAATCTGAGGTCCCCGCGTCCCCCAATCACCCCTTCTCCGCGTCTCGGATCAAGAAGGGCTGATAGCTGTATGCTCATCTCCTGCCAAGACATCTGGAAAATCTATCGGCTGGGTGACGTGGAGGTGCAGGCTCTGCGAGGCGTGAGCCTGGACATCACGCGCGGAGAGTTCGTCGCGGTCATGGGCGCGTCCGGCTCCGGGAAATCCACGCTGATGAACATCGTGGGCTGCCTGGATCTGCCGACCAAAGGCGGTTACTGGCTGGACGGGCTGGATGTGGCGCGCGCCGGTCAGGATGAGCTGGCGGAGATCCGGAACCGGAAGATCGGGTTCGTCTTCCAGAATTTCAACTTGATCCCCCGAACCAGCGCCTTGGAGAACGCCCAGCTCCCGCTGTTTTACAGGGGGCTGTCGCTGCGCGAGCAGCGGGCACGGGCCGCCTCGGCGCTTGCGCGAGTCGGGCTCTCCGGCCGGGAACAGCATTATCCGGCCCAGTTGTCCGGCGGGCAACAACAGCGGGTGGCGATTGCGCGGGCCCTCGTGTCCGCTCCGTCGATTCTGCTGGCCGACGAGCCGACCGGGAATTTGGATACCGAGTCCAGCCGGGAGATCATGAAGACTCTGGAGCGGCTGAATCAAGAGGACGGCATCACCGTGATCCTGGTCACGCACGAGAAGGACATCGCGGCCTATGCCTTGCGGCAGATCCTGGTCAAGGACGGGCAGGTCGTGAGCGACCGTTCAGGCACTCCTCACGCCTTACCCCTCACGCCTCACGGATGATTATGGGCGCCTTTCTCCTGCTAACGATCATGACCGCCTTCCGCATCTTGAGCCGGAACCGGCTGAGGGCCGGCCTCACGATGCTGGGTATCATCATCGGCGTGGGGGCGGTGATCGCGATGGTCAGTATCGGGGAGGGAGCCAAGGCGGCGGTGCGAGCCCAGGTGGCCAGCATGGGGACCAACGTGATCATCGTCCTGCCGGGCGCCACCACCGTCGGCGGGGTGCGGGGCGCGCAGGGGAGCGCCGTGACCTTGACCATGGCCGACGCCCTCGATTTCAAGAAGAAGATTCCCTTACTCAGCGAGACGGCCTGGTCGAAGCGGGATGTGATGCAGGTCGTGGCGGGCAACAAGAACTGGAACGTGCCGGTGAATGGGATCTCTCCCGGCTATCTGACGATCCGGGACTGGTCCTACAGCAGCGGGGGGCCGATCACCCAAGTGGACATGGACGCTGGGGCCCGCGTGGCGCTGATCGGACAGACGGTGGTCGAGAACCTGTTCGAGCTGGGAGAGGAGCCGGTCGGTTCCGCGATCCGGATCAAGAACGTGCCGTTCAAGGTCGTCGGGGTCCTGGCACCCAAGGGACAATCGGCGCAGGGATCGGACCAGGACGACATCGTGTTTATCCCCTTCACGACGGCGGAGCGGAAAGTCTTGGGCACGCAGTTCCTGGGCTCAGTGGGCGCCCTGTTCGCGTCCACCGATCATCCGGAAGACCTGCCGGCCGCGGTGGAGGCCATCCGCGATGTGCTGCGGGCCCGACACCGTCTCCAGCCGGACCAGCCGGACGACTTCACGATCCGTACCCAGGTGGACATCGGGAAGGTACAGGAAGGGACTAGCCATACCCTCACGCTCATGATGTTCGCCGTGGCCTCGATCTCGCTGCTGGTCGGAGGCATCGGGATCATGAATATCCTGCTGGTCTCGGTCACCGAGCGGACCCGCGAGATCGGCGTGCGGATGGCGGTGGGGGCCAAGCGGCGCCATATCCTGGCGCAGTTCCTGATCGAGGCCATGACCCTGAGCCTGGTCGGTGGGATCGTGGGGATCCTATTCGGCGTCGTGGGCGCCCGCGCGACCACGATGCTGGCCGGCTGGCCGACGATCATCTCGGCCGAATCCATCCTGATCGCCTTTCTCTTCTCCCTGGCCGTGGGACTCTTCTTCGGCCTCTATCCCGCCAATAAGGCCTCCCGGCTTAATCCGATCGAAGCCCTCAGATACGAGTAACATCGAAAAATTAGAGAGAAAAATTGTAAGCCCCGCCCACATCAAAGGCTAGAGTGCAAGGCGGGTGAATGGCTTAGGTCTTTCCGACTTCGCAAGGAGAAAAGGTGGTTCGGAGGAGGCTCTACAGACAAGGACAGAGCAACACATCGATGCGGGGATTGGCGGAGTCTTGTTCCTTGAAGAGGTGAATCTCCACGATCCGGTTGTCGTTGAGGCCGAGCGCTTCGCAGAGTGCGTCCTGGGCGATCTTGAGGCCTCCGTCCACGTCGCGGCGCAGCGGCGAGGTGAAGTGAAAGCTGATGGTCAGGGCCAGAGAGCTGGCGCGCAGGGTCTGGAGGAGCCTCGTTCGGTAGGGCGACCGGGCAATAGCCACCAGGGTCTGCTGGGCCACCAGCGCTTTGTAGCCTCGCCCGACGGCGGAGAGCACGCGCCGCCCGTTGACCGTGGCATACTGGTGGTTGATGCTGGGCGGGACCGGCAAGGTCAGGGCCAGCCGGTCAGGCGAGAGAGAGGCTGGTGCGAACGTTCCCAGTTGAGCCGGTTGGACGAGACGAGGCCGCGGTCGAGACGCGCGGTGTACCGACTGGACAGTTCTTGTGGATAGCTGACTGGGTCCGGTGGCTGACGGACTGGCCGCTGCCGGGGAAGCTTGAGTCGAGCGGTAGGACGTGAGGCGAAGGGAAACCGGCTTGAGGCGGGACGTGGCTCTGCGATGAGGACGCGGCACCTTACCTATGTGAGAGAAGGTTGGAGATTTTGCTCAAAGCCTGTTCGCTTTTTTCTTCGTTGCGGCTCAGGTACCGGCGCCACTCGGAGGGGTTCCAGATCTCCAGGTGGTTGAAGAGGCCCACCAGCACGATTTCCAAATCTTCCTCTACCGGCACCATCTTGCGGAGGCGCCCCGGAATCAGGACCCGTCCCGCCTTGTCCACATCGGAGGTGCCGGCCTCGGAGACGACCGTGTGCATGAACAGCCGGCTCTGATCTTCGTCCAGCTTCGCCCGGGCGCTTTCCAGGACCTTTTCCCACTCGACCGTGGAATAGACCCAGAGCGACTGCTCCGGCCCCTTGATGAAGACGACGCCGTTGCCTTCGGCCTCCAGCCGTTCCCTCATGGGGGACGGCACGATGAAGCGGCCCTTCTCATCCAATTTGCACGGATAGGAACCGGCGAACATGATGCGCCTCCATACCAAGCTTGCTAGAGCCGCCGCGTTCGATCATATCGCGGCGGATAGTTACTTTGCCTCCAGTGAAATATTGATCAAACTTCGCTTGAACCGCTCACTTCGATCAAATGTGAGCGGAGAGTTTTTTGCCGCCCGTGTCATTATCTTCACTCAGAGCGTCGTCGTGGCCCTACGGCTGCCCGCTGGCGGAGCCACTGCTCTAAATCAGACCGCACGAACCGCCATTCCTTCCCCAGCTTAAAGGCCGGCATGCTGCGATCCTGGATATACCGGTAGAGGGTTCGCTGCGCAATCTTGAGATACCGGCAGGTCTCCTCCGCCGTGAGCAGTTCGTCCTTGACCTTCGATACCGACTGAGATGACAGCGGCATGGTCGAACACGTGCGTCCCTTGAGAAAGAAGTGCTGTCTATTCGATGGCCAGTCTAGGAAGAAACCGGAATAATGTCAAGGAAACTCGTATGTCTGTGCATGTCAATCTATGTCAGTAGCGGTCGATTCCGCCGTGTCCTGCCCGAGGTCGTCGCCGGCGCCCTCCAGCGTTTCGCCGAAATCATCGCCAAGGTCTTCGCCCATCTCTCGTCCCATCTTTTTCATGAATTGCGCCATGCTCTTGGGATCGTTTTCGTCCAGGTCGCCGAACTTGCTGGGGTCCGCCAGTGACTCCAGGCGCGCCTCTTCCGATTTGGGAGCGGCAAACCGGGACATGACCCGCTCCAACTTGGCGCTTCGGCAGTGCTTGCAGGCCAGAGGCGGAGGGTTGTTGATGCTCAGCACCAGCAGGCTGCTCCGTTTCCCGCACTCCTTGCAGCGGTATTCGTAGATCGGCATCAGTCAAGCTCCAAGAGCTAATAGCTTATGGCCTATGGTCAGATAAGATAAAGAGCATATGGCGTATAGCATATAGTCAGAATCCGGTCTTGCCATAAGCTATAAGCCATTAGCTCTTCTCTTATCATGCCATACGCTATTCGCCATAGGCTCCTTTCTTCAGATCGTGCATGCCAGGGTGCCGACATAGACATCGGCAGCCCCCGCTTTGCGCAAGGCCTTGGCACATTCGTTGACGGTCGTGCCCGTTGTCATGACATCGTCCACAAGCAAGACTCGTTTGTCCGCCACCTCGCTTGGTCGAAGGACGGCAAAGGTCTTGCGCAGGTTCTTGAGCCGCTCGGCCCTGGTGAGCTCCGTTTGCGGCTCCGTCCGGCGCAGGCGGACCAGGTTGGTATGGGAGAGCGGTAGGCGGAGCCGGCGGTTTAAGCGATCTGCCAGCAGAAGCGACTGGTTGAACTCGCGCTCCCTCAGCCGGGACGGATGGAGGGGGACCGGCATGACGAGGTCCACATCCGGCGGCTGTCTAAGGGCTGCCCACATGAGGTCTCCCAAGGCGTCGGCCAGTCCCACCTTCCCGTGATACTTGAAGAGTCGGATGGCATCCTGCAAGGGTGGCTCGTAAGGGTAAAGCGACCAGGCGCTGGTGTAGGCCGGCCGGCGCAGACGGCACGCCCGGCACAGGTGACCGGGACTGTAGGCGAGCGTCACCGCGGACGCAAAGGGACGCCCGCAGCGGGGACAGGCGGGGCCGGCCAGCGGCTTGATGCCGCTCCAGCACTGCCGGCAGAAAAAAGGGACTGGGTCGTCGGTCAAGCTCGCGCTGCAGGTCTCGCACTCAACCGGCAAGATCACGTGCAGGAGCTGCCGGATGATCGCAGCCGGGCTGGGCATAGTGCCTCGCGACGTTTCAGCAGAGGGCTGGCTGATTCTTTATCCTGTAAGGAATTCCGTGGGCGATGTCAACGTTGTGGGGCGGCGGCAGGGTGTGGTATAGGAGGGGGCGCACACGTCGCGAGCGCTGAATGATGAACGCTAAATTTTAAGTGTTGAATTTTGAGTTGAGTTCTCACAACGAGAACTCAACAATTACAGCTCAAAACTGAATCGTTCATCGTTCCGCATTCATGGTTCGACTCGCTCACCATGACCCTGAGCACTGTCGATGGGTCAGCATTGGGTTGGGTAGTGTGTGGTCAAGCTCGACCATGTCTATAAGGAGTATCAGCGGGGACAGGCCCTCGTGCCCGCGCTCCGGGACATCTGCATGGATGTGTCGAAGGGCGAGTTTTGCGCGTTGATGGGGCCCAGCGGGTGCGGGAAGAGCACGCTCCTCAATCTGGTTGCCGGGCTTGATACTCCCACCGCCGGCACCATCTTCCTCAATGGCCGGTCCACCCTCGACTTCTCCGATGCGGACTGGACGACGCTGCGCCGTGAAGTCATCGGCATGGTCTTTCAGGCTTTCCACCTCCTGCCGGGGCTCACGGCGGGAGAGAATGTCGCCTTGCCGCTTTTGCTCAGCGGGAAGGCGGGGAGGGCCATGCGCGCGCGCGTGGCGGAATGTCTGGAGGCGGTCGGCATGCGCCATCGAGACGTGCACAGGCCGAGCGAGCTCTCGGGCGGCGAGCAGCAGCGGGTGGCGATTGCCCGTGCGCTGGCGTCCAGCCCGCAGTTAATCCTGGCCGACGAGCCGACCGGAAATTTGGATTCTCAAAGCGGGACGGAGATCATCGCGCTCTTGCGATCCTTGCCGCAGCGATTGGGGCAGACCGTCCTCTTGGCGACCCACAGCCAGGAAGCCGCGCAGCAGGCCGATCGCGTGCTGCTGATGAAAGACGGCCGGTTACAGTTTTGAATTGTGAGTGTTGAGCGGCGAGTCCTCGGAACTCAAAACTGAGAACTGACAACTGACAACTATGAATTTGTCCATCACCATCGCCGGCGTCCGTTTCCCCAGTTGCTTCATGAACGCCGCCGGCGCGCGTTGCGTGACGCGGGAGGAGTTGGAAGCCCTTGGCCGTTCCCAATCCGGCGCGATCGTCACCAAGTCGATGACGCTGGAGCCCCGCCAGGGCAATCCCGAGCCGCGGTACTATGGATTCCCCTCCGGGTCCATCAACTCGATGGGGTTGCCGAACCTGGGCTATCGCGCCTACGCGCAGATCATTCCCGACCTCAAGCGGTTCCAGAAACCCGTCATTGCCAGCGTCGCAGGGTTCGGCGAAGAGGATTTCGTCACCATTGCCGCCACGATCAACGAGTGCCGGCCGGACTTGATCGAAGTCAATCTCTCCTGTCCCAACATTCCGGGAGAGCCTCAAATCGGGTATGACGCGGAGGCTTCGGAGCGCCTGCTCAAGCGGGTGCGAAAGGTCGTGTCCGTCCCGATGGGTGTCAAGCTGCCTCCCTATTTCGATCCGGCTCACCAGGAGGCGATGGCGCGTGTGTTGGAACGGGTCGGGGTGGACTTTTTGTCCCTCATCAACTCGGTGGGGAACGGCCTGGTGGTTGACCCGGAAAGGGAGGCGGTCGTGATCAAGCCCAAGGGAGGGTTTGGGGGGCTGGGAGGGACGCTGATCAAGCCGGTCGCGCTAGCCAACGTGCGCGCCTTCTGGAAGCTGTTCGCGGGGCGACTCCCGATCATCGGGACCGGCGGGGTGATCAGCGGCGTAGATGCGTTCGAGCACCTCCTCTGCGGTGCCTCGGCCGTGCAGGTCGGCACTGTTCTGGTGGAGGAAGACCTGGGGGTGTTTGAACGGCTGGAACGGGAATTGGCCTCCGTGCTGGCCAGGAAAGGCTATGACTCTCCGGCTGCTTGTCGGGGCAAGCTGAAAGAACTGTGAGGGCAGTTATCTCGATCCAAAGCTCCTGGGCAGGAGACGCAACAGGAGGGCTTGCCGGAGCAGTTGCGCCACGTTGCGCACCCGCAGGCGTCGCATTAGATTGAACCGATGCACCTCGACCGTCCGGACGCTGATGCCCAAATGTCCGGCGATTTCACGATTCGTCAGCCCTTGCGACACGAGACGAAGGATGGTTTTTTGCCGCGGCGTCAGGGCCTGCGTCGTGCCTTTTCTTATCGAACGGCCCTTCGACCTGCTCTTCTTGATCCTGGTTCTAGCCATGGTACGACCTGCCTTTCCTCCTGGCGATTCGCTGTCTGAAGATCGAAATCAGCTTAACAGAATCTCCATGGACTGTAAATACCGAATCAGAACTTTTGGGGAGCCCAGATGATAATAAAGGCCCTTTGCCTCGTGGGCAGTCGCCAGCTTCTGGAGCGGCCCGTCCGCACGGCGATTACGATTTGCGGGATTGCCTTGGGCGTCGCGGTCTCCATCGCGATCCAGGCGGCGAACGTGGAGGTGTTGAAGTCGTTCGAGCAGACCATCCTGGCGGTGGCGGGGCGCGCCACGCTCCAGGTGGCCGGCGGCGAGCTGGGTTTGGATGAGCTGGTGATCGCTCAGCTCAGGCGGCATCCCGCTGTGCTTGCCGCCTCTCCGGTGATCCAGCAGGGAGCCACTGTGGCTTCAGGGCCCCACCGGGGCCAGCCTCTCATTGTGGTGGGGCTTGACCTGCTGGAGGCGGCCGACATCAAGGGGGTTCGCGTGACCGGCGGGTCCGAGCCTGAGCCTCCATTCGATTCGCTGCTTGCACCTGACGCGATCTTTGTGGGCAGGCGCTTGGCTTCCGACTGGAGCCTCGAGGTAGGGAGCAAGCTGGACCTGTTCGTCGGGCCGGCCCGCTACTCGGTCACTGTCCAGGGAATCGTGGAGACTCAGACCGGCGTCCCCTCGGCTTGGGAGAGCATGGCGGTCATGGATATCGCCGCAGCCCAGGCCCTGTTCGGACTGGTCGGGCGACTGGATCGCATCGACCTGGTGACCGAACCAACCAGGCCCGTCGGGGCGGTCGCGGAAGAGCTGCAGGCTCTGCTGCCTCCAGCCGTAACCGTCAGCCGCCCGGCTCGACGGAATGAGCAGGTGGAGCGGATGGTGAAGGCGTTCCAGCTCAACCTCGTGACCTTGAGCGCGGTGGGATTGTTGGTGGGCCTGCTCCTGGTCTACAACACCGTGGCCTTTGCGGTCGTGAAGCGGCGTCGGGAGATCGGGATTCTCCGCGCCTTAGGCATGGGGCGCGGGCAGGTCTGCGCCCTGTTCATAGGAGAAGCGGCGATGATGGGGCTCGTCGGCGGCCTCGTGGGAAGCTGGTTCGGCTGGTTCCTGGCCAGAGGGCTCGTCTCGCTCTTGAGTCGGACCGTGTCGGAACTCTACGTCCCGGTCGAGACGCTGGCCGGGTCCTGGCTGTCCCTGCCGACGAGCAGTCTGCTGCAAGGAGCCCTAGTGGGCATCACGGTCTCGATCCTTGGGGCCTTCGTGCCCAGCCTGGAGGCGAGCCGGACAGCGCCGGCTCGAGCCCTTGCTCCGGGCGAATATGAAATGATGCAAGAACTCAGAACGCCGTTGCTGGCTTGGACGGGCGGCGGAGGATTGATCCTGGCCGCCCTGCTCGCCCTGCCCGGGCCGGTTCATGGGCTTCCGCTCTTCGGATACGCCTCCGCCTTTTTCTTGCTCGTGAGCCTCTCGTGCCTGTCTCCGCTGCTGATTCTGTTCTTGGACCGTCTCGTCTCCAGGAGGATGGAAAGCGCGGCGGGAGCGGCGAGGGGGTGGCGGGGAGCCGGCGCGATCAGTCGAGTGGCGGCCGGACAGGTCACGCGGGCTCCGGGACGGAGCGCCGTCACCATTTCGGCGTTGATGGCCGGGATTGCGATCATGGTGGGGGTCGGGATCATGATCCAGAGCTTCCGCCGCACGGTCGAGGTCTGGATCAATCAAACCGTCATGGCCGATTTAGTCGTGGCCTCTTCCTCCTGGCTGCAGGGAGAGGAGAGCGGAATGCTGGCGAAGCGATTGCCCTTATCCTGGACCGAGACCCTGGTTTCGATTCCGGGGGTCGCGGCCGTCGATCCGTACCGGCAACTGCGGGTGGAAATCCAAGGAAGACTGTCGTCGCTCGTGTCGCGGGATCTGCTGCTGCACGCAGAACGCAGCCGGTACCTGTTTCTGGAGGGCGGCTCAGTTGAGACCCTCAGGCGGACCGTTGCATCCGAGGGCGTGATCCTGTCGGAAGTCCTGGCGAGGGCGTTGGGACTCGGTCGCGGGGATCAGCTTCGATTGATGACACCTGCAGGCGAGCGGTCGTTTCCTGTCAGGGGGGTGTTCTATGACTATGCCACCGACGGAGGAAAGGTGGTCATGGACCGTTCCCTCTATCGCCGCCTCTGGCAGGATGACACGACGACCGTGTTCGCCGTCTACGTGGCGCCGAAGGGCGATGCCGGGCTGGTGCGACAACGGATCATCGAGCGTCTGGGTGAGCTGGTCGGATCAGACGGGCGCCTGGCTGTGGTCAGCAATGGGGAGCTCAAGGAAGAGATCCTGGCGATCTTCGACCGAACCTTCCAGGTCACCCATGCGCTGGAGTTTATCGCGGTCGTAATCGCGCTGCTGGGGATCGTGAATACGCTGCTGACCTCCGTGCTGGAGCGCCAACGAGAGCTGGCGACGCTGCGCGCGATCGGGGCCAGCGCTCGACAGATCCGTCGCATCATCCTGTGGGAGTCGTCCTGCCTCGGGCTGCTCGGCGCCGGGCTGGGGCTGGTCGGCGGAGGGCTTCTTTCAGTCCTGCTCATCGAGGTCATCAACAAGCAATCATTCGGCTGGACCATCCGGATGATGATTCCGACGGGGTTGTTGGTAGAAGCCGTCGCGCTCGCGCTGGCTGTGGCGCTGGTGGCCGGCTATCTGCCGGCCCGCTGGGCCGCGAGGCAGGTGATCGCAGAAGGCTTGCGGTACGAGTAGCCGAGGCAACCGAAAGGGTCACTGGTCAATGGTCATCGGTCAATGGTCTTTGGGTTGGGAAGACCACACCGTTGACTAATGACCAGTGACCGTTGACTCAGTCGCCGGTTGATAATCCACCTCGATTTCAAACCCCAGATCCGCGATCATCTTCCAGGCCTCCGGCGCCGGCTGGCCGGGCGTGGTCAGGTATCCGCCCACGAACAGGGAGTCGGCCGGGTAGAGGGCCAGGGGTTGCAGGGTGCGGAGATTGAACTCCCGGCCCCCGGCGATGCGGATCTCGGTCCGGGGATGGAGGAAGCGGAACAGGCACAAAACTTTCAAGCACCGCTGCGGGGTCAGGGCCCGGCAGTCCTCAAGCGGCGTGCCGGACACCGGATGGAGTGTGTTCAGCGGGATCGAGTCCGGCTTGACCTCCCGGAGCGCCAGGGCCAGATCGACGACATCCTCATCCTGCTCGCCCATGCCGATAATGCCGCCGGAGCAGATCTCCAGCCCCGCGGCCCTGGCATGTTGAATGGTGGCCAGCCGGTCGCGAAAGGTGTGGGTCGTGCAGATGGCCGGGTGGTAGGTTTCGCTGGTATTGAGGTTGTGATTGATCCGGTCCACGCCCGCTTGCTTGAGCGTGCGCGCTTGCCCCTCCGTCAAGAGGCCGAGCGAGCAGCAGACCTGGATGGGAATCTCTTGTTTGATGGCCCTGACACCCTCGGCGATCTCGGCGATCTCGCGGTCGAGGGGGCTCCGCCCGCTGATCACGACGCAGTAGCGCTGCGCTTTGGCAGAGGCCGCACGCCGCGCTCCCTCCACCATGTCCTCCTGCGGGAGCAGGCCATACCGGTCGATCTCGGCGGTGGACGAGGCAGACTGCGAGCAGTAGCGGCAATCTTCCTGGCACGCCCCGCTCTTGGCGTTCAACAGCATCTGCAGCCGGACCTTTCTGCCGAAGTACCGTTCGCGGACCTTGAAGGCGGCCTGGAGCAGATCCAGGATCTGCTCATCCGGGGTCGCCAGCACGGCGAGACATTCCGCCCGTGTGAGGACCTCGTCTCGGAGGGCCTTGTCGGTCCATACCTGAAAGTCAGTCATCGTCGTTCTCCATACCAAGCTTGCTAGCGAGTGGTCAGTTTTCAGTCATCAGTCTTCAGTCATGAAACTGAAAACCGAAAACTGAGGACTGATAACTTTTTCTTTGCTGTGAGCGGGTAGTTACTTTGCCTCCAGTGAAATTGAAGCCAATTTTGGCGCGAGGCGATAGGCGAGTGGGAGACGCGGAGACACGGGAACGCGGCGACATCGCCGTGTCACCCCTTCGCCATGTCGCCCATAGCCTTCGTTGCCTTCTTTATACGGTTTCAAAGGGCGCCGCGATGTCCTGGTAGGGGATCGGCCTGGTCGCCGGGGTGCCGGGCTCCAGGTGCGGCTCGACACCGGAGGCGTCCACCCAGGGGAGCGCCACGAAGGTGTTCCACAGCCCGCAGCGGCGGCAACGTCCCGACCACTCGATGGATTCGTGCTGGCACTGGGTGCAGCAGTAAGGCACCACCACGCGCTTCTTGAGCCCCAGGGCCTTCTTGAGCTCCTCCACGGCCAGGTCCATTTGCTGTTTGCGCAGGTACAGGTTGGCCATGATCTTGTGGTAGTCGGACATCTGATCCTGCGGTCCCTCCAGCGTGGACAACAAGTCGAAGGCTTCATCGACCATCTCGAGCCGATAATAGAGCTTTCCCAGATAAAACTTCAGGACCGGATTCTGCGGGTCCCGCTGAACGGCGTCCTGGTACACGCGGATGATCTCCCCCGGTTCCCCCATCTCCAGATACAGCTCTTCCAGCCGGTGCAAGAGGATGGTGTTGCCGGTCTTGGCGTAGACCTTCTCGAAAATCTCCGCCGCGTTCTTGAGCTTGCCCTCTCGCACGAGGATCTCACCCAGGCCGATGTAGGCCGGCAAGAAGCGCTTGTCGCGCTTGATGGCGCCGCGGAACGAGTGGCGCGCCTTCTTGGTCTGGCCCCGCATCAGGAGCTGGCGGCCTACTTCATAGGTCAAGCCCACCAGCAAGCCGGCCTCGGCCTTCTGGTCCTGCTCCGACAAGGTGGCTTTCATGAGGCGCTGCTGGATGTCCAGCGCGTCGCTCCATTGTTCGAGCCGCATGTATAGGTCCCGCTTGCGCATCAGGGCCGTGAGATGGCCGGGGTCCAGCTTCAGCACGTTCTTGAGCGTCTGCAGGGCCTCCTCGAACCGCTTGGCCCCTTCCAAGTCGTTCGCCAGCGCCAACAGCACTTCGATGTTGCGCTCTTCGATGCCCCTGGCCTTCTGGTGCAGGCGAATGGCCTCCGGATAGTTCCGCTCGACACGGTGGATGTTCCCCAGCCAGAGAAGCGAATCCAGATGATTGGGGTCCAGCGCCAGGGTTTTTTCGAAGAGGCTGATGGCTTCCGAGGTCCGCTTCGACAGGAACGCGTGGGTGCCCTCGCGGTACAGGGCGTCCACCTTTTCCTCGCGCCGGCGCAGACGTCTGCTGTGCCAGTCCATGATCAGGTGCTTGGTCTCCCGGACACCGACCAGGAGGGCGACGGCCAGCGCGCCGATCCCCATGGACAGCAGCACCAGCGACACCGGACTCAAGTCGAAGGACTCCAGCGGGCCGATCCGAATGGTGATGGAGCCGGGGTTCAGTTCTTCGAAATAGTCGAAGATGAAACTGACCACGATGATCAGGAAGACGGTGAGCAGCAGCCGAAACATGAGCAATCCTCAGGAACGAGCCCGTCCAGAGCGCTTCTTCACCAGGGGCGCGGGCGCCGCTGGAACGGAAGCGGGGATGGCCGGCAGCCGCACCCGCTTGGCGTCGCTCCAGAGCCGTTCGAGCCCGTAATGCTCACGGATGTCGGCGCGGAAGATGTGCGCGACGACATCCCCGAAATCCATGAGAATCCACTGCGCCGTTGAGGTGCCCTCAATGCTGAGGGGAGGGAGACGCTGGGCGGAGAGCACCTGGTCGATGTGCTCGGCGATGGCCCGCACCTGACGCTCGGATTCGCCGGAGCAGAGGACGAGATAATCGGCGACGGAGGTCAACTTGGCGACGTGGAGGACCAGAACATCACCGGCCTTCTTGTCGAAGGAGGCCTGCGCGATGGCCAGGGCTTTAGCCTTTGACTCCGGTACGATCGGTGTCCTCCTGATACAGCCGGTGCCGGATTATATAAGATTCGACCGACGCAGGCAATAGATTTGACGGTGTAATCCCTTTCCGGAGCTTCTCCCGAATCTCGGACGCCGAGGCCTCGCAGGGAGGGAGCGCGAGGAGCGTGAGGCCTGGTCCATCGGGAACGGCCACCTCAAGACGGTCGTCCCGGTTCCTATCCAGCGCCGCCAGAGCGCGCGGGTCGAGCGGAGGGAGCAAGGGCATCGAGGAAAGGGCGGCGAACCGGCTGGGTGGACGCGGCACGACGACGAAGTGGCAGAGGCGCAACAGGACGGCCGCCTCTCTCCAGGTAGGTAGCTCAAGGAACGCATCCAGGCCGGTAATAAAAAAGAGGTCCGCCTCCGGGCCCCACTCGTCCTGCAGCGTCCGGACCGTTTCAATCGAATAGGATTTGGTCGGGCGATGAATCTCCACCTCCGAAATCATCAAACCGGGCGTGCCTTCGATCGCACCGCGGACCATGGCGAGACGGTGCCGGGCTTCGGCCAGGGAGGCGGAGGATTTATGGGGCGGATCGCCGGTCGGGATGAAGAGGATGCGGTCCAGAGAGAGGCGCTCCTTGACCTGGAGGGCGATGGTCAGGTGGCAGCGGTGGATGGGGTTGAAGGTTCCCCCGAAGAGGCCGATCTTCATACTGAAGTTTTGAGTTTTCAGTTATGAGTTTTCAGTTGTCGGTCAGTCACTTAAAACTGAAAACTACGAACTCACAACTGTCCTTACAGGATCACCAGATTGTCCCGGTGAATGACTTCCTCATATTCCTGCAGGCCGATCGCCTTCCGGATCTCGGCGGTCTTGAGCCCCTTGATGCGGCTCAGCGTCTCGGCGGACACGTTGACCAGTCCCTTGGCGAATTCCTTTCCCTGAGGGTCGGTGCAGGAGACGGCGTCTCCCGGGCCGAACTCGCCGCGGACGGCAATCACGCCCGAGGCGAGCAGGCTCTTGCCCCGGCGCACAAGCGCCTCGACGGCCCCCTCGTCGACCTTCACTTGGCCTTTGGCGCGCAGGGTGAAGGCGATCCAATGCTTCCGACTGGTCAGACGCCGCCCGCGGGGGAGAAAGAAGGTCCCGGCCTGGTGTCCGTGAAAGACGGCCGGCAGCAGCCCCGGCTTGTCTCCGTTCAGGAGCAGGGTGGCTACCCCGTACGCGGCTGCTTTTTTGGCTGCTCCGACCTTGGTCGTCATGCCGCCCGTGCCTTCAAAGCTGCTGGAGGCGCCGGCGCGCCGTTCCACGTCCTTGGTGACCTCCGCGACCAGCGGAATGAGCGTGGCGGAGGCATTCCGTCGAGGATCCTCGGTAAAGAGGCCGTCCACGTCGGACAGGATGACGAGCAGGTCGGCGTCGACCAGGTGGGCGACATCGCCCGCAAGGGAGTCGTTGTCTCCGAATCGGATTTCGTCGACGGCGACGGTGTCGTTTTCGTTGATGATCGGGATGACTCCGAACGCGATCAGAGTGGTCAGGGTATGCCGGGCGTTCAAGAAGCGGCGGCGGTCCGCCAGGTCCTCGTGCGTGAGCAGGATCTGGGCGACCTTGTGGTGCAGCCGGTCGAAAGCTTTTTCATACGCCCACATCAGGCGGCTCTGACCGACCGCCGCCGCCGCCTGTTTCTCCGGAAGGCTCTTGGGGTAGGCCGCGAGGCCCAGCTTCTGAAGGCCCGAAACAATCGCGCCGGAGGACACCACGAGCACGTCTCGGCCATCCTGTTTGAGGGCGGAGATGTCCTCGGCCAGGCGCTCGATCCGGTCCGGCCGGAGTCCCATCCCTCGGGATGCAACCAGGCTGCTCCCGATTTTGACGACGATGCGCTTGGCCTGTTTCAGGAGGTGGTCGCGCACGGCACCCTCATGGAATCGACCTGTTTGCCGACGAAGCTCACCAGGGTTTCCAGCCCTTCGCGCGTGGCGGAGGAGATCGCGAAAAACCGCAGGCGGCGCTTCTTGCAGTAGGCGCGCAGTTGCTCCAGGCGCCGCTCGTCGCCCTTGATGTCCAGTTTGGTGCCGACCACGGCAAAGGGCTTGGCTTTCAAAGAGGCGTCATAGGAGGCCAGTTCCTTGCGCAGCACCTCGAAGCTCGTGACGGGATCTTCGGAAGCCCATTCCGAAATATCGACGAGGTGGAGGAGGAACGAGGTCCGCTCGATGTGCCGCAGAAACTGCAAGCCGAGCCCCTTGCCCTCATGGGCCCCTTCGATCAAGCCCGGGATGTCCGCGACGACGAAGCTGCGATCGTTGCCCCACGGCACGACGCCTAGGTTGGGAGTGAGGGTCGTGAAGGGGTAGTCGGCGATCTTGGGATGGGCCGAGGAGACCGCCGCGATCAGCGTGGATTTCCCGGCGTTGGGGAACCCGACGAGCCCGACGTCCGCCAGGAGCTTGAGCTCGAGCCGGAGCCACCGTTCCTCTCCGGGAGTGCCCGGCTCAAACCGGGTGGGCACACGGTTCGTTGAGGTGGCGAACCGGGCGTTGCCGCGTCCGCCTCTCCCTCCATGTGCCACGATGCAGGACTGCTCCTCACGGGTCAAGTCGGCCAAGAGATCGCCAGTCTCGTCATCGACGATCACGGTGCCGATCGGCACCTGGATGATGATGTCCGGCGCAGTGCGCCCGTGCTTGTTCGACCCCTGTCCCGAACCGCCCGCCTTGGCCTGATATTGCTGCTGATAGCGGAGATCCAGCAGGGTGGTGAGGCGGCGGGACGCCACCATGACGACGCTTCCCCCGTTCCCGCCGTCCCCTCCGTCCGGCCCCCCGTGCGGGACATACTTCTCCCGTCGGAAGCTCGAGACTCCGTCTCCCCCTTGTCCGGCCTTGACGAAAATACGGACCTGATCCACGAACATGCAGAGCCCTCATGCGCCTGACATAGTGAGAAGATGCCTGAAAATTCAACGAGGATCAACCCCGACAAGCGAGAGGCCGGCTGCTTGTCGGTCCCCGTGTCGCCGGGTCTAACCGACTCCTCATGCATGGACGATAGGATCAGGCGGAGTGACCCGGAACAGGAAAATCCCTGAAAGGGGAAAGGGAGAAATTGTAAAAAGGGCTCAGGCAGGCTGCGGGGGCGGGTAGATGCTGACTTTCTGCCGAGCCTCACCGCCCTCAAACTTGACGATCCCGGAAATCCTTGCGAACAACGTATGGTCCCGTCCCAGGCCGACGTTGAATCCCGGGAAGAACTTGGTGCCTCTCTGCCGGACGATGATGCTGCCGGCCTTGACCAGTTCCCCACTATAGGCTTTGACCCCGAGATATTTTGGATTGCTGTCGCGGCCGTTTCTGGAGGAGCCGCCGCCTTTGTTTGTTGCCATCTCTTAGTTCCTCGTATCTCGTCGTTCGTCGCTCGTATCTCGTTATTTCAACTGCGCTTCACAACCAACGCTTCACGCGTTCTGCTAGGTTGTGATGCCGGTAATCCGCACTTGGGTGAAGCACTGCCGGTGACCCTTCGTGCGTCGGTAGTTCTTTCTCCGCTTCTTTTTGAAGACCATGGTGGATCGGGTTCGTCCCTGCCCGATGATCTCAGCCGTCACGCGGGCGCGCTCGACCCAGGGCCTGCCGATCAGTAGGCCGCCATCGCCCTGCACGAGCCGCACCTGCTCGAGCTCCACCGTTCCACCCACTTCGCCGGCCAGCTTCTCGATCCGGAGGACCTCACCCGGCTCCACTCGATATTGCTTGCCTCCGGTCTCAACGATTGCATACATGACCGCTTCTCCAATTCATCAACAAAGGCTGTACTTGTATCACGGGCCTGGAAAAACTGTCAAGCTCCGTCAATCTCCCACCGATTGCGACTGACGCACCGCGTTGATCCGACGCAGCAGGAGGGCGGTGTCGATCTTGGCTTTGACTTCGACCCGAACAAGGCCCTGCGCTCCATCACTGCGGCTTTGGATTGGTCCTTCCGTCAGCTCGATGAGCCCCCGCGTGTATTCCTGAATGTCTTTTTGACCGATGCCGAGCGCGTTCACTTCCGGCAACCCCAGGAGATACGCCCAGATCCGCTCCACAGCCAAACGGGTTGCCTCTTGCAGCGCGCGCCGCTTGCCTTCGTCCGGCGTGTCTTTCTCCGCCAGGCGATATTCCCCCGTCGCCGTGATCGTGAGCGTTTCGGCGAACACCGACGAGACGACCAGCAGGCACAGAAGCCACAACCCTGCCTGGGGCAGAAGAAAGCGTCGCTTCAACATGGCAGTCCGCTGCGCACATCACCTCGCATCATCAAACGAGTTGATTTTAAAGGAAGAAGGATCGAACTGTCCAGACGTCGGCTTGGCCACCCTCAAGATTACGGGCAATGTTGCCGACAAAGTAGACGGCAAGGCTCGCCAGGTCGAATCCGAAGCCGCGTCCTGAGGCGCAGAGGAGGTAGGTATATGGCAACCCTGGCTCGCACCACAGCAGCCATCGGGATCTTGCTGCTCAGCTTCGCGTCACCAGCCTGGGGAAAATTGGATCTGGGCGTGATTGCCTATCTACAGGGAGACTATGCAACTGCCCTGAGGGAATGCCGCCCTGCCGCAGAGCAGGGCAACGCCGTGGCCCAGACCATCCTCGGGGCCCTGTATCACCACGGCCTCGGGGTACAGCAGGATATCCAGGAGGCCCGACGGTGGTATCACCTTGCCGCCGAACAGGGCTTGGCCAGCGCCCAGTATTACTTGGGTCGGCTGTACGTCGAAAGTATGGGAGCGGAGCGGGACTCTGTGCAGGCCTTCATGTGGATGGAGCTTGCCGCCTCGCAAGGCAGCCGAGAGTTCGTCAGCGCCAGGGATGCCCTGGCTGAGATCATGACGCCGGAGCAGATCGCGGAGGGCCGGAAGCTGGCGAAGGAATGGAAGGGCAAAGAAAGAGCGTCCCGGTCTCAGGTGCTCCCGGTGCGGGAAACGCGCTCTTGACCGTCTCGTCCGAGCCTTTCTTGGACGCGCTCAACGAACAGTCTGCTTGAACGTCCACAGGGGCTCCGAGGTTTTCTTGCTTTCTCCACTTAATCTCTCTGAACTATCTCTTTTGATACTTCCTGCTCTTCCGCGCTTCTTGACTCGTCTTTCGAGGCGCTGCTATAGTGGCCTTGGGCGTGATGTTCATGTAAGGAAATCTTTTTCCAACCCCTGAAGCGAGTCGGGCCGGTCGAGCGAACCATGTTGCAACCAAGCGAAAAGATTTGGATGGACGGAAAGTTCGTGGATTGGGCGGATGCCACGGTTCATGTGCTGACCCACTCGCTTCATTACGGGCTGGCGGCGTTCGAAGGCATCCGTTGTTACAAGGGGAAGAACGGGTCCGCGGTTTTCCGTCTCCAGGAGCACGTCGATCGGCTGTTCGAATCGGCGCACGTGTCCTTGATCACGATTCCCTACGACAGGAAGCAGATCACGGACGCGATCGTGGAAACCGTGCGGATCAATAAGCTGGAGGCCTGCTATATCCGGCCCCTGGTCTATATCGGGTACGGGGCGATGGGCTTGTACCCGGGAGACAATCCGATCCGCGTGTCAATCGCCGCCTGGCGCTGGGGCACCTATCTCGGCGAAGAGGCCTTGACCAAGGGCATCAGGGCCAGGGTGTCGTCCTTCACCCGCCACCACGTCAATATTTCGATGACGCGCGCCAAGATCTCAGGCCACTATGTGAATTCCATCATGGCCAAGCATGAGGTCAAGGCGGACGGGTACGATGAGGCCATCTTGCTTGATCCGGATGGCTATGTGTCGGAAGGCACGGGGGAAAATATCTTTATCGTCCGCAAAGGCGTCTTGAAAACCACACCGCTGACCTCCATTCTCGAAGGCGTCACCCGCGACTCGGTGCTGCAGCTTGCGCGCGAACGGAACATTCCCGTGCTCGAAGAGCGCTTCACGCGTGATGCCATGTACGTGGCTGAAGAAGTGTTTTTGACCGGCACCGCCGCGGAGATCACGCCGGTCCGTGAAATTGACGGCCGCCGGATCGGCAACGGGACCCCGGGGCCCGTCACCAAAGACCTGCAGAAGACCTTCTTTGAGATCGTGCAGGGTGAGGATTCCGCCCACGCCGCCTGGCTCACCCGCGTCTGATCTTCAGTTATCAGTTCTCAGTCTTCAGTTTTCAGTAAAGCAGACGGCCTACAATGCCTGCAGGGTAGGGTCTGTGCCTCTACTGAAAACTCAAAACTGATCACTGAAAACGTTTCCTTACGGTGTCACGGGAGCGGGAGGCGGTGATGTTTCGCTCGGCGGAGGGGCCTGAGAGGACTCCGGTTGCTTCGTGTCTTGCTGCTGGGCGGGCGCGGCCGCCGGGGAGCTGGTCGTACTTTTCTTATTCAGGTCGATGACGGTGGAGGAAAAAGTCCGTTCCCTGGAAAGGACCGCAAGCCCCAACGACGTGAGCATGAAGATGATGGCGGCCGCCACCGTGACTTTGCTCAAGAACGTTCCCGGCCCGCGGCTGCCGAAGACGGTCTGACTGGAGCCGCCAAAGGCCGCCCCGATCTCGGCTCCCTTGCCGGCTTGCAACAGGATGGCGCCGATCATCAGGAAGCAGACGATAATATGCACGATCACGGCCAGGGTATACATGCCTCTCCTTCTTGTCAGCGCTCGCGCGAGTCGGCGAGTTTCTGAGCGAGGGAACAGATTGTAGCAAAGGACTGAGGATCGAGACAAGCCCCTCCCACCAACGCGCCGTCAATCTGGGGTGAGGCCAGGAAGGCCGCGGTATTCTCAGGCGTGACGCTGCCCCCGTAGAGAATCCGAACCTGTTGCCCGGCCTCGCTTCCCCAGCCGCTTGCCAGCGTGCGACGAAGGGTCTCGTGCACGGCTGCCGCCTGAGCCGGCGTGGCGGCGCGGCCCGTCCCGATTGCCCAGACCGGCTCGTAGGCGATGGTGACCAGGAGGGCATCGTCCTTCGAAACCCCCTCCAGACATCGCGCAAGCTGGCCGGTCACGATGGACTCGGTTTGCCCTGCGTCGCGTTCCGCCAGGGATTCTCCCAGGCAGAGCATCGGCCGCATCCCGTGACGCAGCGCGGCGCGCACCTTTTTGTGAATGCCCTCGTCCTGCTCGCCGAAGAGTTGCCGCCGCTCGGAATGGCCCAGGATCACGTACCGGCACCCGAGGTCGGCCAGCATCGGGGCGGAAACTTCGCCGGTGAAGGCGCCCCTGTCTTCCCAATACAGATTTTGTGCGGCGAGCGTGAAGGGGAAGGAAGGCGCTGCGGCTTGGGCTGCGGCCTGCAGGGACGTGAAGGGCGGGGCCAGGACGACCTCGATGCCGGCGGTCGGAGGCGCCAACTCGGAGAGACGGCGCACGAAGGCCGCTGCCTCCGATGCGGTCTTGTGCATCTTCCAGTTGCCTACGATGAGTCGTCGGCGCACGCGATCCTCGGCGAGTTTGTTATGGAGCCGGCGGACGGTGCCGTAAGTCAGCGGCCATTATCCGGCAGGGCCGCGAGGCCCGGCAGGACCTTTCCTTCCAGGAGCTCCAAGGCCGCGCCGCCGCCGGTGGAGATGAAGGACATGCTCTCCGATTCGCCGGCCCGGTGCACCGCCAGGGCCGTGTCTCCTCCGCCCACGATCGTCAGAGCGTAGGCGTTGGCGACGGCATGGGCGACGGAGAGCGTGCCGCGCGCGTAGGCATCTGTCTCGAACATGCCCATCGGGCCGTTCCAGAGGATGGTTTTGGCGTTTTGGATCGCCTCGCTGAAGAGCTTGACCGAGGCGGGACCGATATCCAGGCCGTACCAGCCCTTGGGAACCTCCTGCATGGGCACGAGCTTGGTCTCCGCGCCCGGCTCGGGACTGGCCGCCACGACGCAATCCACGGGCAGATAAAACTTGACCCCACGCGAGAGGGCGTGCTCCTGAATCCCGCGGGCGAAGTCCAGCATGTCGTTTTCGACCAGGGAATTGCCGATCTCCAACCCCATCGCCTTGATGAAGGTGAAGGCCATCCCGCCGCCGATGATGACCTTGTCCACGCGCTTCCCCAGGTTCTCGATCACGCCGATTTTCCCCGAGACCTTCGCCCCCCCCAGGATCGCGACGAACGGGCGCATGGGATTGGCCACCGCACCCTCAAGGTACTCGACCTCCTTTTTCAACAGGTAGCCGGCCGCCGCTTCCTTGACGAACTTGGTGATCCCGACGATGGAGGCGTGGGAACGGTGCGCGGCACCGAAGGCGTCGTTGATGTACACGTCGCCGAGGGAGGCCAGGGCCTTGGAAAAGCCTTCGTCGTTCTGTTCTTCTTCTTGGTGAAAGCGAAGGTTTTCCAGAAGCAGCACGTCGCCCGGCTTCATCCCGGCGACCGTCTTCTCGACCGCTGGACCGATGCAGTCCGACGCGAAGGCCACTTCCTTGCCCAGGAGCCGCTGAAGCCGCCGTGCCACGGAATCCAGGCTGTACCGGGTGTCCGGCTTCCCCTTGGGCCGGCCCAGGTGCGAGCAGAGGATGACCTTGGCGCCCTCGTCCACGGCCCGGTTGATTGTCGGCAGAGTGGCCCGGATACGGCTGTCGTCGGTGATCTGGTGAGCTTCGTCGAGCGGGACGTTGAAGTCGGCGCGGATGATCACGCGCTTGTTGCGCAGATCCACGTACTCGATCGTCCGCTTATGCACGTTCATGGGCGTTCCCTATCCACGTTGATCCCGTCCAGTGTAATCCCGCTCGGGTCCGACGATCATGGCGGACGTTGAGGCGGGAGAATGCTGGTCAGATGCCTGAAGCCGTCAGGACTTCGCGGCGATGAATTTGATGAGGTCCCGGACCCGGCACGAGTAGCCCCACTCATTATCGTACCAGGCGATGACTTTCACCATACGGTGCTCCAGGATCGTGGTCAGCGGCGCATCCAGCGTGGCCGAGTGGGGATCGCCGTTCTGGTCCGTCGAGACGATCGGGTCTTCGGAATATTTCAGGACGCCCTTCAGGGGGCCCTCCGCGGCCTTGCGGAACGCGGCGTTGACCGATGCCGGGTCGCAGTCCTTCTCCGTTTCCACTGTCAGGTCCACGATCGACACGTTGGGGGTCGGCACCCGGATCGCCATCCCGTCCATCTTTCCCTTGAGCTGCGGGAGCACTAAATGCAGCGCCTTGGCCGCGCCGGTGCTGGTGGGGATCATCGAGAGGGCCGCGGCCCGCGCGCGCCGCAAGTCCTTGTGCGGCAGGTCCAGCAGTTGCTGGTCGTTCGTGTAGGAATGGATCGTGGTCATGAGCCCGTGGCGGATGCCGAAGTTGTCCAGCAGCACCTTGGCCACCGGCGCCAGGCAGTTGGTCGTGCAGGAGGCGTTGGAGATGACCTGGTGCTTGCGCGGATCGTAGGTGTTCTCGTTCACGCCCAGGACGATCGTGACGTCCGCATCCTTGGCCGGGGCCGAGATGATCACCCGCTTGGCGCCGGCTGAAAGATGTTTGCCGGCTCCTTCGCGGTCAGTGAAGCGGCCGGTGGATTCGATTACCAAATCCACACCCAGGTCCTTCCAGGGCAGTTCCTTGGGGTCCTTGACGGCCAGGATCTTGATCGGCTTGCCGTTCACCACCAGTTCGCTGTCGCGAGCCTGCACGTCGGCCTCCAACGTGCCGTGCACCGAGTCGTACTTCAACAAATAGGCGAGCGTCTTGGCGTCCGTCAGGTCGTTGACCGCGACGAAATCTAAGTCCGGGTCGCCCAACGAGGCCCGAAAGACATTGCGGCCGATCCGACCAAACCCGTTGATTCCAATGCGAATAGCCATGTCTTACGTTGTGCTCCTTTAAAAATGAAATGCCGGCCGAACCGCGACCGGCAGGAGAGCGAATAGTACCCAGGCAGTGAAAGGTTGTCAAGGCGATTTGGGAGAGCCGAAAGGGCGGCAAGTGTTGGTGCTGCAGAAGTATCTCTGATGACACTCAACTAAGCCTTACGTGCGTGAGTCCTACAAACTGGCTTAAACAGTAAGGCTTTGCCCCGGAAGGGAGTTGTTCCACCGCTGAATTGTACGTGGTGATAATGATCAACCGCTCTTCAGCCGGAACTGGCGCACACGATATGGAGCGGTCGTTCTGTAACGGTCCGACCCAAGATGAGGCAACTAGGATATGGAGAATCTTCCGGATACGTCTCGATGATCTCACCAACGTTCAGAACTTGCAAGACTTCCTCAATAGGTCATCTATGTACTCTTCTGCCAGTGGATAACCGTGCCATGCCCGGCTAAATTTTCATGGCCTCCTTTACTTCTTCCAGCGTCTGGTGCGCGACTTTGGCGGCGCGGGTACTGCCTGCTTGGACGATGGCTTCGACCTGATCCGGCTTGGCGGTCAGCCTGGTCCGGTTCTCCCAGATCGGTTGCAACTTCTCCACCATGACATCTGCGACCAGCTTCTTGCAGTCGATGCAGCCGATTGCGGCCGTCCGGCATTCGCGGTTGACCCGATCGAGGACCGGGGCTTGAGAATAAATCTTGTGAAAGTCATAGACGGGACAGATGTCCGGGTTGCCCGGGTCGGTCCGCTTCACCCGCGCCGGGTCTGTCACCATTGTTTTCAATTTCTGACGCACCACCGGCTCGCTGTCCGAGAGGTTGATCGTGTTGTTGTAGCTCTTGCTCATCTTCCGGCCGTCGGTACCCAGCACCTTGGGGAATTTGGTCAAATGCTCCTGAGGCTCCGGGAAGATTGGCTTGTAGAGGCTGTTGAAGCGGCGGGCGATCTCGCGCGTGAGCTCCAAGTGCGGAAGCTGATCCTTGCCGACCGGCACGAAGTCCGGCTTGTATAACAGGATGTCGGCGGCCTGGAGGACAGGATAGCCGAGAAATCCGTAAGTGGAGAGGTCGCGCTCCTTGATCTCCTCCTGCTTCTCCTTATAGGTCGGGTTCCGCTCCAGCCAGGGGATCGGCACGATCATTGAAAGGAGCAGGTGCAGGATCGCATGGTCCGGGATGCGCGACTGGACGAAAACCGTGGCTCGTTCTGGGTTGATCCCGGCGGCCAGCCAGTCGATCAGCAGGTCCCGCGTGAATTCGCGCACCCGGCTCGTGTCCGCATAGTTGGTGGACAGCGCGTGCCAGTCCGCCGCGAAGAAGAAACAGTCGTACTGCTCTTGCAAGGCCTTCCAGTTCTCCAACGCGCCGAGCAGATTGCCCAGGTGCAACAGCCCGCTTGGCTGCATGCCACTCAAGACCCGTTTTCGTGCCGGTGACGCCATGCTGGTGCTCCCGTGTCAGTGCAAGACCGTGGACAGGATCGTGCCGGCCAGAATGTTGACCATCGTGCCGGTAATGGTCTGGATCACGTGTATCTGGGGGTCCATGAAGATCAAGCCCACGATAATCAACATCCCGTAAGGCTCCAACCGGCTCAGGGTGATCGCCGGCCGGGCCGGGAGCAGGCTGGTCAGGACCCGCCCTCCGTCTAATGGAGGGATCGGAATCAGGTTGAAGATCATCAACAGAATATTGATGAACACGGAATACAGAGCCATGGCGGCGATGGGGAGCAGGAGCATGCCCAGCAGATCACGGCGGGGTTCCATGCCCGGCTGCGGCGGCCAATAGGCCAGGAGTGTCGGGTCGACGGTCACCAGCAGGCTGAGCAGCAGGGCGCTTGCGACGGCCAGCAACAGGTTCATGCCGGGTCCGGCGGCGGCGACCAGCGCCATGTCTCGACGCGGATTCTTCAGCCGCGCCGGGTCGATGGGGACCGGTTTGGCCCAGCCCAGGAAAAACCCGCCGGGGAACAGCAAACAGATGAGCGGCAGGATCACAGTGCCGAAAGGATCGATGTGAGCCAGGGGGTTCAGCGTCAACCGTCCGGCCGCGCGCGCCGTATCGTCGCCGTAACGATGGGCGACCCACCCGTGGGCGTACTCGTGGAACACCATGGCCAGCAGCAGCGGGAGTGCCATGTAGGAGATCGTATGGAGGATCTGGGGCAATGAGTTCATGGGTCCGATGCCGTTCAACAAGTATGAACGATGAACGCGGAACAGTGAACAGTTCTCAGTTTACAGTTATCAGTTTCGGGATTGTCCGGAACTGAAAACTGACAACTGATGACTGACGACTCAAATTCAGCATTCATCGTTCTGCATTCAGCGCTCTTCTCCTAGTCGAGTTGAACGAACTTGCCATGTTTGACCTGGACCAGGACAGCCCGCCGCTCCAACGTACCGGTCGGACCGAAAGCAGTCGGACCCCCCAGCGTTGGAAGGTCCTGTTGCTTCAGCAACACATCGCGGATCCCCTTGCCGGACGAGGCCCCTCGTTTGATCGCTTCCAGCACCAACCTCGTCGCGTCGTAGGCCTGGGCTGCGAAGAGGCTCGGGGTTGCTTGGAAGCGCCGCCGATACCGTTCGACGAAATCGTGCATGGCTGGATCAGGACTGTCCGGAAAAAGCCCGTCCACAAAGACGCTGCCTTCCACCGACCGGTCCGCCAGCCTAAGCAGCTCCTGGTTGTTCCAGCCGCTGCTGCCGAGAAAGGGGACCTTGACATCGTGGAACAACAGTTGCGGGGCGATGAGCGCCGCCTGCGCATAGCTGCCGGGCAAAAAGACGGCGTCGAATCCCGGCTGATAGATGACCCTGGTCGCGCCTTTGCTGGTCTGGGTCGTTTCGGCGGTTCCCTCGTGCTTCAGATCCTCGGCCTTGAGGCGCTTGATCTGGGCGCTGAAGTCCGTGTCAGACTCTTTGTAGGACTCCGCCGCGATGATCGTGCCGCCCCGCTGCTTGACTTCCTGGCTGAAGAGGCGGGCCAGTTCAAGGCCGTAGGGGCTTTCCGGGTGCAGGATGCAGAACCGGCGGTAGCCCATCCGGGTCACGGCGTAGTCCGCGAGACGGGTGGCCTGCTGCTGGTAGGTGAGGGTCGTGCTGAACAGGTACGCGCCCAGGCGACGTACGTCCGGCAGGGTGGCGGCCGGGGTCACGAAGGGCGTGTTCTCGTCCTCGGCGACCGCCGCCGCCGGCTGGAGCTCACGCGAGAGCAGAGGGCCGATGACGGCCAGCGGGTGATACTCCGCGATGAGGTCGGCCACCTCGGACCGGAACGACGATTTCTCGATTGCCTGGCTGTCCTTGACGACCAGGCCGACTGAGGCGAGCCCCAACGTTTCTTTTCCCTTGTCCAGCGCGAGGCGGATGCCGTTCAAGGCTTCGGCGCCGAAGGGGCTGAGGCGGCCGGAGGTCGGCAGCAGCGCGGCGAGGACGTACTGGCTGCCTTTGACCTTTGCCTTGAAGCCCTTCAACTGTTCCGCTGCCGTCGGCGCATACTCGTGGTCGGGAAAGTGGGTCAGAAAGAGACGCAGGTTGCGCTCGGCCAGGTGATCTTCCCCGCGATTGGTGTGCAGCTCGATCAGGCGGATCAAGATCAGGTCGCCGGGAAAGGTGGTCGCGTAGGCGTCGCGCAAGTGCAGCAGAACCTTCTTGTCCATCTGGTCCTGGACAAGGTCGCGGATGCGCGCGCGAGCCTCGCCCCGTTTCTCCTCGGGGCTGAGCGCCATTTCCTCCAGCCAGGCTTGGACGGCGCGCACATAATCCTTCTTGCTGGCCTGGGCCTCTCCAATCAGCGCCACCGCCGCCCGCTTCATGTCCGGATCGGGAGCTTGGTTGCGCACTTCGGCCAGGAGAGAGAGCGCCTGGTTGGCTTCCCCGACTTTCGTGTAAGCCTGACCCAAGAGGAGCTGCGCGCCGAGCGTGAGATCCGACTGGGGAAATTCACTCAGCAGACGCTCCAGATAATGGATCGCCTCGGGATATTCGTGTTTGCCGTTCAGCGCTTCCGCCATGAGCAGATAGGCCTGGGCCAGGGACTGGGGCTGCGAGGAAGAGGCGATAAAGCTTTTGAGGACGCTGATCGCTTCGTCCTCCTGGTGGGAAGCGATCAAACCCTTGGCGCGGGCGAGCGGGTTCTTCTGATCGGCCGTCGCAGGAAGCTGGTTCTCCTGGGTGGCTTCTTCGGTCGAAAGGGCGGCCGCCAGTGCAAGAGACCCGTCAGTCGGTGAGGGGAGTGAGGCGATCGTCAACGAGAGGAGCAGGGCCGACAGGAAGGCGGATGTCAACTTGGCGGTCCGCTTTGCAAAAAAGTGAAACCTGTCCATTGTTACCTAGCCCGCATTATTCATGACGGTTCGTCGTGAAATCGCGGAGCCGCGTAACGAGACGGGCGCGTGGAGCCGCGAGGGAGGGAGACATACTTGAACAGTATGTTGACCGACCAAGCGGCGAGCCCGCCCGCTTGGCCGCTGGAAACCCGCGGCCAAGCCGGGACCCATTGCAATCTTGGAGCAACGGGTGCCCAGCAGCGGAACCACGATTGCAGCAGAAGCGTTCATGAATAATGCGGGCTAGCATATCGGATTCTCAAGCTATCACCAAGGGTACTATAGGGACCGGACCGCGGGCTGTCAAGGCTGCCGAAGCCCGCATCTTGTTGTTTTTGCGAAGCTCCACGACTATAGTCAGCCTCGCAAGGCGGGAGAGAAACGAGCGGAACGGCATGCATGGATGACATGGATGATTTGATCGACCGGTATCTGGCCGAGCTCCGGGTTGAGGGCGGGCTGTCCGGCAACACCCTGGATTCCTACCGCCGGGACCTGCGCAAGTTGCAGGACTTTTGGGCGTCCCGGCACATCCGGAAGCCGGCCGGCGTGACGCGGCAGAGCCTGTCGGAGTTCCTTGTCCACTTGAAGCGCTCGAACCTGTCGCCGGCTTCGACCGCGCGCTGCATGGCGGCGCTCCGCGGGTTTTTTCGTTTCCTCTCGCGGGAGCGGCTCCTCCGGGAGAATCCTCTTCTCAGCCTGAGCTCGCCCCGACCTTGGATGAAGCTGCCCAAAGTCCTGACACAGGGCGAAGTGGCCAAACTGTTGGAAGTCCCGGAAGGGGCCAGACCGGAAGACAAGCGCGATGCCGCCATGGTGGAGTTGCTCTATGCGACCGGGTTGCGGGTCTCGGAGCTCGTCAGCCTCGAGCTCTCGCACCTGAACTTGGCCGTCGGGTATGTCTTGGCGTTCGGGAAAGGAGCCAAGCAAAGGGTCGTGCCTCTCGGCGAGCTGGCGCGGAAGAAAGTCGAAGCCTATCTTGATTCGGCGCGCGGGGCCCTGATCAAGGGGCGCCCCTCTCGGCATGTCTTCGTGACCAGGCGGGGAGGCAAGCTGACCAGGCAGGGGTTCTGGAAGGTGTTGCGCGCCAGGGCGCGGCGGGCCGGCATCGTCAAGCCGATCTCCCCGCATATGCTCCGCCACTCCTTTGCCACGCATCTCCTGGACCATGGAGCAGACTTGCGGTCCGTGCAAGCGATGCTGGGCCATGCCCGCATCACGACCACGCAAATCTATACCCACGTGGAGCGCGAACGATTGAAACGGCTCCATACGGACTTGTTTCCCAGAAAGCGGCGGCTCCGCACGAAAGCTCGAGCCGAACGCGGAACGATAACGAAATGAGTTGTGCGTGTTAAATTTGAGCTAAAAGCTCCCGACTAAAAACTCAAAACTAAAAACTCCCGGTCATCATTTGCACTTCATCGTTGCCTGACGTGGTTGACAAGACAGGGCGGACTTGATAGCATCCGAAAACTCGCGCAACCATTCGGCAATTTTGAATTTTCGGGCGGATAGCTCAGATGGAAGAGCGCTGCCCTTACAAGGCAGAGGTCACAGGTTCGATCCCTGTTCCGCCTACCAGGGTTTTGCATCGCGGGGCGAACCGGCCTGACAATTACCGTACCTTCTGTTGTGCTAATGTCGAACAGTGAAGAGGGGGCCGTCGTTCAGCCTGGTTTAGGACGCCAGATTGTCAATCTGGAGGTCGCGGGTTCAAATCCCGTCGGCCCCGCCACTTTCCTCGCGGGTGAGAGAAAAGTTGTTGGGACCCTCTGTGTCGTCACGACGGGTTAGGGAGGGGATGCGCTAGAAGAATGGTGTTTCAGGCCGGTCCCATTGGGCTTCTCGGTTCGCTCGGGGCGGTTTCAAAAGTCATTCTGCTGATTCTTTTCTTCTTTTCGGTCATTTCCTGGGCCGTGATCCTGTTCAAGTGGCGCGCGTTCCGCGCCTGCGACCGCGACGACCAGCGGTTCCTGAGCCTCTACGCCAAGACGCAGGACCGAGAGGAGTTGCGTCGCGCTGCGCGGCGCCTTCCGGCCAGTCCGGCTGCGGTCCTTTTTCTCGGTATCGCCGATCGTTTCCCTCCTGAGCAAAACGGGCTGGTTGCGCTGGACTCCTCAGACGAGGCGATCGGAGCGGACCGCCAATATCTGGATCGCGTCGTGGCGCACATCATGCAGGACCAAATCTCCAAGCAGGAAATCTACCTGCCGTTTCTGGCGACCGCGGGGAACATCACGCCGTTTGTCGGGCTGCTGGGCACGGTATTGGGGATCATCAACGCCTTCGCAGAGATCGGCAGGCAGGGCACCGCCAGCATTGCGGCCGTGGCCCCCGGCGTTGCGGAGGCGCTCGTCGCCACGGCGGCCGGGCTGTTCACGGCCATTCCCGCGGTGATCGCCTACAACTACTTTCTGACGCGGATCCGCAAAGCGGCCTTTCGGGCCGAAGCCTTCAGCATCGAGTTCCTGAATCGGCTCCGGACCCAGCCGAAGCACGTGGGGACGCGCGGGTGATTTTCGAGACGCGCCATCGCCGGTTTCTCGCCGAGATCAACGTCATCCCCCTCGTGGATGTCATGCTCGTCCTGTTGGTCATCTTCATGGTGACGGCACCGATGCTGTACCGCGGCATGGACATCAAGCTGCCGACCTCCACGAGCAACACCATCAAGCCGGAAGAGCGGATCGTGTTGACCATCGAGCGGGATCAGAAGCTGTACCTGGATAAGGACCCGATCGGGTTGGCGCAGCTCGAGGACAGGCTAAAAGCCGTCAGGCAACGGAATGCGGAGGTGTCGGTCTTCCTCCGCGCGGACCGCGATGTGCCGTACGGGACCGTCATTCAGGTGATGGATGGGGTCAAGAAGGCCGGGATCGAAAAGCTGGGCATGGTGACCGATCCGGCCGGGCCGGAGCCCGTGACGGATCTTCCCATCATGGAGCGTCATACCCCGGCCGTCCCGTAGCTCAACCTACGTCAACAAGTGACCAGCCATGACCGTTGAATCCTATTCCAACTTACTTGCTCTGTCGGGAGCCCAGCAGCCAGCCGGCCTCCGGGCCAAGTGGACCTTCCTGGTCTCGCTGGTCTTCCACCTCTGCGTGCTGACGCTGGTCTTCGGCCTGCGCGGCACTCGTCAGGTGGAACGGCCTTTGGCAACCTATCACGTCTCGCTGGTCAGCCTTCCCTCCACGAGCCCGGTTGCCGCACCGGCCCCTCCGCGTCCGGTTGAAGCGGAACCGGCGGCCCCAGTCCTTGAATCTCCGTCACCGGCTGTTTCCGCCTTGCGCGAGGTCGAGCCGGTTGCGCTTCCTCCCACGCCGACGACACTCCAGCCACCGGCTCCTCCCCGCCGGCAGGCAAAGCAGGCCCCGGCAAGAATGCCCACGCCAACCGCCCCCAAGGTGGCGCCTGTCCCCGCCTTTCCTCCGCCCCAAGAGGTGCGCGAGGTAGGGCGCCAGCCGGAGAATCCGTTGAAGGACGCCTTGCGCGGAATCGAGCTGCCGCCGGAGGCTCCGAAGCTGGGTGCAATCAAACCGATGCCGGTGGCGCCCGGTAAGACCGCGCCGCCTCCGAGCCAGAAAGAGATCCAAAATCTGTTGAGCAGCTTGAAAGTGCCGGATGCAACCTTGTCGCTCAAGCCTGTGCCACGACGTCCATCGGAACCTCAACCGTCGGTCCAGGCCAAGACCACGAGCGCGCAGAAGCCGGAGACGGATATCAAGGTGCCGGGTGTTGCTCCGAACCGATACTTGGCTCTGGTCCAGAGCAAGATCAGCAGCCAATGGAGCGCGCCGCCAGTAGACCTGCCCGGCACCGCGCTTCGAGTGGTCATCCGGTTTCGTTTGGATCGCTCCGGCAGCGTCAGTGAGGTGGTCATTGAAACCAAATCGGGTAATGAGTATTTCGATGATGCGGGCCGGCGGGCCGTGCTGAAAGCCGGTCGATTGCCCCCGTTTCCGCAGGAGATGACCGATCCATACCTGGACACGCATTTCAGCTTTACGGTTGGAGAGGAGGCCGGGTGAACCCTAGGAGTCTGTCGGGGAATCACCATTCTACTACGGCGAACGATCTCAGGCCATCTGCGTCGTTCTCGGCTCTAAAAAATCCTCAACGTATTCCAGCGAATACGCCTCCGGTTTTTTCGAGCCTGCGGCCTTGCATCTGGCCCAACCTCGATTCGCCTCGTGACGAAGGCATTCCCCGACAGACTCCTATGAAGCGGCTGGTTCTCCCGACATGTCTGCTGCTCGTCGTCGGGCTGGCGTGTGTCATCGAGTCCGGCGCGGCCGATGTCTTTCTGGAGGCCACGCGACCGGATTTTCAGAAGATTCCGATCGCGGTCCTGTGGTTCCTGGATGACACGATGCCGGAGCGGGTGGGCGAGCGCGTGGCCGAGGTGCTCAAGAAGGACCTCCGCCGATCCCAGATCTTTGCCGTCACTGATGATGTCGCAAAGCTGGGGATCAAACGGGATGACCTGAACGACCCCCGGAAAGTGCTCCTCAACCAGGCAGCCGATAACGGGACCACGGCGGCGGTCTGGGGCAAGGTGGCCCAGCGGAACGCCGACCTGGTCTTAGATGGCTATGTCTACGACGACATCAAAAGCGAAGGGATCGTCGGCAAGCGGTATGTGGGCGCTCCGTCCGTGTTGCGCCTGATGACGCACCGCCTCGCGGACGAGCTGGTCTACCGCTACACCGGTGAGCAGGGGATCGCCAGGACCAAGATTGCGTTCGTGTCGGAACAGCGAGGCAGCCGCGAGCTGTACGTCATGGACTATGACGGCTTCGCCCCGCGCCAGGTCACCGCGGACGGGTTCATCAACCTGATGCCGCGGTGGTCTCCGGACCGGCGCGCGCTCGTGTTTACGACGTATCGGAGCCGCAGCAGGCAGTCCATCGAGACGATCGAGTTGGCGACCGGCAGGCGCGCCACGCTGGTGTCGCTCGCGGGGTTGAACATCACGCCGGCTTACTCGCCGGATGGGGCTTCCGTGGCCTTCGCCACCAGCCAGGACGGGAACTCGGAGCTTTATAAGCTGGACCTGACCACCAAAGCGCTGATGCGGCTGACCACCCACTCAGCCGGCGATCTGTCTCCTGCCTGGTCGTCGACCGGTCGGGAGCTGGCCTTTGTCTCGGACCGGGGTGGCGGACCTCAAGTCTATCTGATGAATGCGGATGGCTCAAACGTGCGCCGGCTGACCTTCGAAGGCGATTACAACGCAGCCCCGGCCTGGTCGCCCAAGGGGAACTGGATCGCGTATGTCTGCCGGACCGAGGACCGACAATATAAGCTCTGTTTGATCACCCCGGATGGGCAGAAGCGGGTCCAGATCACGTCCGGCACGGGAGTCGATGATTCGCCGTCCTGGTCTCCGGACGGGCGCCATCTGGTGTTCAGCTCGACCGACGAAGAGAAGAGCCACATTTACATGGTCAACAGCGACGGGACCGAGCTGGAACGGCTGACTGCCGGGGGAACGCATCACAGCTCTCCCGCCTGGTCGCCGAATTAATGTGAGCGGTCTCGTGCGGCGGCCGCGCCGCGCGTAAGCACGATCTAAGGGGGAATGATAGAAGTGGTGAGCAGGCAGATCCAAAGTGGTGGCTGGTACCGGCGTTCTGGACGGCTTGCGGCCGTTCTCGTTGGTCTATTGGTGATGAGCGGCTGTCTGGCCCAAAAGGCGGACCTGACCAAGCTCAACCAGGAGGTGGACCTGAAGATCGCCAAGCTGGATGAGGCTATCAAGCGGGCCAACGAGGCTGGTGCGAAGCTCCATCAGGATGTCAGTGAACTGCGCGAGGAGGAGGTCGCGGCGCTCCGAGGCGGACTGGACAAGGGCACGCACGAACAGACCTCGATCCGAGCCAAATTGGATGATCTGGAACATCGGTTGGGGAAGTTGAACGCCGACCTGAAGGCGGCGAACGCCGGAGTCGTCTCCGCGACCAAGACTTTGGACGCGCGCCTCCAAGCGCATGACCAGGCCCTCGCAACGGATGACGCCCAGAGGCAGGCCTTGGGCGAGCAGATTGTCCAACTCAACGGCGCCCTCGCGGAGTTCAAGCTGGCCATCAATGGTCTGGGGGAGAAGCTCATTCAGGAAGATCAACGCATCACCGACTTCACCGCGGCGGCCTCGCAACGGACGGATGCTTTGCGGGACAAGGTCGAAGCGGACGCTCAAGCGACCACCGCCCATCTGGCCGAGGTGAATAAAAGCGTGACGTCGGTTGCCAAGGCGCTGGAGGCCGTGGGTGAGAAATTTGTGGCCCAGGAGGAGCAGCAGGATCGCCGCCTTGACGAGACGAACACGGGCGTGGAGGCTGTCAAGAGCCAAGTCGAAGCCCTCACTCAAGCGGTCAATCAACTCCGGGAAACCAAAAACCCGGCAGTGGGTAAACAGGGGGGGAAGAAAGCCGCGCAGCCTTCCTCCGCTCCCTCTGCGGCGAAAGAGTCCCATCGCGCCAAGCGATCGAGTCAGTCTCCCGGGGAGGGTGCGCATGCGCCGACCGGTGAGGCGGCGGCCCCGTCGAAGCCGGTCGCTCCTTCTGAGCCGGTCCAGGAGACGGCTGACGATTCGGCCCAGGCCGCTTCGCTCGCCGCACGGACTGCCACGCCCGCCGGCGCCCAGACCGAGGCGGCGGCCAGCGCCAAGGAGGCCTATGACCGGAACATCCAGAAATTCAAACAGGGGGATTTGAACGGCGCGCTCCAGGGGTTTTCGGATTTCCTGGTCCAGCACCCCACCTCCAATCTGGCCCCCAATGCTCAGTACTGGCTGGGAGAATGTTATTATGGAAAAAAGGACTATGAACGGGCCATCGAAGCCTTCGACCGGGTGAAACTGTCCTACCCAACCAGCGAAAAAGTGCCGGCCGCGTTGTTAAAGAAGGGGTTTGCCTACCTGGCTCTCAAGGATCGGGGCAGGGCCTCGACGACCCTGCGGCAGGTGGCCGATGCCTATCCCAAGAGTCCCGAGGCAGGCAAGGCGCTGGATAAGTTGGCGCAACTCAAGCAAAGCAGGTAAATCCATGCAAGCGATTGTTCCACGCGACCGTCCGGCTGTTCTTTCCCCAGCCGTCTTTCTGATGGCCCTTCTGACCGTGGCCCCTCTCGGGTGCGCCAGGCATGCAGACTTCGTGGACTTGCGGGATGATCTTCGTACCGCCACGAAGGCTCAGGAGCAAGACCGTAAGAAGCAGGAAGAGCTGCAGAACCGGCTCAAGTCCTTGGAGGCGAAGCTCGAAGGCAAGCCGGTTGCTAAGGCGGCATCGAGCGAGACGACCGGGAAGGACATCGAGGGACTCCGACGACGGCTCGCCCAGCTTGAAGATCGGGTAAAGGAATTGGGCGGCTGGCTGGCTCGACTCTCGGAGGCCCGTCCACCTGAGCCGACGCCCTCCGAGACCGTCCCCGGCGAGCCGTCGCGTCAATCCAAGCCGGCCAAGCTGGCTCCCACCCCCTCCTTGCCGGAAACGGGGCCGATGATTTCCGGCACGCCGGCCATCACCCCGACCTCGGCGTTTAACCTGGCCTACAACGACTACATCGACGGCCGGTACACTCTTGCCGTGGAAGGGTTCCAGCGGTTCTTGCAGGATTTCCCGGCCACCTCGAAAACGGCGGACGCCCACTATTTCCTGGGGGAGTCTTATTACAGTACGAAAGAGTTCGGGCGCGCGACTGAGTCGTTCGAGCGGGTTGCCGCCGATTTTCCCAAGAGCGAAAAGGTCCCGCCCGCACTGTTCAAACTCGGCGTGATCTCGACCGAAACCGGGGACGTGCTCAAGGCTCGCGGATTCCTCAAACGGGTTGTCGAAGAGTTTCCTGCATCCCCTGAAGCCAAGTTGGCCAAGAACAAGCTGGCCGAGCTGCGATGAGCCCCCGCCGATCGTTCCCTTTGTCTCCGGGCCTGGTCGAGGTGGCGGAGAAGCCGGCTGCGCGAAGGAGCGGGTCGTCATGCAGGCCTCGATGAATGTGGCTGGCAGTCTCGGAAGAATCCGGGTTCTGCCCGGCGAAGTCGCCAGCCGGATCGCGGCCGGGGAGGTGGTCGAGCGGCCGGCCGCGGTGGTGCGGGAGCTGATCGATAACAGCCTGGATGCCGGGAGCAGCCGGATCACCGTCGAGGTGACGGACGGCGGGCGCGGGCTGATCAGGGTGGCGGATGACGGAGAAGGCATGGGCCGAGCCGACGCCCAACTGGCCTTCCAGCGTCACGCGACGAGCAAGCTGTACGCGGAGCGCGATCTGTGGTCGATCACGACCCTGGGATTTCGCGGAGAGGCCCTGCCCAGCATCGCGGCCGTCTCGAAGGTCCGGCTCATCACCGCCTGTCGGCACGAACCGGTCGGCACCCTGGTGGCCGTGACCGGAGGGACGATGACCAAGGTGGAGGACGTGGCGGCGGCGCCCGGCACGCAGGTGGAGGTGGCGAACCTCTTTTTCAATACGCCGGCCCGGAAGAAATTTCTCAAGACACAGACGACCGAGTTTTCCCATATCTGTCAGGTAGTGCAGCAGGCGGCGTTGGCGTGGCTCTCGGTGCAGTTTCAACTCCGGCATAACGGGCAGGAGGTGCTGACCTATCCCGCGGTGGCTTCCTGGCGGGATCGTCTGCTGCAAGTCTACGGCGCCAAGGTGTTGGAGCAGATGATCGAGGTGCGCGCGGAACGGCCCGGCTTGTTGCTTCACGGGCTCACGATCGACGCGGCGCAGACGCGCGTCGGGCGCGCCCCCCAGGATCTCTTCGTGAACCGCCGGGCGATCAGGAACGCGGCCGTCGCCCATGCGGTCTCCGATGGCTACGGCACCTTTCTCGCAAAGGGCCGCCATCCCCGGTACGTCCTGTTTCTCGACGTCGATCCGGAGCGGGTGGACGTCAACGTGCATCCGGCCAAGCGGGAAGTCCGGTTTGCCGACCAGGACCTGATTCACCAAACGGTGAGACAGGCGGTCCGGGAGGCACTGGGTGGGCGGACGGGCGCGGCCATAGGCGGCCGAGCCTCCCTGGCTGCGCCTATAGAGTCGGCAGGGCAGGCAGGGGGGATTGGTCTGGAGGGCCGGAGCAGCTTCGTGGCGGAGGGTCGGCCTGAGGATCGCTGGATACGGACCACTCAGGCGGCCTTGTTCTCAGGTTCTCCGGGGAGCAGCCGGCTTCAAGGGTCGGCCGATTCCGGAACGGCCCAGGTCTCGCTTCTTGGTCCTGTGTCGATCGGCCCCGGCGCCGAGGTGACCCCCTTAGGACAGGTCAGCCGCACGTTCCTGATCGCGCAGGTAGGTTCGGAGCTGCAGGTGATTGACCAGCACACGGCTCACGAACGGGTCCTGTTTGAACGGCTCTGGCGGGCCTGGCAGAGCCGGGCTGTGGAGTTGCAACCCCTGCTCATTGCCGAGCCGCTTGAGTTGGCGCCCAGTGCGGTCCCTCTCGTTCAGCGTCACGTGCCGGACCTGGAAAAGCTCGGGCTTCTGCTGGAGCCCTTCGGCTCCTCCTCGTTCGTCGTCAGAGCGGTGCCGGCTTTGCTGGGTCGGCTCGACTACCAGTCGTTGATTCAAGACCTCGTGGACGACCTGTCGGAGTGGAATGCCGCCTCTTCTCTGGAAGCGCGGGTGCGGCCCGTGCTGGCTTCGCTGGCCTGCCATGCAGCCGTCCGGGCCGGTCGAGCGATGGAGCCGGCGGAAAGCAAGCAGCTGATCGAAGACTGGGTTGAGGAAGGCCTGCCCATGACTTGTCCGCACGGCCGACGGGTGGCCCTCCGGCTTCCGGCAGAGGAATTGGACAAAATTTTTGGCCGCGCGTAACCCGTTAGGCGTGAGGCGTGAGACGTAAGGTGTAAGGCGTGATGAATCGAGCTACGATAACGACGGCGGAACAGACTTCACCCCTCACCCCTCACCCCTCACCCCTTACGGTGGAGAAGAGGCCGCTCGTCGTCATCACCGGTCCGACCGCGGTGGGGAAGAGCCGGGTCGCGGTCCTTCTGGCCAAGGCGCTGGACACGGAAGTCCTGACGGCCGACTCCCGGCAGGTCTATCGCGGCATGGACATCGGGATGGACAAGCCGACGCTGGCCGAGCGACAGGACGTGCCGCACCGGTTGATCGACCTGGTGGGGCCGGATCAGCCGTTCAATGTGGGAGAATATCGTCGGCTGGCGCTGATGGACATAGATCGGCTGTATGGTTTGGGGAAGCTTCCGTTGGTGGTAGGGGGCACAGGGCTGTACGTGAGGGCGCTGATCCGGGGTCTGTGGGAAGGACCGGGGGCCGATTGGAGCTTGCGGCAGCGACTGGAGAACGAAGCGCGCGTGAAGGGGACCGACCACCTGCACCGCGAGCTCGCGCTGGTCGATCCTGAATCGGCAGCACGGCTGCATCCCCATGATCAGGTCAAGATCATCCGAGCGTTGGAAGTGCATCGCCTGTCGGGCCGGCCCCTGTCCGAATCTCACCGACGCCATGCCTTTGCCGAGACTCCCTTCTCGCCCCTGCTGATCGGCTTGATGCGGGCGCGCGACGCGCTCTATCGGCGGATCGAGCAGCGGGTCGAGGACCAGTTGGCCAAGGGGCTGATGCAGGAAACCAAGGGGTTGCTGGACAAGGGCTATGGGCGGCGCCTTGGGTCGATGAAGGGTCTGGGCTATCGGCAGTTGGCCGGGCACCTGGCCGGCGAGTATTCGTACGAGGAGGCAGTCCGGCGGCTCAAGCGGGATACCCGTCATTTCGCCAAGCGCCAGCTCACCTGGTTCCGCAAGGAGCCGGGAATCACCTGGCTGTCGATCGGCGAATCAGAGCCGTTGGAGGCGGTGGCGGCCAGGATTCTGGACTTGGTGCGCCGGTTCCTGTCCGATCTGGCGGCGCAGAAGGAAGCTGACGAGTTAACAAGCGGACAAGTGAGCAAGACTGACGGACGTTTGGAAGCGAAACAGACGACTTGTCAACCTGCCAATTTGCCGCTTGGGGTCGCCCGATGAATTGAAGGAGGTTCTGTGCCGGTTAAGAGGGGAACGCCGCAAGCGGACATCGGAATCATAGGGGGAAGCGGCCTCTACGACATGGAAGGGCTGGAACGGGTCAAGGAAGTGCGGCCGACGACGCCCTTCGGTCGGCCGTCCGACGCCCTCGTGCTGGGGATGATCGACGGGGTGAAGGTGGCCTTTCTGTCCCGGCACGGGCGCGGTCACCGCATTTCCCCCAGCGAGATCAATTACCGGGCGAACATCTATGCGTTGAAATCGGTGGGAGTGGCGAGGATCATTTCCGTGAGCGCGGTCGGGAGCATGAAGGAGGCCGTGCGGCCGGGCGACGTGCTGCTCCCCGACCAGTTCATCGACTTGACCAAGCGTCGCAGCGGAACGTTTTTCGATCGAGGCGTGGTCGCGCACGTCGCCTTTGCAGACCCGATCTGCCGGACTCTGTCTATGGCTTTGTTGAAAGCGGCTCAAGGAGCGGGGGCCACGGTCCATCAGGGCGGCACCTATCTCTGCATCGAAGGCCCCCAGTTTTCGAGTCGCAGCGAATCTCTGCTCTACCGCCACTGGGGGGTGGACGTGATCGGAATGACGAATTTGCCGGAAGCCAAGCTGGCCCGGGAAGCGGAATTGTGTTATGCCACGGTGGCGCTGCCCACGGACTATGATTGCTGGCATGAAACGGAGGAATCGGTCTCGGTGGAGGCGATCCTGGCCACGCTACGGAAGAACGTGGCATTGGCCAAACGCATCCTGCGCAACGCCTTACCGGTCGCCGCGGAACCCCGGACTTGTCACTGCGCCACGGCCTTGGAAAACGCCGTGCTCACCGCGCCGCAGCACATTTCCACGGACGCGCGCCGACGGCTGGGTCTGTTGCTGGCCCGTCTGCTGAAAAAGCGTGAAGCGTGAAACGGGCTAATGACACATGGAGCAAGCTGACAAGTTGCAAGTAGCCAAGTAACAAGTTTCGGACTCTTGCTACTTGGTCACTTGCGCGGTTGCTACTTGTGCCTTGCCACTTGAGACTTGCGACTTGTGACTGACGACTCATTGTGAACGACGCTTCACGGGACCCGTTGCTCTAGGAATGCAACGGGTGCCCCGTTTAATGAAAGGTTGCTGAACATGGGCAAGTTGCTTGTTGTCGGGTCAGTCGCGCTGGACACGGTCCGAACCCCCTTTGGCGAAGTCAGTGAGGTGCTGGGCGGGTCCGCGACCTATTTTGCGACGGCGGCCAGCTACTTCACCGGCGTGGATCTGATCGCGGTGGTGGGGGAGGACTTCCCGGAGCAGCATGTGAAGTTCCTCAAAAGTCGCGGCATCGACCTGGCCGGCCTGGAACGGCGGAAAGGGGAGACCTTTCGCTGGAAGGGGGAATATTCCCACCAGTTGAACGAAGCTCGTACGCTGGATACCCGCCTCAACGTGCTGGAGTCGTTTCGGCCCAAGATTCCCGAGCGGTACTGCTCTCCCGATCTGTTGTTCCTGGGCAACATCGATCCGGAGTTGCAATTGGACGTGCTTCGGCAGGTCCGTCGTCCCGCGCTCGTCGCCTGTGATACGATGAATTTCTGGATCGAGGGGAAGCGGGATGCGCTCTGGCGCACGTTGAAGGAAGTGGACGTACTCATCATCAATGACGGGGAGGCCCGCGCGCTGGGCGGCAATCCCAATCTGGTCCAGGTCGCCAAGGAGATCCTATCCAGGGGTCCGAAACAGCTCATCGTCAAGCGGGGCGAATACGGGGTTCTGCTGTTCAATCACAAGCAGACTTTCGGCGCGCCGGCGTTTCCGCTGGAGCAGGTCAAGGATCCCACCGGAGCCGGGGATACCTTCGCGGGAGGCTTCATGGGGTACCTTGCATCGACCGGCAACCTGTCGGAGGAGTCGTACCGCCAAGCGATCATTTTCGGCAGCGTCATGGCGTCCTTTACGGTGGAAGCGTTTAGCCTCGACCGACTCCGCGCGCTCGACTACAAGGAGATCGAAGGCCGCTTCCGCCAGTTCAAACGGCTGACGCATTTTGAGGATATTCCATGATCATGGACCGCATCCGGAGGCGGCTGTGAACAAGGTTCCATGCAGCAGCTGGCCGAATCCCGCGGTCTTGGGACTGTTGGGCATGCTTGCGACCGTGACGCCTGGCTGCGTGCCTGAAGAACAACTCAAAAAGGCGGAAGGGTACTATCAGGAAGGCGCCGCCAACCTCGACAGCGATCGCCAGAAAGCCTTCTTGTCGTTCGGGAAAGCCATCCAGGAGAACCCCAACCACCGAAACGCGCATTATTACGTGGGGCATATTTATGCGCTTCAGGGAAAGTATAAAGAGGCCGAAGAAGAGCTCCGCGTGGTGCTCCGGATCGATCCGGATTATTCCGATGCCTACAATTACCTCAGGCAGGTGCTCACGGTCCAGGACCGCTGGCAGGAGGCCATCAAGGCCTACCGGCGGGCGTTGAGCAATCGCCTCTATGCGACGCCGGACATGGCGCTTTTCAAGCTAGGGCAGGCCCTGGCGCATGAAGGGGACATGAGCGGAGCCGCCGAGGCGTTCGAGGATGCGCTGCTGGTCAGTCCGCCCAACGTGAAGCCCGCGATGACATACCTGGAGCTGGGGCGGGCGTACTATCACCTCGGCTACGATACCAAAGCCCGTGAGGCGCTGAGCCGGGTGGCTCAACTGGACGACAAGGAACGGCAGTACGCGGCTGAGGCCGACAAGCTGCTGGAACGATTGAAGCGATAAGGGATGGCACAAGAAGGAATAACGATGGAACACGAACCAGTCGGCGAATTTTTCAGGCAGGTCCGCGAGACCAAGGGATTGACCGTGGATGAGGTTGCTTCCAAGACCCGCATCCACCCGGATTTTCTGAAGGCGTTGGAAGAAGGGAATTTTGCCAAGCTGCCCGATCAGGTTTTTGCCAAGGGATTTGTCCGGTCCTATGCGCGATCGCTGGGGTTGGACG
>VGXG01000009.1 GCA_016873395.1 Nitrospira sp. | reverse complement strand
GAGGTCCGCTGGGTGGGTCTCGCATCCTTCCCGGAGTCCTCAGCCAACCCCGAGCGGGCCGTGCTCGCCCTGGCGGAATGGGCTATCGTGCGGGCCACCTGCTACGGAACGTGGGAGGAGCCATCGGCCACGCAGCAGGGCGGGTGTCGGGAGAAGGCTGAGCCGGTCAAGCCAGTGGAGCGGTCGATCTGGTCGGACCTGCGGAGCAGGGAGCTGGCGAAGGAATACGAGTGGTTGCACGCGGAGAAACGTGCGCTCGATCACGAGAAGCAAGCGCTTAATAAGCGGCGGGCGGAGATAGCCGCCGACACGGATCTCCAGCGCCTTGGCCCCAAGCAGCAGGTGCTTGCGGAGTATAGCCAGCGCCTCGCGGAGTATGAAAAGCGTGTCGCTGCGTACAGCCAGCGTGTGGCGACCTATAACCAGCGCCAAGCGGAGGCGGCTGGCCAGCCACGATAATCTCCCGTCCAATCCGAGTCGAGCGCGGCGTCTATCGGCAGGTCTATCAAGGTCGACGGGAAGACAGCTCACGTTTGATGGCCTCAATGACCGCGGTGAAAACAATCATACTGTTTGTGTTATTTGCTATGCCAGTAGCTAATGCGAAGGATTGACCTTTCCGAGCGTTCGGCCTAGCATAGGGCCCTCTTCATTATTGCGCGTCGCCGACAGCCCTGGGGCCTCGAACGTTGACCATTTTCCACAGACTTCTCATCACTCCGCGTCTCTTCCCAAATACGGGCCAGAGTGATCTGCATGAATGTTCCAGTTTTCCGTATAGCGATCTGCCAACGACTTATTTCGTATAACAAGAAGATTCTCTGCGTTCCGTTCCTGGGCGCTCCTTGTAAAGTTGAATGATCCGGTTATGACCGTGTTGTTATCTATAACCATAACCTTACTGTGTGCAATCGCATGAGCAGTATCAATAAGAGTTTGTATTCCGGCATGAGCTAAGAAGTCAGCTGATGAATACTTCTCTGTCCGTTGACTCCTATCCAGGATAACTTCAACTTTTACATTGCGCTTATGTGCATCAACCAATGCCTTCGCAATTGGGGCTGACGTGAAAGAATAAGCTTGGACCAAAATAGACGTATGCGCAGCCTCCAGAACTTTCACAATCTCTCCCGTACAGTCCTCGGAAGGTGTAAAACACACAGCCCATGATTCTAACCCAATCTTATTTGCCTGAATTCGTCCCGCATCGGCTGAAACAACTACCGGATCGGTGCTCTGCGCATTGGTATCACTCGGTTTCACGAACGGAGAGGCAGCGGTGAGTAGTGCCGCGAGAAGGAAGAGAGGCATAGAAGCCTCACGTATAAGGTATGGCAGCATAAGTTACTCTCCTGCAGAATGAATAGCAAGCAGCTGATGGGCACAGAGGTTATACTGAAGTCCATTGAATTTTGAAGAGTGGCTCCCATGTGGAATAATCCACGGTTGCGAGAAGAAAGGAGCCACCGATGAGACGAGACACGAGGCAACGGAAGCTGCGTACGAGAAGGGATGGGTCTTGGGGAAAATCGGACTGGCGCAGGCTAAGGCAGGCGACAGGAGCGGGGCGGAGGTCACGTTCCAACAGGCCGTGCAGGTCGCTGCGACCAGCGGAAAGGATTCAGACAAGGCTCGCATCTTGGCGATAATCGCGATAGACCGGGCGGAGGTCGAACAACTCACCACGACCGAGGGAAAACCCACGAAGACTACGAAGTGAACGACCTGCTCAGGTTCCCCGGCCGCGTCCCCTTCGGTTCTTCGAGCGGTCGCTCATCTCGACCCCGGCCTGAGCGTCTCCTCTTCATATTGCGCGAAGAGGCGCTTGGCCTCGGGGTGGAGCGGGCTGTGCGGAGCACGCGGAATGCCCACCGAGCGGAAGAGCGGGGTCAGCTTTCCGCTCGGATGGAGATAGCCGGCCCGCAAGGGCACGGACCGGCGATGGTGCCGGATCAGGTGGCAGGGCGTAGGCCTGATGCTGGTCAGCCAGTCGGCAATGTCCTGGGGGTTGCCGATCGAGGCGGAGAGCAACAGGAGCCGAGCCTGGGTCGGACAGAAGACGATGGTTTCCTCCCAGACGACCCCCCGCTCCGGGTCGGCGATGTATTGGGATTCGTCCATGATGACGAGCCCCAGGGTATCGAGGCGCACGTCGATCTCCCCTCCCGCCGCATCATAGAGCAGGTTTCGCAAAATTTCCGTGGTCATGATCAGCAGCGGCGCCTGCGCGTTGTCCCGCCGGTCGCCGGTCAGGATGCCCACTTGGTCCGCCCCGAACAGGCGGGAGAACTCCGTGAACTTGGTGTTCGAGAGGGCCTTGAGCGGGGATGTGTAGATGACGGTCTCCTCCGCCTCGATGGCTCGCTTCGTCGCCTCGATCGCGACATAGGTCTTGCCGCTGCCGGTCGGGACGCTGACGACCACGTCCGTTACGGCCAGGGCTTCGAGGGCTTCCTCCTGCCAGGCGTCGGGAACAAAAGGCTTGGGTTCCGGTACGCCGATCCCTTCCAGAAACGCCGTGAGATCGGCCGGCGATTCGGCCGGTTCCGGTTCAACGGGACTGGCCGGTTTGGCCGGTGACCACTCACTCCGGCCGGTCCGTGAAATGGCCGGTTTTTGCCGCTCGCGGGCCGGCTGCTGCGTCCCGGACTCTTCCTGTATCAACGCTTGCAGGTCCGATTCCAACCCCGACCGCTGCTCCGGCGTGCAGCGGAGCAAGGTTTCGATCAAACGGCGCTTCCCTAGCCGGAAATGCCGGTAAACCCGCCCGTGAGCGAGCCGGTGCAGCCGACTCACCGGTTGCTCCGCGAGTAATTTTTCGAGTTCGTCAGTGGTCATCGAGTACCAGCAGTGACAAGCTGGCAAGTAACAAGTCGCAAGTTGACAGGGTCCAGATGTTAACTTGGTCACTTGCAGGCTTGTCAGCTATTTTTCTCATCACGGCAATTCTTCAAGCACCCCCCGCCGCAGGACTTTGATTGCCTTGCTGGCCGTGTCTGCCAATCCCGGGTGAGTCTCCCGCAACTGATAAACCTGGGACAGGTATTCAAGTGTGCGAGCCAGGAGGCGATAGATGTCCCCCTCCGCCATCGTGGTGACACGGCAGAGGCCGATCCACGTGAGGGTAGGATCGCCGATCCACCGTTCCGTCAAGGCGGCCACATCGGCGCGCAAGAGGGGCGGGTCCTCGTCGGGAGCCAGCGACTCGGCCAGTTGGCGGACCTGCCCCAGCAGGGAGGCCAGGCCCTGGCTCATGCGGGGGAAGGCCCCGGGCCGGTCGTCATCGTGCGCGATGCTGGCCATGATGGCGGCCAGGATCTGCGGCTCGGCCCCGCTGAACGCGTCCGCCCGGATCAGCTCCGTGATCAGGAGCGAGTGGTCGATGCGGATCAACCGCGCCCATTCCCCCACGTCGGTCAGGCGGCAGGTCGGCGTGAGGTAGCCCCGTTGCTGGAGCACTTCGGCGCGTTTCTGAAACCGGTGCCACAGGCCGGTGTGGAGCGCCTGGATGGTTTTCTGGTTCCGGTGGACCTCCTGACGCAGGCGCAGCGCAGCCGCGTGGTCTTTCTGGCAGGCCGGGCGCGAGGGGCAGGTTGGGCATGGAAACTCATCGGTCAGGGTCTGGACGATCTCGCTTTCCTCCGGCTCTTCCTGCACGAGGATAGGCAGGACGGGCATTCGAACGGGCAGTTCCGAGACCTGATGGGTCAAGCTGTCGAGGCTCTGGCCGGTGCACCAGGGATAGGCCGGAGTTTCTTCGACCTCGAAGATCCGGTCAAAGATTTGCGTGACGCTTGCGGCGGGACACTCGGTCACGGCGCCGCCGGGGCGCAAGACGGTCACCGTCGGGCTCCGCTGCCCTTTACTTCTGTATTGCCGGAGCACGACCCCGCGCCCTTTCGACAAGCCGATCACGCGGCCCGGCGTCAGGAAGTGCAGGCGGGCGGCCAGTTCAGGCGGCTCGCGGCGCCCTGGACCCGCCAGGCGGGTACCCCCCGCCTGGCGGGTGTGCACGCGAGAGGCCTTCTGTTTGCGCGCATGGTCGAAGACCTGCCACTGGGTGATCCAGTCCGTGCAGACGCGGGGTCCGTAGGGCTCCATCTGCACGTGGAGTTGATCCAGCTTGCATTCCAACTGCTCGGCGCGGCGGTTGAGCTGGAACTGCGCAAAGCTCCTCGCCAGGATCGCTTGGATCTGGTCCAGCGGATGCGCCTTGAGCAGGTTCAGCACCATAGGGTAGGAAATCACGAACTGGCTGTCGATCGGCTCCGGCTGCCCGGTGAGGCCTTTCGTGATCACGCCCAGGTCGATGTAGGGCGAGGGAGTCACCACCGCGAAGCCGACTAAATCTTTGCCCCGGCGGCCGGCCCGGCCGGCGAGTTGCTGAATTTCCCCGATCGTGAGGTCGGTAAAGTCTCTGGTCTTGCGGACGCTCGATTGGGTTACCACCACGGTCCGGGCGGGAAAGTCCACGCCGGCCGCCAGGGTGGTGGTGGCGAAGACCGCATCCAGACAGCCCTGCCGCATCAGCTCCTCAATGGCGATCTTCCAGGAGGGCAGGTGCCCCGCATGGTGGGCCGCCACCCCGACCCGCTGGACGACCGGCAGGAGGGGATGCTCGGCGATGCTGGGGTATTGCTCGACGAGCTGCCCCAGGACCGACGCGATCGCCTGTTGCCTGGCCGGCGGCAGATTGGTCTGGCTCCGCTGGAAGGCCTGCATGGCGTCGTCGCAGGCGCGGCGTGAAGTCAGGAAGACAATGGCCGGGGTCAGGTGCTTGTGGCGCAGGGCTCCGATCAGGTCAACCGGATGGATCGAAGGGGGCATGCAGTTTCATTCCCTTGGAAATAGCCACGAGGCCAGACTCGGTCACGGTGAACCGCTTGCGGTCGGCCTCGATGTCATAGCCGATCTCGGTCTTGGGCGGGATGGTCACGTCCTTGTCGATGATCGCGCGCCTGATTCTGGCGTGCTCGCCGATCACCACGTTCTCCATCACGATGGACTCCCGCACGTCGGCATAGTCCTGGACCCGCACGTTGGGGGAGAGGACCGAGTTCTGCACGCGACCGCCTGAGATGATGCAGCCCCCGCAGACGATCGAATCCAGGGCCACCCCCTTCCGGCTTCCGTCATAGTCCTGGGCGAAGACGAATTTGGCCGGGGGAAATTGGCCCTGGTAAGTGCGGACCGGCCAGTTCTCGTCGTAGAGGTTGAAGAGAGGATCCACCGCCACCAGGTCTATATTGGCTTCCCAGTAGGCGTCCAAGGTGCCGATGTCGCGCCAGTACTTGACCGCTTTCCTGTTCTCATCCTGGAATTTGAAGGCATACACGCGGTTCTGCTCGATCATGCGGGGGATGATGTTTCGTCCGAAGTCGTGCAAGGAGTCAAGGCCGGCATCTTCCATGAGACGTTCCTTGAGCACCTCAGTGCGGAACAGGTAGATGCCCATCGAGACAAAGGCCTGGGCCGGGTCGCTGGGAATCGGAAACGGGTGCTCCGGCTTCTCGTCGAATCGCAGGATGCGGCAGTCATCGTCCACCCCGATGACGCCGAACCGGCTGGCTTCCGCAAGCGGGAACTCGATCGCGCCCACCACTGCGTCGGCCTCCTTGGCGATGAGGAAGTCGTACATGTCGGCATAGTTCATCTTGTAGATATGGTCGCCGGCCAAGATCAGCACGAAGTCCGGCGGCTCGGTCTCGATCAGAAACAGATTTTGGTAGACCGCGTCGGCGGTTCCTCGGTACCAGTCCTCGCTGATCCGTTGCTGCGGCGGGATGGAAGCGATGAACTCGCCCAGCTCGGGGTTCAGGATGTTCCAGCCGGTTCTGATGTGGCGGTCCAGGGAATGGGACTTGTACTGGATCAGGACGGCAATCCGCCGGAGGCCGGAGTTGAGACAGTTGCTCAGGGTAAAATCGATGATCCGATACTTGCCCCCGAAGGGGACGGCGGGCTTGGCCCGATGGAGGGTGAGCGGACTGAGCCGTTCCCCCTTGCCGCCCGCCAGTACCATTGTCAGGATGTCGCCCATGGTGGACGAATTGTAACAGGACAGGGTCAAAATAGAAAGAACAGGAATATGGTTGCGGAGAGGGGAGAGGGTTCGAGGAGATTGACAGAGCCGGCCTCTCAGACGATACTAGCCCAATCCGTCTCAGTGCATGGTTCTGGTCGTGCGCTGTCAGTCCTCAGTTTTCGGTTCTCAGTTTCATGGCTGACGACTGATGACTGAAAACTGACTACTCTCTAGCAAGCTTGGTATGGAGGAGGCGATGGCGAGGAGATCTGCGACGAAAAAGCCCCTGCGCAAGTCCAAGGGGTTAAAAGGCGGGCGGGCCAAGCCTCTGCTGCAAAGCCTGCTGTGGCGGTTGGACCGGCTCGAGCGGCAGGTGCGGACTCTGTCGGAGCTGGTCCGGGACCATGCAGAGGATGAAGACCGTTTGGTGCAAATCATCGGCGAAGACCACGAGGTCTTACGGCGGGAACTGCTTGGCGAGCATCAAGCCAAGCTCCTCCCCGTGCGGAAGCGGTCGCAGAGCGCCGGCTCGAAGAGGTAGTTTGCCTGATCAGGATGCCTTGACCGACAACCATGTCGAACTACGCGATGTGGTAAAGCGCCACGGGGCGACGCTGGCGGTGGATGGCCTGTCGCTGGAGGTCGGGAGGGGAGAGTTCTTTTCTATCTTGGGGCCCAGCGGGGCCGGCAAGACCACGACCTTACGGATGTTGGCCGGCTTCGAGCGGCCGGATCAGGGCGACATTCTGATCGAAGGCCGTTCGATGAGGCAGGTGCCTCCCAACCATCGGCCGGTCAATTTGGTCTTTCAGCATTACGCCCTGTTTCCTCACCTCACGGTCGCGGGCAACATTGCATTCGGGCTGGAGATGCGCCGGGTTCCCACTGCGGAGATCCAGGATCGAGTCGGCACCATCCTCGACATGGTCAAGCTCAGACCCAAGCAGGATCGGCTGCCGGCGCAGCTCTCAGGCGGTGAACAACAGCGGGTGGCTCTGGCCCGCGCCTTGGTCAATCGCCCTGCCGTGCTTCTGCTGGATGAGCCCTTGGGTGCTCTGGACCAACAACTCCGCCTGGATATGCAGGTCGAGCTCAAGGCCATCCAGGAGCAGGTGGGCATCACCTTCATCTGCGTGACGCACCATCAGGAAGAAGCTCTCACCATGTCGGATCGCGTGGCGGTCATGAACCACGGTCGCTTGCTGCAGGTCGGGAGCCCGCAGGAGATCTATGAGACCCCGGCCTCCTTGTTTGTGGCCAACTTTATCGGGATTTCCAATAGCCTGCGGGGCCGGATCGACCGGGTGGATGAAGCCAACTGCTTGGTGAGGGCGGTGGATCTTGCCGGCCAGCCGACTCTCCTGGCCCGGCTGCCGGCTGGAGCGGGGGAGGGGAGTCCGGTGACCCTGCTGCTCCGTCCGGAGCGGTTGTGTCTTTCCAGCGAGGTCCGCCGGAGCAGCTACGACAATGAACTGCCGGCCAGGATCAGCAAGGCCATCTACAACGGAAGCGGGATGCAGTATCAGGTGGCCCTCTCCGACGACCTCGTTTGGGCAGCCCGACTCTCGAATTCCAGCTCCAATCAGAAACGGTTCCTGCCAGGTGAAGCAGTCTTCATTCGCTGGAATGCGGATGAGGGAGTGGTCCTGAGCGAGTGAGCCCCATCCTCTCCTCTCACGACGGTGAGCCTCACCCTGATCAGCCCAGGAAGATAAGCTGCGTCGCGTGGCTGCTCGCACCCCCTCTCTTGTGGATGGGAGCGTTTTTCTTCCTCCCTCTGTTGCTGGTTCTGGTCATCAGTTTTGCCTCGCGGGGCACGTACGGAGGGGTCGAGTGGTCCTTCAGCCTGGCCAATTACGCCACCGTGGCCGATCCCCTCTATCTGAAAATATTTCTCCACTCGCTGGTCCTCGCCCTGGTTGCCACGGTCTTGTGTCTGGTGCTGGGGTTCCCGCTGGCCTACTACATCGCCCGCTTGCCGGTTCGCTGGCAGGGGGTCTGGCTTCTGCTGGTCATGATTCCCTTCTGGACCAATTTCCTGGTCCGGACCTATGCCTGGATTTTCATGCTGAGGACGGAGGGATTGCTGAACAGCCTCTTGATAGGCTCAGGGCTGATCGACAAGCCGCTGGAGGTACTGTTTTCGGATACAGCGGTTCTGATCGGGCTGGTCTACGGCTATCTGCCCTTCATGGTCTTGCCGCTCTATGCGGCCATCGAACGGCTTCCCCGGTCGGTGGTGGAAGCAGCCTGGGATCTTTATGCCCCTGCCTGGGCTGTGTTCTGGCGAGTGATTCTTCCATTGACGAAGCCGGGAGTGGTGGCTGGCTGCATCCTGGTGTTCATCCCGTCGCTCGGGGCCTTTATCACTCCGGACCTGTTGGGGGGTGCTAGATCGATGATGGTGGGGAACCTCATCCAGCATGAATATCTGGTGGTGCGGGATTGGCCGTTCGGCTCAGCCGTGTCGTTCGTCCTGATGGGGCTGGTGCTGACGGGGCTCATGGCCTATCTCCGCACGGAGGAAACCATGAACAAGCCGGGGGAAGAGCGATGAGCCGGCGGCGGGCCTGGTTGTTGGGCGCGAGTCTGGCTGATCTGCTGTTTCTCTATGCACCCATCGTCGTCCTGATCTTCTTTTCCTTCAACGCGTCCCGGCTATCAGCTTCCTGGCGGGGCTTCACCCTCCAGTGGTACCGGCTGCTGGCTGAGGATCATGCGCTGCTGGCGGCCGTGCAAAACAGCCTGCTCGTCGGCCTGGCCTCCACCTTCGTCGCGACTCTGCTGGGAGTCTGTGCAGCGGTTGGCTTGGAGCGGGTTCCGTTCAAGGGACGGAAGCTGGTCGAAGGGGCGTTGTTGTTGCCGCTCGTGATCCCCGAGGTGATGATGGGCGTCTCGTTGATGCTTTTCTTTGCGCTGGTCAAGGTGCCGCTGAGCCTGGTGACGGTCACGATCGGGCATGCGGCCTTCAACCTCCCGATCGTGGCGGTGATCGTGCGGGCCAGGCTCAGGAAATTGGACCCGACGCTGGAAGAAGCCGCCCGCGATCTGGGTGCAACAGCCTGGCAGGCCTTCCGGCGCGTGACGCTGCCCCTTTTGATGCCGGCCATCTTGGGGTCGGCGCTGATGGCCTTCACGATCTCGCTGGACGACTTTATCGTGACTTTCTTTACGGCCGGTCCGGGAGCCACGACGCTGCCCCTGAAAGTCTATTCGATGGTCAGGTCCAGCGTGACGCCGGAGATCAATGCACTCTCCGCGATCCTGGTTCTGGTCTCCATGTCGTTGATTGCTTCCTCGTTGGTCTTGCAGAGAAAGAGCCCCACGCAAGATTAAAAGGCCACATGCAAAAGTAAGGACGATGCAGAGTACGAGAGGACAGATCGGGCATTGGGTCATGTTGCACGTTGCATGGTGCTTTTTCGTTGCTTGCGGGCCGACGCCGGACGATGGGCCGAAGAAGGCCCCGCAAGTCGGCGGCTCGGCCGGGCCCAGCGCCACCCTGCATTACTTCACCTGGTCGGATTATGTGGACGAGCAGTTGATCGAAGCGTTCGAGCGGAAGGCCGGTGTGAAGATCGTGGTGGACACCTTCGGCAGCAATGAAGAGCTGCTGGCCAAGTTGCAGAGCGGGGCCAGCGGCTATGACCTGGCCGTCCCGTCCGACTTTATGGTCTCCATCATGATCAAGCAGGGGCTGCTGGCCGAGCTGGACTTGGCGAAGATCCCCAACAGCAAGCTGGTGCTTGATTGGTTGCAGAAGCTTCCGTTCGATCCGGAGAGCCGCTATTCGATTCCCTATCTCTGGGGAACGGTCGGGATCGGCTACAACTCAGAGGTCATTGCCAGTCCGCCGGACAGTTGGACAGTGCTTTGGGACCCCCGCTATAAGGGAAAGATCAGCATGTTGAACGACCAGCGGGAGGTGTTCGGCGCCGCCCTGCGCTCCATGGGCCATTCGATCAATGCCAAGGATCCGAGGGTCATCGGGGAAGCCAAGGCGAAGCTGGTAGCCCAAAAGCCGTTGGTCAAAACGTATAGCAGCGAGACCTATCACCAACTGCTGGCCTTTGGAGACGTGGTTCTGGCTCAGGGGTGGGGAGGGGCGGTAGCCCGGGCGATGGCTGAGAGGCCCTCGATCCAGTACGTGATTCCCAAAGAAGGAGGCACGGTCTGGGCCGATTGTCTTGTGGTGCTCAGGACGTCCCGCCACAGGGATCTAGCCATGCAGTTCATCAACTATCTGCTGGACTCGGAAGTGGCGGCCAGGACGACTGATCGCCTGCTCTTTGCCTCCTCCAATCGGGAGTCCAAGGACCTCGTACAGTCGACGATCCGTGAGAACCCCGCGGTCTATCCACCCGGCGCAGCCTTGGATCGCCTGGAATGGATGGCCGATGTGGGTGAGGCGATCAGGCTGTATGACAGGGCGTGGACGGAACTCAAACTTGAGTAAGCACTTGGGTTCGTCACAACCGATATGATCGAAGTTTGCAAGATGATTGACTATTGACGGACTCTATGTTAGGGAAGGACCGTCAGGTTCAAGATCCATCTGCAGGGTCCATCGGAACATCACCTAACGGCAGGAGGCGTGCCTCGTGGTTGAACCCTCCCCGTTCTTGACAAGCCAGCGATTCAGCCGCCCCCGGATGCTTCGGCTCGGCTTCTCCGTGCCGTTTCTTGCGGTCCTGTCCTTCCTGTCCCTGCTCGATGCCCCCTTCTCTGAGGAACCAGGTGCTCCACTCCAGCAGGCCGCTCTGGTGGATGAGGATGAGGTGGACCGCTCGAGGGCCAATGACTTCTCGGTGTTGTCCGATGACAATCAAAATGCTGTCGGTTCTTCTCCGGTCATCCAAGCCGTTCACCCGCAACGGCGACTTGGATGGTCCAGGAGGTTCAGCTTGCCCCAGCGCCACGCTGCCTTCTCGCTCATTATTCGTGCTCCTCCAGCCGCCTAGCTTCTCTTGTGGCCTTTGATCGCTGATCATTTGTCCTTTTCTTAAGGCCACGGAGGGTAGCTCTGCGCGGAGACTGAAAGGCTTCCCGGAGGAAGAACATTTGTGTGATTCGCAGGCCCGTCAATTACTGGTATCAACTGCTTGGAGAAAGCCGGTATAATAATTAATTATGCTGAAGGCTTCTGAAAAGCCCTCTGCGGGCAGGAGCCGGAATTCGGCTCCGACTGGACAGAGGCACTCTCTGCGCGAGGGGGTGGCAATGGGCCTGCTGGGGGTGGCGCTGATGGCGCTCATGTCGGTTGGTCTGGGCATAGTGGGAGGAAGGTCGGTGCTGGCAGCCGAGGCTGCAAAGAAGCTCGAAGTGGCGGAGACCCCGACCTTACGCCTGAGCCTAGGTGAAGCGTTGGCGGTCTTCCTCAAGCAGAACCTGGATCTGCTCATCACGAAATTCGGCATCGATTATGTCAAGGGTCAGCGGATCACGGCGGGACTCTTTCCGAATCCCACCCTCTCGGTCGGAACCATCAGCTCGATGACCTCGCGCAACACGATCGCGAGCAGCAGCGAACTGGCGACGGTGGTCCAGCAGCTCTTTGAAATGGCCGGCAAGCGCGGCTTCCGCATCGAGAGCGCGGAGTACGGGACGCAATCAGCCGAGGCCAACTTCGAGGATGCGATCCGGCAGCTGAGCTTTGCCGTGAAGGATGCCTACTTTCGAGTCCAGTTGGCCCAACGGCGGCTGGCCTTGGCCGAAGAGAACCGCGACCGATTCGCCAGGATTTTGGAGGTGAACACGATTCGGTTCAAGAAGGGGTTCATCGCGGAGGTCGATCTGATTCGGATCCGTCTCCAGATCGTGGATTTCCAATCACAGGTGATCCAGTACATTCAAGAGGCCGACGCGGCCCGTGCCGATCTCCGGCAGCTCCTCCGCCTCTCCCCCTTAACGCAGCTGGACCTGACGACGGACCTGGATTACAAGCCCGTGGATCCGGACATCGCGGCTCTCCGGCGCGTGGCGTTGGACGTCAGGCCGGACATCCGGGCCAAGCGTCTTGCGCAGTCTCAGCGGATTGCCGACCTGAAGCTGGCCAGGGCTCAGGCGATCCCGGACGTCACCCTGGGGGCCGGGTACTCGGTTCAGGGGCCGAGGGGTCCCGACAACCAGCAACAGGTGCTCCTGAACTTCGGCGTGCCGTTGCCCCTGTTCAACCGAAACCAGGGCGGGATCGTGCAAGCCGAAGTGGGGGTCCAGCAGGCCGAGGCGGATCTGCAAAAGACGTTGAATCAGGTTGAAAACCAGGTGGACGTGGCCTATCGCAATCTGCTCCAAAGCCGCCGCCTGGTGGAAGCCTATCGGGCCGGCGTCCTGGATGATGCCCGCTCGACCTTGACCATCGTGGAGCGGGCCTACGAGCGGGGCGGGGCCACCATTCTCGACCTCCTCGATGCGGCGCGCACCTCGCGGACGATCCAGCTCAACTACGTCGAGTCCCTCTTCAATTATCAACACCATTTCTTTTTGCTCGAAAGCGCGGTGGGCAAGGGCATTGCCTCATGAACAGGCGGCTGGCTCCCATACAAGTTCTTCTGATCTTGGCGGTGGCCGTTGCCTGCGACCGGCACGAAGAGCCCAGCTCGTCCAATGCTGCGGCGCCGCCGTCGCGGGCCGCCCCGAGTTCCTCCGCGGTCCCGCAGAGCCGAGTCGAAACCGCCGTCGTGTCCACCAGCGCGGTGAACCCCACCGTCGCGCTGGCCGGGAAGGTTGCGTACGGCGAGGACCGGTACTCGAAAATCTCTTCCCCCTTACAGGGCCGGGTGGTGGAGGTGCGCGTGAAGCTGGGGGACCATGTCAAGGCAGGCGATGTCTTGACGGTGATCGACAGCCCCGACATCACGGCGGCCTATTCGGATTTTATCAAAGAAGCCTCCGATCTTGAGTTTTCAACGCGCGCCTATGACTTGGCCAAGGACCTGTACGAGACCAAGGCGCTCCCGCTCAAAGATCTCAAGCAGGCTGAAAACGATCTGATCAAGGCGCGGGCGGAGTTCCGCCGGGCCAAGGAGCGGCTGCTCTCGCTCAAGGTTCCGGCGGTTGAATTGGACAAGCCCTTGGCCGAGCAGCGGGTCATCTCGCGCTTTGAGATGAAGAGCCAACTGGCGGGCACGGTGGTGGAGCGGACCGTCACGCCGGGTCAGTCGGTGGGCGGCGATCCGACCCAGGTCCTCTTCACGGTGGCCGATCTGGAGAAGCTTCAGGTAGTAGCGGATGTCTACGAGCGGGATCTGGCTCTGGTCAAGGTGGGACAGGTGGCTAAGGTGACCGTCGAGGCCTACCCGGGGACTACCTTCCCCGCCGCCATTGCGGCTGTAGGTGACGTGGTGGACCCCATCTCGAGGACGATCAAGGTCCGGGCCTGGGTGACGAACGTCGAGCACAAGCTCAAGCCGGAGATGTTCGCCAGGCTCCACATTCAGGTGGGTGAGGGGACCTCGTTCCTGACCATCCCCAAGGAGGCCGTGCTGGAGGCGGACGGGAAACAGTTCGTCTACGTGGTCGAAGCGGGAGAGCGCTATGTCAAGCGGGAGGTCAAGGTCGCCACGGTATCCGCGGACCAGGTGCGCGTGTTGGAAGGGCTCCAGTCGGGGGAGCGGATCGTCACCAAGGGCGCGGTATTGATCAAGGGGCAGGAAGTCAAGGGATGAGCGTCAGGGGTGTGACTCGTGACGCCTGGGACCCGCTGCATGCTCCGGAGCAACGGGCGCCCGTGACGCGTTACGTGAGATGATCCCACGAATCGTTGAGTTCGCCCTCGAGCAACGGGTCTTCGTCTGCGCGCTCGGCTTGATGCTCCTGTTCGGCGGGCTCTACGCCTTCCACATCCTGGATGTCGTCGCCTATCCCGATCCTTCCCCGCCGATGGTGGAGGTGATCACCCAGTATCCGGGCTGGTCGGCGGAAGAAATCGAACGGCAGATCTCCGTCCCCATCGAGATTGGGCTCACCGGGATGCCGGGCCTCACCGACATCCGCTCGCTTTCCATCTTCGGGCTCAGCGACATCAAGTTCTACTTCGACTTCAACACCAAGTACTTCTTCGACCGCCAGGAAGTGCTCAACCGCCTAGCCATGGTGACCCTGCCGGACAATGTCCAGCCGACCCTCTCCCCCTGGTGGGCTATCGCCGAGATCTACCGGTACGAGCTGACGGGCGAGCAAGCGTCCCTGACCGAGCTGAAGACCATCCAGGATTGGAAGTTGCAGCGGGAATTCAAGCGGGTGCCCGGCGTAATCGATGTCACGGCCTTTGGGGGGACGACCAAGGAATACCACGTGCACATCAACCCCGGCGCCTTGATCAGCTACGGAGTCAGCTTGTCCCAGGTGACCGCGGCGCTGGCCAACAGCAACGCCAATGTGGGCGGCAACTACCTGACCGTCGGCGGCCAGAGCTATAACATCCGCGGCCTGGGCCTGATCGACAACCTGGAAGACATCGAGAACATCATGGTGGCCGAGAAAGACGGAACCCCGATCTTCATCAGAAATCTGGGGAAAGTCAGCATCGGCAACCGTGTGCGCCTAGGCAAGGTCGGCATTGATGATCGGGACGATGTCGTGGAGGGGGTCGTGCTGCTGCAACGAGGGGCCAAGGCTTTCCCCGTCCTGGAAAAGGTCAAGAAAAAGGTGGAGGAGTTGAACACCTGGAAACTTCCCTCAGGAGTCCAGATCAAGACCTTTTACGACCGTACCGTCCTGATCCATACGACCATCGAGACAGTGATGGATATTCTGATCAGCGGGGTTGTCCTGGTGTTCGTGATCCTCTACGTCTTTCTGGGCCACCTCCGGTCCGCCGTGATCGTGGCCCTGACGGTCCCGATGGCGCTGCTGTTCACGTTCAGCATGATGGTGATGGTCGGGGAGTCCGCCAACCTGATCTCGCTCGGTGCGATCGATTTCGGCATCATCGTGGACTCGACGCTTATCATGGTCGAAAGCATCTTCGCCCACCTGGCGCACCGTTCCGCCGCCGGACTGACCGTCCCGATGCACGTCATGCGGGCCGCGCGCGAGGTGGGCCGGCCCATCTTCTTTGCGACCACCATCATCGTCGTGGCTTTTATCCCCCTGTTCACGATGACCGGCGTGCCTGGTAAGATATTCGCGCCGATGTCGCTGACCTACGGGTTCGCCCTGAGCGGGGCGCTCCTGATGGCCTTTACCCTTGCACCGGCCCTCTGCACGTTGTTGCTGAACGGGCCGATCAAGGAGGAGGATACGGCTCTGGTGGGGCTGGTGCGGCACGGTTACATGAAAGCGCTCACGTGGGCCCTGGGGCACGAGCTGCTCGTGATCGGCGTGGCGGGAGGCCTGTTCGTGCTGGCGCTGCTGTCGGTGCCGTTCCTGGGCGGAGAGTTCATGCCGGCCTTGGAGGAGGGCAACCTGTGGGTACGGGCGACGATGCCGGTGGACATCTCCTTCGAGCAGGCCAGCCGGCTGACCGGCGAGATGCGGAACATCTTCCGCCAGTTCCCGGAGGTCACGAGCATTGTCTCGCAACTCGGGCGGCCGGACGACGGCACCGATCCGACCAGCTTCTTCAACGCGGAGTTTCTCGTGAACCTCAAGCCCAAGAAGGAATGGGGGCCGGAGGCGGTCACGAAGGAAAAGCTGATCGGGGACATCGACGCCGTGCTGGAAAAGATCCCCGGCGTGACCTTCAACTTCTCCCAGGTGATCCAGGATAACGTGCAGGAGGCCATGTCCGGCGTCAAGGGCGAGAACTCGATCAAGCTGTTCGGCACGGACCTGAAGCTCCTGGAAGCCAAGGCCCAGGAGATTGAGAAGGTCATGCGGCAAGTCCAGGGCGTGAAGGACCTGGGTATTTTCCGCCTCACGGGGCAGCCGAACCTCTTGATCCAGGTCGACCGACAGGCTTGCGCCCGGTACGGATTGTTGGTGGCGGACGTGAACCAGGTGATCCAGGCCGCGATCGGCGGCCAGGCCGTGACGCGGGTGTTCGAAGGGGAACGGTCGTTCGCGCTCGTCGTGCGGTTCATGCCGGAATTTCGCCAGGATGTGGAGGCGATCGAAAACATTCAGGTCAGTACGCCGGACGGGGCCAGGATTCCGCTCAAGCAACTGGCGACGATTTCTCTACAGACCGGCGCCTTCATCATTTACCGAGAGAACAACGAACGGTATATCCCGATCAAGTTCAGCGTGCGGGGACGTGATCTCGAGAGCACGGTGAAGGAGGCGGAGGCACTCATCCGCCGGCAGATCACCCTGCCGGAGCGGTACCGGCTCGAATGGCATGGGGAATATGATCAGCTTCAGGACGAAAAAAGGCGCCTGGCGGCGATCGTGCCGGTCAGCCTGATGGTCGTCCTGTTCCTGGTCTACCTGGCGGTTAATTCCTTCAAGGATGCGGTGTTGGTGCTCCTGGCCGTGCCCTTTGCCTTGGTCGGCGGGATTTTCTCGTTGCTGTTCACCGGGACCGACTTCAGTATCTCGGCCGCGGTGGGGTTCATCTCATTGTTCGGAGTGGCGATCCAGGGTGGACTCATTCTGGTCGTTCGGATCCGCGACCTCATGGAGGAGGGCTACGACCTGCGGGCCGCGATCTTGACCAGCGCCGACGTGCGCATGCGCCCGGTGCTGATGACGACCCTCGCTGCCGCTATCGGGCTGCTGCCCGCGGCCGTGGCGACCGGCATCGGAGCCCAGTCGCAGCAGCCGCTTGCGCGAGTAGTGGTCGGAGGCATGCTGACCTCGGCGTTCTTGATCTTGATGGTGCTGCCGGTCCTCTACCAACTCCTGCACAGGCGGGAACTGGTGGTGGACGCGGGTGAGACAACCGAGCCGGACGGTACGGAGGGCTAGGCTGGAAGGTCTGCGAACGAGCGGTGCTAACAACTGACTGAATGCCGGGTGCCCAAACCCTGCGCGTACGACAGCGGTGTCATCTGAGAGCTACACGCCTTTCCGCTTGTTGCAACTCCGTCGTTCCCCGCCCTCCGCTTGTCCGGAGCGCGAGACCGGCTCCTTCCCTCATGACCAGCCGGCTGGCCACCTGGCTTGGTCTGTTTTGCGTGTCGGCCGCGGTGCTGCTGACCCACATAGAGCCAAGCCCGGCTTGGGCCGCGAGCGAGCAAGGCCCGCCGGGCCCCCCGAGGTCCATCGGAGCGCCGGACCTCGCGCCGGGCCGCAAGCCGGGAGAGCCTGCGGGGACGGTGGTGGGTCCGTCGAGGGAGCAGCAGGAATCGCAAGATCCCGCTGACAAGCGCAGCACGACCTACGTCCCGCTGCCCGCCATCGGCTTCACCCGTAACGAGGAATACTGGATCGGCGGGCTCGTGACGACGTTGAAGACGAACCGCGAGGGAGAACTTGAGGATATCTTCGCTCCCCAGTTCCTCTACAATCCGATCGTCGGCGCCCAGGGCACGCTCAATTACTACGGCTATCGCTCCAGCACCGTCCAGTACCGGGCGGTGGCTTCTTACTCGGAAAGGGTCGCGAAGTACTTCGATTTTGCCTACAAGAATTTTGGCTTCGGCGGCGGGCGGTACATCTTTTCCGCGCAGGTCAGTTGGTTTAAGAACCCGTTTGCGCGGTTTTTCGGGTTCGGGAATACGGCGCCCCTCTATGACGAAACGAACTATACGTCCCGAGAGGGCATCGCCAAGGTGACCATCGGTATCAATCTCGGCCCGGCGGCTTCGCTGACCTTCACCGAACGGTTCCGCGATGTGCGGGTCGAGGGCGGGATCATCTCGACGCTCCCTTCGACGAAAAACCGGTTCCCCTCCGTGACCGGCATCGAAGGGGCGCACATTTTCGGCCACCAACTGGCCTTCCTCTACGATACACGGGACGATCTGCTGACGCCGGTCAGGGGCACCTATCTAAACCTCTCGGTGGAGCTGGTTCAAAACGTGAAGAAGTCGGGACCGAACCGGTGGGGATTCTTCACCGTGGATGCCAGGCATCTCGTTCCTCATGACGGGGACAGCAAAGTGTTTGCTGCTCGTCTGTTCTTCCAATCGGTGGCCGGGAGCCGGGTGCCCTTCTACGAGCGGCCGACGTTGGGGGGGGAAAACACCCTGCGGGCGTTCGGTCTGCAGCGGTACATCGATGACGAGGCGATTCTGGTCAATTTTGAAGAGCGCATAACCGTGCTCAAGAAACGGATCTTCAACAATGACCTGGAATTCCAGGTGGCTCCCTCCATCGATATCGGCCGCGTCGCGAGTGACTTGGGCGACAATTTTCACAGCTTTCAGGTAAACCCCGGCGTGGGGTTCCGTGTCATGGCCCGTCCTAACGTGGTGGGACGGGTGGATATGGCGTACGGGCGTGATGGAGGCAACGCCTTCGTAGGGCTCGATTATCCATTCTAGCAATCAGTCCTCTCTTCACACGGTCCCGCCCCAGGAACGTTTTTGCGCGGTTGCTTTTCAGCGGTGCAGCCGTTAGGATCAGGCGCACGAACAAGACTCGGCTGTTGATACAATGGAAATGAGCTGGGAGTGAAGAGGTGATCGTGAGACTATGAAGCCCAGGGCGGATCTGCGCGCACAGAACATAGTAAGCGGTTGGCTTGCAGCGGCGGTGTTTCTGGTCGCTGCTCTTGCCGGGCCAGGGCTCGTTGTAAGGGCGTTTGCCGAAAAACCCTATGCCCTGCCCGTGCAGGTCCCTTACGAGACGCCTCCCAGGCCCGGTGTGATGCCCGATACGTCGGTGCCTCCCTCCACCAGGCCGCTGGATGCGGATGAGCTCAAGCGGGCTGAGGCGCTGTTGCCGCTGCTGGAAGGGAAGCAGGAGTTTTGGGCGATGGGAGAGTTCGTCCATCTGGGGCCGTCGGCGACGCCGATTTTGGTCAAGGCCTTGAAAATGCCGGCTCCCAGGATCCGGTTCAATGCGATCGAAACCCTGTTGATGATCAAAGATCCCAGCGTGGTGCCGGCGTTGGTCGAGGTGGCGCAAGAGGCGAACGAAATGCCGAGGATCCGCGAACATGCCCTGCGGGTGGCCGTTCGGCTGAATCCAGCCTTGGCTCCGCCCGCAGTCGAGGCTATGGCCAAAGACCGTAATCCGACAATCAGGAAGACTGCCGCCTTCGAAGCGCGGTATGTGCGACAGAAGGCGGTGGTGCCGGTGCTCATCGGGCTGATTCCCGACGAAGAGCGGTTTGTCTCGATCACCGCGATCAACTCGCTCTGGCTGCTGACACGGCATGAGAGCGAGATCCATGACTGGGATAGTTCCACCAAACAGGAGCGTGCGGAGTGGACCCAGGAATGGATGGACTGGTGGAAGGATGCCCAGGCAACCTTTGAACTGCCGGAGCCGCGCCAGCCGAGGAAACCCCTGTAACGAAGAAGCTGACAAGTTACAAGCGCACAAGCTGACAAGTAAGATTCGATCTCTTGTCAGTATGAAACTTGTCAACTTGTAACTTGTCAGCTTCTCCATTCCTTGTCAGCACCGGCATGGAGCCGGCCTTGCCGGGGCGCGAGCCCCTGTGGTATAAAAATCACGCGGCTATCCAAAGGTTATAGAACATGGCGCTGTTGCCCATTGCTAAACTTGGAAATCCGGTCCTGCGCCAGCCCGCCCAGCCCGTTGATCTTGTCGAGATCAAGGGGCAGGCCATGCAGCAGTTCATCGACGACATGCTCGAAACGATGGTCGATGCGGAAGGGATCGGATTGGCGGCCCCCCAGGTTTCTCGCTTGCAGCAGATTGTTGTGATGGAGTGTCTGGTGGAAGGCGGGTTTCCCCGGACGGTGCTCGTCAATCCTGAGATCGTCTACTACGGGCCCAGGCAGGTTGAGATGTGGGAGGGCTGCCTCAGCGTGGACGGACTCAGGGGTAAGGTGACAAGGCCTTCGATGGTCAGGGTGCGCGCGTTCGATCGTCATGGCGGCCCCCTGGAGTTCGACGCCACCGGCCTTTATGCCGTCTGCATCCAGCATGAGATGGACCATCTGAACGGCAAAGTGTTCCTCGACCGGATGACCGATTTCTCCACCCTGACCCAGCTCGACGAGTTCGATCGGTACTGGCGGCAGGAGCATGCGGCAGTCATTTAGCAATCAGCGGTCAGCCGTCAGCGATCAGCGAGACTATGAATCGAGGCCCGATCGTACAGCCTGGTTCTTCCGATAAGACTGCACCTCAATGGCTGAGGGCTGGATGCTGACTGCTGAGAGCTCTCAACCGTGAAAAGTCTATTCCGCGTCATCCGCTACCTCCGGCCTTATCGAACCCTCGCCGTCACGACCTTCCTCTGCGCCGCCCTGACTACGGCGCTGGATCTGGTCCCACCCTGGCTGGTGAAGATCGTCATCGATGATGTGATCCAGGCGGGCCAGCCGCATCTGCTGCCCTGGGTGGTGGCCGCCCTCTTCCTAGCCTACGGGCTCAAAAGTCTGCTCGCCTCCCTCCGCATCCGGTTCAACAACTGCCTGGAGCAGCGGGTCGTGCACGATCTGCGCGAGCAGGTCTTCGCCGCTCTTCAGCGGCTGTCGGTGAGCTATTACGAGCAGCGTTCCACGGGGGAGATCATGTCGCGGGTGTCCAGCGACACCGAACATGTGGAGCGGATCTTCATCGACGGGCTGGAGGGAATGCTGACCGCCTCGCTGACCCTGATCGGCATTACCATCATGCTGTTTATGTTGAACTGGAAACTGGCGATCCTCTCGATGGTCCCCATCCCGGTTCTGATCCTGTCCGCCGCTTTGTTTACCAAGCGCGTCCATGGCTACTACCGTACGATCAGGCGGAACGCGGCAGACCTGAACGCGTACCTGCAAGACGCTCTGTCTGGCATCCGGGAGACCATGGGGTTCAACCGGCAGGCCTATGAAGTGCGGCGGTTCGGCACGCTGAGCCGGCAGTACAGCGAGAGCAATCTCAAAGCCATGTACCTCTGGTCTCTCTACTCGCCGGGCATGATCTTCGTGGGCAGCCTCGGGACCCTGCTGATCCTCTGGTACGGGGCCCAGGAGGTCATAGTCGGTTCCCTCACGCTCGGCGAACTGGTCATGTTTCTCTCCTACCTGGCGCTCTTTTATGTGCCGATCAACCAGATCCATTCGGTGAACCACATGCTCCAGCATGCGATGGCCGCGAGCGAGCGCGTCTTCGACATCCTGGATCAGCCGCCGGAGGTGCGCGATCGGCCGGGATCGAAACAACCCAAGGAGCGGCTGGATGGGGCGGTCCGGTTCGACCGGGTGGCATTTCATTATCGCCACGACGTGCCCGTTCTCCGCCACGTGACCTTGGACGTGAAGCCGGGGGAACGTATTGCGCTGGTCGGCCCCAGCGGAGCCGGGAAGAGCACGATGCTGAAGCTGCTGATGCGCTTCTACGATGTGACAGAGGGGGCGGTTTTCATCGACGGGTACGATCTTCGCGATCTGCCCCTGGCCTTTCTTCGCAGCCAGATCGGCATGGTCCAGCAGGAGCCGTTCTTGTTCAACGGGACCGTGCGGGAAAACATCGCTTACGGGGACCTGACGGCTGACCAGGGGCGGATCGAAGAGGTGGCGTGGGCGGCCCGCGCGCACGAATTCATCGCGGCGCTGCCGGAGGGCTATGGCACCTGGATCGGCGAACGGGGGGTCAAGCTGTCGGTGGGGCAAAAGCAGCGCGTGTCGATCGCGCGCGTGCTGCTCAAGGACCCGCCGATCGTGATCTTCGACGAGGCGACCTCGAACATCGATACGGAGACAGAGGCCAGGATCCGGGAGGCTCTCCACTGCCTGGTCCAGGGACGCACGACTTTCATCATCGCCCACCGCCTTGCGACTCTCCATGACGTGGACCGGATCCTCGTGGTGGACCGAGGCACCATCGTCGAGGAGGGCGACCATGAAAGCCTCCTCGCCAGAGGCGGCTTGTACACCGGGCTCTACGACGCCCAGTTTCAGCTCTAGGCTGCTGGTTGCGGAGGAGCGGACGGTTGAGTATACTTTTTCGTCATCCGTGGGAGTGTCGCGATGGTGCTGGTGTACGAAAACGAGCCGCTGGACAGCGAACATGCCAGGGGGCACTTCTATCATGTCTGCCAGGGCAGGATTGACCAGACATCGCTGTCGATTCCTCCTCCAGAGAAGCCTTATGAATGCCCCCGATGCGGAATCGAGCTGGAGACGGAAGATTTCTTTATGGCCCAGTTGAAAGGATCAGTCTAGCTTGCTCGCGGTTCTGCCAGCTTAGGGTGAAGACAGGAGGAGGTGTTCGTGTCGGGCAGCAGCGGGCGCAAGACGGTCTCGGTCACGCGCGGGCTGATGATGCTCTGTGAGACCTGCTATGACCACGTCATCGTCGACAAGCTGGCGGATGGGCGCAACTACGTGGCGGACCACGAAGCCCTCTTCGATACGATCTGCCCCGGCTGCACGGACATCAACCGGCCGCTGATTGATGATATGCTCGGTAGTTCTGAATAGTTACAAAGTCTGAAAGTCCAAAAGTCGAAAGTTTTCGGTCTCCGCTCATTTTTGACTTGATGACTTTCAGACTTTTCGACTCGCCGCTCTTCTGCCTACTTGCAGGTCTTGCCGTCGAAGACTTTGCAGGCCGACTCGCCAGACGCCAGTTTCCAGCTTTTCAGCAACGGCGCATTGCCCGGCCTGATTTCCACCACAATGTCGATCATGCCGGAGACGGGAAGCTTCTCCAGGTGAGGCTTGGCCGCTTCAGATGCTTCCACGCCGATCACTCCACTGTCACTTGACACGACGATGTAGCCCTTGTCCTTATCGACCAAGATGATCGGGCTATAGATGCTTTTCTCTTCAGCCGAGGCCGATCCGGCCCAGCTCAAGCAGGCGACCACGGCGAGTAGAACGCTCCATCGGTGGATCGGGGGTCGAGTCATCGCGGGAGTCCTCCTTCTGACCGATCGGCGAGCCATTATGCCACCCTTTACCGCGGCGTTCTAGTCATTTTTCTCGCAGAAGCAGTTCGGGAGAAATCAGATCACCTGGAATTCAGCGGGGGATACTTGACGGTCCTTGATCCAGTAGGTGCGAATGTCCGGCTGCGACATATTTTCAAGGGAGACGATGAGATAGGCTGCGTCCGGATAATAGGCAAGTCCGACATCGGTCATGGAGGGGTAGGCAGGGGAGTGGGTATGGGAGTGATAAATGACGGTTAATTCAAGGCGCTGTTCCCGCATATCCTTGAACGCTGCCAGCATTTCCTTTGGGTCCATGAAGTAGGCCACCTCGGCCCGGGCTGTTTCAGGGAGGTGTCCCAGTTGTTTGACGTTAGCTTCGTTGAAGACCGTGACCGCTTGGGGGTCCTTGGCCACCTGATTGGTGATCCGGTACTGGCGCGTGACCGTTCCGTCTGCGCCGGCCAGCAGGCCGCAGCACTCGAACGGGTCCAGCTCGCGCGCGTGAGCGACCAGGTCCTCGAGGATCTGCCGAGGGATTTTGAGGGAAGGCGTCATTTTGTCCAAAAGTCGTAAAGTCTGAAAGTCATAAAGTCTTGGCTTCATCAAGTCTTAAGGTCGTAAAGTCTTCAGGTCGACTTGACGTTATGACTTTACAGACTTTCTGACTTGATAGACATGCCTTCTCGGTAGACTTTACGACTTGATGACTTTGTGACTTTCAGACCGGGCTGCATTAGATCGTGCAGGTCACGGCGTAATCGCCGCTCAGGTCTTTGATGGTGGGGTGGGCGCCGCAGAGAGGGCAAGCCGAGTCCTTCGGGCGGCTCACCTTCCTGAACTTCATCTCCAAGGCATCGTAGATCAGGAGACGGTCGGCCAGTGTTTCTCCGATCCCGAGGATCTCCTTGATCGCCTCAGTGGCCTGGAGGACACCGATCGTTCCGGCCAGCACGCCCAACACGCCGGCCTCCTGGCAATTCGGCACGAGTCCGGCCGGAGGGGGTTCAGGATAGAGGCAGCGATAGCAGGGATAGCCTTCGTGAGGCTTGATGGTGGTCAACTGGCCCTCGAAGCGGAAGATGCTGCCGGAGATGAGCGTCTTCTTGGCGAAGTAGCAGGCGTCGTTCACCAGGAATCGGGTAGGGAAATTATCGGACCCATCCAGGATGATGTCGTAGTCCGGCAGAAACCGCATGATGTTGTCGGCTGAAATGTTCGCCTGGTAGATCTTGACCGTCACGTCCGGGTTCAGCGCGGCCAGCATGTGCCGGCCTGATTCCACCTTGGGCGTGCCGACTGTGGCAGTCGTATGCAGGATCTGCCGCTGCAAGTTCGACAGGTCCACCACGTCCCCGTCCATGAGTCCGATCGTGCCTACGCCTGCGGCCGCCAGGTAGAGGGCGGCAGGCGACCCTAAGCCCCCGGCTCCAATGATCAGGACCTTGGCCCTGGACAGTTTCTTCTGCCCCTTGCCGCCGACTTCCGGCAGGATGATGTGGCGGCTGTATCGTTGGATTTGGGCGTCGGTGAAGTCCATAGAAATTAGTTGCAAGTTAGCAAGCGGGCAGGTGGCAAGTTAGCAGGTGGCTGCATCAGAGCTCTCACTTGTCAGCTTGCCACTTGGCAACTTGTTACTCGACGATGTTCAGCTCGATGGGGTCTACCAGGACCCCCTTTTTCCGGAGTCCTTCGACCGCCCGCTCGATTTCGCTGGTCTCTCCGGTCAGTTCCACGTCCATCCAGCCTGTTGTCTCCCGGACATCGGCCCGGCGGACGTTCGTCACGACCTTATACTCGTGGCCGATCTGATAGATGATCGGTTCCTTGACCTTTTCTTCGGGGAACCGGATGTGAAATCGCAAGCTGGGCATTACCGGCCTCCCGCAATCGCTGGAACGATGGAAACTTCGTCCCCGTCCTTCAGGGCCGTCTCCTTGCCCTTCAGAAAACGGATGTCCTCTTCGTTCACGTAAATGTTTACGAACCGGCGCAGCTCGCCCTTCTCATCGCAGAGCCGGCCCCTCAGGCCCGGATGGGTCTGGTCCAGGTTGGTGATTATCTCCTCGATGCTGGAGCCTTTCGCTTCCACTTCGCCCTGACCCTTCGTCAGGGGTCGTAGCGGGGTCGGGATGCGGACTTTGATCATGCGTCACCCTTGTCCGTTCTTGCCCATCTTAAACGTCTTCTCAAAGCTCACCAGGCTGGGCTGGATGCGGACCGGACGGCCCACCGCGTCGACGACCGCCTCCTGGGTCTTCAGTCCATTGCCCGTGATGTAGGCGACTGTCACATCGCTCTTCTTGATGGTGCCCTGCTTGACCAACTTCCGAAGCACGCCGATCGTCACGCCGCCGGCGGTCTCGGCAAAGATCCCTTCGGTCTGAGCCAGCAGCTTGATCCCCTCGACGATTTCCTCGTCGGATACCATGTCCATCGCGCCGCCGGTTTCGGCTGTGGCCTTCAAGGCGTAGTAGCCGTCAGCCGGGTTGCCGATCGCCAGCGACTTGGCGATGGTTTTGGGCTTCACCGGTCGGAAGAAATCCCGCCCCTCCTTGTAGGCAGTCGCGATGGGAGAGCAGCCTTCCGCCTGGGCTCCGTTGATCCTGGTCCGGACCCTGTCCACCAGTCCCAGGGCCTGCATTTCTTGCAAGCCCTTCTTGATCTTCGTGAGGAGCGACCCGGAAGCCATGGGAATGACCACCTGATCCGGCGCCCGCCAGCCGAGTTGCTCCACCGTCTCGAAGGCCAGAGTCTTAGAGCCTTCCGCATAGTAGGGGCGAATATTGATGTTCACAAAGGCCCAGCCGTGCTCGCCCGCGATCTCGCTGCAGAGGCGGTTCACATCGTCATAGTGGCCGTCCACCTCGACCACGTTGGGCCGGTAAATCAGGTTGCCCAGCACCTTGGCCGCTTCCAAATCGCCGGGGATGAAAACGTAACACTGCATGCTGGCGGCCGCCGCGTGGGCGGCGACGGAGTTGGCGAGGTTGCCGGTTGAAGCGCAGGCCACGGTTTCAAACCCCAGTTCCCGCGCCCTGGTGAGGGCGACGGAGACCACGCGGTCCTTGAAGGACAGAGTGGGGTGATTGACCGTGTCGTTCTTGATGTACAGTTCATCCAGGCCCAGATAGGCCCCGAGGTTTTTCGCCCGTACCATGGGGGTGAACCCCGCATGGGGTCCGATGATCGAGTGGCTGCTTGTCCCTTCGACCGGCAGGAGATCGCCATACCGCCACATACTGTGCGGGCCGGCTTCGATCTTTTTCCGGGAGATGACTTTCTTGATCTCGTCGTAGTCGTACTTGACCTCCAGGGGGCCGAAGCAGAGCTCGCAGACGTGGATCGCTTTGGTCGGGTATTCTTTCCCGCATTCCCGGCACACAAGCGCTTTCATCTTGGTCATGGCATCACCGTCTCAAAAGCAGTGATGAGTGATGGGCGATGAGTGATGAATGGGCGCGACTCATGACGCACCACTTGTCACGTTGACTGCGCAGGTCTCCGGCTCGTGATCGAACAGTTCCGTGATCGTCGGATGCTCGCCGCAGAGCGGACAGTGGGGATTCTTCCTGGTCCTGATCTCACGGAAGGCCGTCCGGCGCGCGTCGAAATCCAGCATCCGGTCCGTCAGCGGGCGGCCGATCCCCAGCACCAGCTTCAGGGCTTCAGTCGCCTGGATGGTCCCGATGATTCCGGCCAGGACTCCGATCACCCCGGCTTCCTGGCAACTGGCCACCAGGCCCGGCGGGGGAGGATGCTTGAACACGCAGCGGTAGCAGGCCGACTTCCTGGGCACGATCGTGGTGACGCGGCCGTCGAAGCGGAGGATGCCGCCGTGCACGAGCGGCTTGTCGGCGAAGAAACAGGCATCGTTGATCAGGAACTTGGCCGGGAAATTGTCCACGCCGTCGATCACGACGTCGTACTTCGCGACCAACTCCAGCGCGTTCTTGGACGTGAAGCGGTCTTCGTACGTGACGACCTCGACGTCGGGGTTGAGCGCGTTGATCTTTTCCTTGGCCGACAGCACCTTGGGACGGCCCAGGTCCGTCGTCTGGTGGATGACCTGGCGCTGGAGGTTCGAAAGGTCCACCGCGTCGCTGTCGATGAGCCCGATGGTGCCGACTCCGGCAGCCGCCAAGTAGAAGGCGGCGGGCGAGCCCAGGCCGCCGGCGCCCACGATCAGGATCCGGGACTTGGCGATCTTCTTCTGTCCCTTCCCGCCGACCTCAGGCAACAGGATATGCCGGCTGTAGCGAGTGACCTGTTCGTCCGAAAACTCCACAAGTACCTCAAGTTAGCAAGCGAGCAAGCTGACAAGCAACCGAGAGATCATCGTCCTTGCAACTTGTCACTTGGTCACTTGCTCCTAGATATTGAAATACTTCTCCACGCTGATATAACGCTCACCCGTGTCGGGAAGGATCGTGACGACATTCTTGCCAGGGCCCAGCTCGTCCGCCACCTTCTGGGCGGCGAAGACGTTCGCGCCGGCCGAGATGCCGACCAGCAGCCCCTCTTTCTTGGCCAGCAGCTTGGAGGTCTGGTAGGCCTCATCGTCTGTGACCGTGATGACCCGATCCAGGATCGACCGGTTCAGGACCTTGGGGATGAAGCCGGCTCCGATCCCCTGAATCTTGTGGGGGCCGGGGTCTCCTCCGGAGAGGACCGGGGAGCCGGCCGGCTCGACAGCGATCACCAGAGCCTTGGCATTCCGTTCTTTGAACACTTCGCCGCAGCCGGTGATCGTCCCACCCGTGCCGACGGCTGTGACAAAAGCGTCGATCTTGCCGTCCAGCGCATCCCAGATCTCCACCGCGGTCGTCTTCCGGTGTATCGCGGGGTTCGCGGGATTGGAAAACTGATCCGGCATGAAATAAGACGGGTTCTGCGTCACGATGGTCTCTGCTTCCTTGATGGACCCCTTCATCCCTTCCCAAGCCGCGGTCAGCACGAGCTGCGCTCCGTAGGAGGAGAGGAGGCTGGCCCGTTCCATGCTCATGCTTTCGGGCATGACTAAAATCAGCTTGTATCCGCGAACGGCGGAGACCAACGCCAGGCCGATCCCCGTGTTCCCGCTGGTGGGCTCCACAATCGTGGAACCGAGCTTGAGGCGACCCTGATGCTCTGCCTCCTCGACCATGCTCAGGCAGATGCGATCCTTGACGCTCCCGCCGGGGTTGAAGGACTCCACCTTGGCATAGATCGTGGCGGCCCCTTCACGCGACAGCTGGTTCAAGCGAACAAGCGGGGTTCCCCCGATCAACTCGGTGATCTGCTTGTGCGCCTTCACCGTCACCGGCCACCCCCCATATAAAAGAGAAACTCCACCTGATCTCCCTCCTTCACGGGGGTGGTGGCTAAGCGGTCCCGTTCCAGCATGGCGCTGTTCAGCTCGACCGCGACCATATGGGGATCAATGTTTTTGGCTTTCAGCAAATCCAGGATCGTTGCTCCCTGGACTTCTTCTGATTTTCCATTGATTTTGACGTGCATCGACCGTTCCAACTCAGCTAGAAGACAAGAGAATTCCAAAACGCTAACAAACTCAACACGTTCTTGTCAAGGAGACCGGCTTGACAAGCCTGTGGTTTCCCCTACAGTATGGCCACTTTTTGAGCCCTTTGAGAGGCAGGAGAAGCAAAGGATTCGCGCGGAGGGGAACCAGTTGCATGTGGAATCACAATTTCCTGTTCCGATACCAGGAGGCAGAGCCGCTGAAGCAGTCGGAAAATGAGCTCTTTCATGATACGGAGCCGGCCTTGGACAGTGCCGGGCTCAATCTGGAGAAGTTCATCTCGGTCTGGATTCAAGGGGAAGGACAGGGACAAGGGCAAGGGGATGACGCGCCCACTGTCTATACCAACATTTATGTTCGGACCGCCACCCTCGATTTCAACAAGCGGGCGGGATTTCTGCAGCCGCTGCAAGGACGCTCTCACCAGATCAAGCAGATGCTGACGCCGGGGCAAAAAGCCTACCTGAAGGGCTGGCTCAGCCGGACCTTTCCGCGAGCCTGGGAAGCTTCGGAAGACCATTTTCGGGACCTCTTCAGCGACTGACTCCATGACAAAGGCCACGCGCCCTCTTACCGTCGCTCTGGGACTGTACGACCTTGCCACGGCAGGGGGCAAGTTCCTAGTGATGTGGAAGGACTCGATCAGACGTGAAGCCCGGCGCTGAGCAGGTCCGTACCGATGTGGTGATCGTCGGGGCTGGCGGCGGGGGTGCCGTGCTGGGCCTGGCCTTGGCCCAGAAGGGTATCAGGACGCTCGTGCTGGAGCAGGCTGCTGGGCCGCCCGGCGGGCTGCGGGGCGAGATTTTGCAGCCCAACGGACAGCAGGTGCTAGATCGACTCGGTCTGTTGGGCGCTCTTCCATCCGAGGCCGTTAAGCCGGTGCGATTATTTCATTTCTACCGTGCGGGCGGGCCACGGGAAGGGGCGCGTCCCCGTGGAGAGAAGCCTGTCTTGGCAGGAGCGGGGTGGGTGGGTGCATCGACGCCTGGGGCGGGAGGGTGTGAAGGTGGGCGGGAAAGACTCTGCACAGTCGATTACGGCATGTTGCCGCCGCCCTACAACCGGGCCATCGTCACGCTCCCAAACGTGGCCCACCATGCGATCCTGCATACGTTGGAATCGCGGGTCCCAGGCGGACTCCGGTATGGCGCCACGTTCACGCGGCTCCTGCGGGAAGGCACTCAAGTCGTCGGGGTGGAAGCGAAATGGGAGGGGAGCCCACTGACCGTCTCAGCTAAATTGGTAGTGGGGGCGGATGGGGCCCTGTCGAAGGTCCGGGAAGCCTTGGCCATTCCCTTCAAGCTGCATCTTTACAACGAAGGCTACCTGATTGCCATTTTGGACAGGCCGGCCGAGATGGAGGAAGCCCGCTATTTCGTCGGCCGGCAGACGATCCTGGGAACTTTTCCCGCGGCTGCCGGTAAAGCCTACTTGTTTTACATGATCCCCGCCGGGTCTATGGCCCAGATCAAAGCTGACGGGCTTGAAGTCCTCCGTGGGAGATGGCTGAACATTGATCCGAGCTTGGAGAAGACGGTCCAAAGTCTAGTGGACTGGGAGCAGACCGCGTACATGCCCACAGGACGGGTCCGGGCCTCCCGGTGGGTAGCCGATGGGGCGGTGTTGATCGGAGATGCGGCTCATGCCATGAACCCCCACGCCTCTCAGGGCCGGATGCAGGCCATGATGGATGCGATGACCCTGGCCGAGCTCATCCCAGCCTGCATGGAGCGGGGGGACTGGTCCGCCTCGGCGCTGGCGGCCTATGAACGGTCACGCCGGCCACAGGTAGACATGCTCCAGAAGATGGCGGATGAGCAGGTCCTGTTCTGGAATACCGGCAACCCCCTGCTGGCCCTGTTGCGCGACCGGGTGTTTCGGACGCTGGATCGCAACAAGCGCCTCGGCTATCGAGTCCTGGCGGTCACGGCCGGCCTCAGCACCCAGGCTCCCTTCGGGCTGCTGGACCGGCTGATGGCGGCGGGCTTCCTGCCGGACCCTCAGGCTGATCATCTGCCGACGGAGGCGGTTGTTCCAGGCAGATGAGGGAGATTCTCTTGTGGCTTTGACGGAAGGAATGCTTCAGGAGTTACCGGCGGAGGTGCGCCAAACGCTCCGTTCCTACCTGAAGGAGGTGACGGCGCTCTTCGGATCAGCCCTGCAGGGGACGATCCTCTACGGCAGCGCGGCAAGAGGCGACTTCCTGCCGGGACGGTCGAATATCAATGTGCTCCTGCTGCTGTCGCCGTGCGAGCCGTCGGTGCTCCAGCAATATGCCAGGGTCCATCGGCGGTGGAGCAAAGAAGGCATCGTGGTGCCGCTGTTGCTCAGCGAAGCGGAAGTGCAGACGTCCGCAAACCTGTTTCCCTTGGAATATCTTGAAATCAAGGAACAGCACGTCCTGCTTGCCGGCCGTGATCCCTTTCCCACGCTCCACGTCGACCAGCGAAATTTGTCGTTGCAATGTGAGCAGGAAATCCACGGCAATCTGGTGCGACTGAGACAGCGGTATGTGGAGGGTGGAGGCAAGCAAGAAGCCCTCACGATCCTCCTGCCCCTCTCCCTGACAGCGCTGCTGCCCTGCTTCAGAGGACTGCTGCGGCTCCTGGGCGGTCCTGTTCCGAAGGGAACGGAAGCCCTGCTCAAGGAGCTTCCGTCCAGCCTCGGGTTTGACTCAACGGTGTTTCAGGAAGTCTTGAAGCTGAAACAGGGACAGATCAGCCCCGGCCCGATCGAGACCCCTCGGCTCTTCGAACGGTATGTCTCCTCGCTGCAAGCGCTCGTTCAACGGGTGGCTCAGTTGAAGACAGAGGGGCGGCTGTGAATATGGGCGAGAAGCGTGAAGCGTGAAATGTAAGGCAAAAGATAGTGGGAAAATGGGCGAGTCAGCGTACCGCACGTTCTTGGGCGTGGTCCTGATCGGAGCGACCTTCTTCATGCCGGGAGCGGCCATGGGTCGGTCCACGGACAGGCCGCTGCTCCCAGAGCCTCTGGGCTATGTGAGCGATCATGGAGAAGTCTTGGATGCGGACTGGAAAGCTCGGATCCGGTCTGTGTGCCAGGACCTGGAGCGAAAAACCGGGGTAGAACTGGTGGTGGTGACGGTCAAGACCCTCAAACCCTATGCCACGGCCAAGGACTATGCCGAGGCCCTCTATCAGCGCTGGGGGATCGGGACTGCGCAGCAGGACCACGGAGCCCTGGTGCTGGTGGCGGTGGAGCAGCGGCAGGCTACGGTGACGCTGGGGCGGAGTCTCTATCCGGTCATCAGGCCTGACCTGTTGGGGAAGGTCGGAAGCGAGTACATGGAGCCGGCCTTCCGCAAGGGCCAGTTTGGGGAAGGCCTCTATCGCACCACCGTAGCATTGGCTTCTGCCGCGCAGGAGGTTCGCGTCGGCACGCCGCTTCGCGCTCACGTCAAGGGCCTCGGCCTCGTGATCACGATTGCGACCATCGCCGGCTCACTGGCCTTCCTCTGGTGGATCAGCCGTCCCGACCTCCGGCACCCCTATGGACGGATCAGACGGGGAGAGTTTTGGGGCGGCGGGCAGGGCGGCTTCGGCGGCAACTTCGGGGGGTTCGGCGGCGGAATGGGCGGGGAAGGGTTAAGGTGAGCCTTCTTTGTTATTGCTCCTTGCGCAAAAAACGACCACGTATTACAATATCGTCATACAAGTGGAGGCTGACCGATGGCTACCAGTCTCAGACTCTCGCCCGAACTTGATCATCTCGTCTCTCGCCTGGCCAAGCGACGCAGGCAGTCGAAGTCCGAGGTCATTCGGAGTGCCCTTGTCACCTTGCTGGGAGAGGATGCCTCTTCCGTGCGGCGGCATACCCCCTACCAGGCGATGAAGCATCTGTTGGGATGCGTCAAGAACGGCCCGCCCGATTTATCTCAAAAGACAGGGGAAACATTCCGAAAGCTCCTGCGCGCAAGGCAGTCTCGGTGAAAACCGCTGTTTTGGTTGACGCCGGCCCGTTCGTTGCCCTTTTGAACAAGAACGATCACGCTCATCATCTGTGTGTTAAAACCTTGGCCGAATTGACCGACCCGCTGGTGACGGTCTGGCCGGCTGTGACCGAGGCCATGTACTTGTTGCATTTCTCATGGGAAGGGCAAGAAGCTCTGTGGGAGATGCTCATCGAAGGCATGGTGACGCTCGCTCCGCTGGGGGATGAGGATTTCTTGCGGCTGCGGGAACTCATGAAAAAATACCGGTCTTTGCCGATGGACATGGCCGATGCCGCGCTGGTCCGAGTTGCCGAGCGGGAAAAGATTAGGAGGGTGTTTACGCTGGATCGGAAGGACTTTTCTGTGTATCGTCCCGCCAAGATCGGAAAATTCGTGTTGCTCCCATAGAGATTAAGGCGAGGCATGGGCAGCGGCCAAGGCGGCTTCGGCGGCAACTTCGGGGATTCGGGGGTGGAATGGGCGGGGAGGGACGTCGAGCAGGGTGACCACCCCCACTAACGTCTGGTCATTCTCCACTATGGGAATCGCTCCACAGCGGCGCATGGTCATCTTGAACACAACCGACCTGACTGTATCTGTCCGTTTCGCGGTGACGACTCCGGTTGACATGACGTCTTGTACCATCACAGCTGCCTCCATACCGAGCTTGTAGGAGTAGTCAGTTTTCAGTCATCAGTCTTCAGGTATGAAACTGAAAACTGAGGACTGATAACTTTTTCTTTGCTGTGACCGAAGAGTTACTTTACCTCCAGTGATTCTCGATCCGAGCCGATTGCTTCGACCGGCTTTCATTTCGCTGCCGGTGCTTTGGGAGCGGCGCCGATCGCATCTAGCCCGGCTTGGGCGCAGGCGTCGTCCAGATGCGCGCCAGGCGAGCCACCCACGCCGATCCCGCCCACCACTTCGTTGCCAAACTGGATCGGGAGCCCGCCGCCGAGGATGAGGATTCTGTCGTTCATTTCCCGCAAGGCCTGGAGAAAGGGTACCTTGGTGATCAGGTCAGCCAGTTCACTTGTGGGCCTGCCCAGGCTCGCGGCCGTGTAGGCTTTCTTGCTGCTGCTGTCCGTCGTATGAGGGCCGGCTCCGTCTCCTCGCATCAGCACTCTGAGCACCCCGGCCCGGTCCACGACCGCGACGCTCACGCGGTAGCCATCCTGCTTGCACTTGTCCAAAGCAGCAGCAGCCGCTTTATTGGCCAACGCGAGCGGCAGCACCGCTTCCCGCGGCAACTCTTCGGCAACGGCAACGTTCATGCCGCTTACCATGACGGCTAGAGAAAACAGTCCCATCCACTTCAAGGCTTTCATCGTTGTCCTCCTGCGGCAACGGTCTTTCGAGTCGGCACTGGTCGTTTCTCATCCAAGTCCAACAGGTCCGCCCAACTGGTGATGTCGGTCCGCGTGGGGTCTACTGCATCCCGGAGGGTGCGGAAGTATTCCCATTTCTCCGGTGTGTCCGGCCCACGCGTCAGCATCATGGTATTCCATTGCTCGATCTCGGCGTGGCTGTGGGGCTTGGCGGCCTTGCGGAACCAGTCGGCGATTGCCTGATCGGTCTTCCCGCGCACCGCTTCAGCGAATTGCTCCGGCGTGATGCCGGCAAAGTCCAGCAGTCGCTTGTCCAGTGGGCAGGGGTAGATGTACTCGCCCTGGGTGCCCGCCAGCGTGGCACGGCACTTGTCGATCATCCGGGCCAGGTGGACATAGCCGGCGAGCTTGTCTCTGATGCTCCTGGGGTACGAAGTCCTCAGATCCATCAGAGCATCTTGTGGTTTTCAAACGACAGCGACCGGACCGCCACGTCGTTGTTCTCATACGAGATGATGCGTCTGGTGGCCGGGAGGTCGGATGAGCTGACTCTCGTATGGGTATCAGTGAAGCTTTCGACGTTGGTTAGCTTGCTGTCCTGGGGCGAGTAGTAATAGACGGTATAGCGTGTGGTGAGGAACTTGTTGTCCTGCGTGACAACGCTGTCTTCCACGTTGATCGTGAAAGCCATCTGCGGCGTCTTCCGGTTGATCTGGGTAATCCGGTCCCCCTTGACCCGGTAGAACGAGTGCATGCCGTCACCGTGGATGATCAGCCGGGGCCCCAGCGGATGGTCAGCATCATCGCCCAGGGTCAAGGCATACTTGCCGTCCGATTCCTCGAAACTGCGAGGCCCCCGGTGCACAGCAATCATGGCGATCTGACCCTCCGCCCATTTCTGGAGATCCGGGTCGGGGAGGGAGACGCTCACGTCCCGCGGGCCTTTCACCGTCACGGTCCCCCGTACCTCCTTGCCGTTCACGTTGACTTTCAGGTCAGCCGAGAAGCCCTTGAAGTCCGGCTGCCAACGGGCCGTCTTTTCAAACGCCTGGCGCAGCAGCGCGCGCGCCTTGGGATCGTCCTTCACGTCGGTCTTGGCTTCTTCCCGCTTATACATTTCCATAATCCGGCTCCTTTACGGAAAAATGTTCTGTCAGGAATGCGTCTCTCTCGTGGATGATTATACGGCGGGCCTCCGCGGGGGCACAACTGGCAAGATGTTGAAAAAGGCCGCCAGCGTCGTTCTCGTTCACCCATTGCACGAAGCCACGCAATGGGTACCCGTCAAAGGCTCAACGTACAGACAAGAGTACGCGTCGCCTTTTCGCTCGCTGCGGCCTTGCTGGGCAGCCTTTTTGAACATCCTGCGTGGTCCATGCTAGTCCATCACGGACTGGGCGCTGGATTCCCCCACAGGGGGTTCTAAAGCGTTTTCAACAACCTGCTGGCTGGTTCAGGTCCAGAACCCTGGGATGGCGGTGCCGCAGCTTGCGCAGGCCCCGTGTTTCAGGGCCACTTCCAGAATCCGGTACCCGCGTCGCCTCACGACGGCTGTGCCGCAGCTTGGGCAGAAGGTATGTTCGTGGGGCCCGACCAGCCCCGGCAGGTTTCCCGCGTAGACATAGCGCAGCCCGCTCCGTTGCCCGATCTCGGCCGCACGGATAAGGGAACGGGCGGTCGTGTTGTCCGGCTCCAGCATTTTGTAGTCCTTGTGGAACGCAGTGACGTGCCAGGGGAGATCTGGGGAAATCGAAGCCAGAAATTCGGTCATCGCCTTGAGTTCCTGTTCACTGTCGTTAAAGCCTGGAATGATCAAGGTGACAATCTCCGTCCAGAATCCCATCTGCACCAGGTGCTTGATGGTCTCCAACACGCCGGCAAGTTGGCCGCCCAGTTTGCGGTACTCTTCCTGCGAGAACCCCTTCAAGTCGACCTTGTAGAAATCCACCCAGGGCTTCAAATAGGCCAACACCTCAGGGGTCCCGTTCCCATTTGAAATGTAGGCGGTCCTGAGGCCCCGCCGCTTTGCTTCCTGGAACACCTCGACAGCCCATTCACTGGTAATGAGCGGTTCGTTGTACGTGCTGGCAATGACGGGGGCCCCTTGCTCGAACGCCAGGGCCACTAACTGAGCCGCAGTAGTGGGGATGATAGAACTGACCGCCTCAGGGTCACGGATGGCCTGGGAGGTCACCCAATTCTGACAGTAACTGCAATGGTAATCGCACCCCAACATGCCGAAGCTCAGGGCATTGGAGCCTGGCAAAACGTGAAAAAAAGGTTTCTTTTCAATAGGATCACATTGAAGGGCCCCGACATAGCCGGTTGGGACCTTCAGAGTTCCTCCCTCGTTGAACCGCACCTTGCAGATGCCGACTCGACCATCTCGGATCAGACACCGATGACCGCAGGCGTAACAGACCACCTCGTTGCCTGGTTGTGGCTGGACGAGTTCGGGTGCTGCTTGCCCGGTGTAGCCAGCCAGGGTTTGAGCGAGGGGAAGGTCTTGGACTGATAGTCTCGGCATGGTGCTGGTGGATTATACAGCCTTGACAGTGAAATGGTGAACCGATATGTAAAAATTAAGATATATCAATGCCTTTCGAGAAATTGACGAATCAAAAATTGTAAGTGAATCCAAGAGGATTTGAGAAAATCTCCATGATTTTGGTCAATTTTCTTGGTGAATCGCTGGATTTCAGTTATAATGGCCGTCAGATTGATCAAAACTTGACCTAATCCAGAGCATGATCGACTGGAGAAAGGCGTTGCGCGATGGAGAGACGGGCTGCTTCCCATACAGAAGAAGAAGAGTTGAATCAGCGCAGGCGATTGCTCAATTCGGCCAAGAAAGGCGATCCCAAGGCCATTAACCGGCTGTTCGAACTCTATCAGGTTCGGGTGTACAGTGGCGAACTCCTGATGCATAGGAAAGGGAGGTTGCCACAGTGGCCTTCCGCTCACGAGCAGCCAGGCAAGGGACATCAAAAGCCGGGAAAGATGGCTGCAAGGAAGAGGATCGTTCGACGCCCTGCTCGTGCAGCCAGGCGTATGGCTGCACGAAAGCCCAGCCGGCTGGCCGTTCTGAAGTCGCGCCGCTCGGCAAGGCGAAAATCCGCTCGTCGGGGCAGACGGTAGCCTCGTTCACATCGCATCTACTCAAGGCCCCTTCCTGGACAAAAGGAAGGGGCCTTGTCTTTGCTTACTGAAGCGCGACGCGCAAGCCTCCTGCCGCCAGGTGCTTGGCGATTCCTTCAGCAGTCTTCCACTCGCCCTCATACACCTTCGCGCTTCCCTCATGGTCAATGCGCCAGGCCAGTTCAAAGGCTTTGGCGGAGGTCATGCCGGGAATCGCCTCGCAAAAAAGCTGGATGACCTGTTGATAGGTGTGGCAGTTGCAGTTGAAGACGATCACGCGGGCTTCCAGTCCATCGCCCGCGCCGGTACTCTGCTCTTCAACTGTCTCCGGTATGGCAACCGGGGTTGAAGGGTCAGGCATAAGTCACATTTTAGCAACCTCAGGCTGCTTGTGCAAAATATCGCCCCGCCCCATGTCCTAATCCGGGTGCTCCGGCCACGGGTCCACTCAATAGCCTTCCCGGGGAACCAGCCGATTCACGAAGGCCGGCCTGTCCCGTAACCTGGTGCATTCAAGCAGCCGGAAATGGCCTTCGGAGTCCGTGACCGCGTTCAATCCATGCCGGAGACTCAGCCTGATCGTATAGGCTAGGGCTGCCGACGTCTTAACCAGTGCCAAGGCATACTCGCAGTCATAGCCTTCCTCAAGCGAGAGCCGCCGCCCGCTCATTCTCTGGAGATCCTGGACCGTCACAGGCCGTTGTGCTCGCTCCTCCTCGATCAAGCGAAGGAGGGCCGCAGGACCCGGCACTGTCGAACCGCCGATCATCATCGCATGGGACAGGTCAAACAACCCGCGCTGGAATCGGCGGTCATCCGCCAGCACCCGGTGAAACAGCGACCGCCAGGCGGGATCGGCAAGATCCCGGTTGACCGATGCAACTATCTCGGCGTCGAGGGAACCGCTGACGTGATAGCCCTGAACGATCCGTCCGGCCCGCACCAGGTCTCCGTGCCGGTCTCCCATCCGGTCCATGTAAGCGGTTGTCCCGCTCATCGGGCTGATTTGCAGGGCCATATAGTCCCTGAAGTGGATGGAAGCATAGGACTCCAGGAGCCGCGTCAGGGTGCGCTCATGGCAGAGGTGGAAGGGATAATAGAGGGCGCTTCGCGCTGCTGGCTCGCTCATCGACAAGTCCCGCGGGGCTGTGCTACGTTGGCCGGGCTTATGCGACGGCTCAGCCGGTACTTCAGTCTCAACCTGTTGCTCCTCCTGATTCCGGTCGCGCTGGCGCTCGAATGGATTCACGCCGACCCGATGTTGATTTTTTTCGCGTCGGCTCTTGCCATTGTGCCGCTGGCCGGCTGGATGGGCAAGGCCACCGAGCATTTGACCAGCCACGTGGGCGCGGGCCTCGGGGGATTGCTGAACGCCTCGTTGGGCAACGCCGCCGAGCTGATCATCGCGCTGGTCGCGCTCAAAGAAGGGCTGCACGATGTGGTCAAAGCCTCTCTCACCGGCTCCATCATCGGGAACGTCCTGTTGGTCCTGGGCTTCTCAATGGTGGCGGGAGGCCTTCGTTATGAGCGCCAGCAATTCAACCGGACGGCGGCGGGGATGGGGAGCAGCCTGTTGCTGCTCTCGGCGGTCGGGTTGGTTGTGCCGGCGTTATTTCATTTTACCGCATTGGACCAGGGGGGTGGGAAGGAACAGGGGCTGAGCCTGGAAATCGCCATCATCCTCTTTGCCATCTATCTGCTGAGCCTGGTCTTTTCATTGAAGACGCACCGCCACCTCTTTGTCGGCGAGGCGCCCGGTGCGGATGATATGGGGGAACGGCCCTGGGCCCTGCGCCGGTCGATCGGAGTCCTGACGCTGGCCACCGTGGCGGTGGCAGTCATGAGCGAATTGCTCGTCGGCGCTATCCAGCCTGCTGCGGCCAGCCTGGGTCTGACCCAGGTGTTCGTGGGAGTGATTCTGGTGGCCCTTGTCGGCAACGCGGCGGAACATTCGACGGCCGTTCTGGTCGCCATGAAAAACAAGATGGACTTGGCCTTGGGAATCGCGGTCGGGTCCAGCCTGCAGATTGCGCTGTTTGTGGCTCCGATCCTCGTATTTGCGAGCTATTTGGGGGGGGCGCCGCTGGACCTGATCTTCACGCCGTTTGAGGTCGCGGCCGTGGCGATCTCTGTGCTGGCCGTTGGGTTCGTGGCGTTGGACGGTGAGTCACACTGGATGGAGGGGGCAATGCTGGTGGGGGTCTATCTGATCCTGGCGGTGGCCTTCTATTTTCTTCCGGCGTGACCATAGTCTGAAAGTCGTAAAGTCTTCAAGTCAAAAGTCCTCGGACTTGATGACTTTACAGACTTCATAGACTCTTGACCGTTCATAAACGCGGAACCGGCTTGGTTTACCACTTGTCCATGTCGATCACCTCTGTCGCCTCCCAGAGATGTTTCCATTCCGCATCGGCGAGGGCCTGCTCGCGGTCCCGTTCGGTCACTTCATCCAGTTTGTCGGTCTTGGGCTTGGGCTTGGCCTGAGCGTCCGTCCGGTTCGCCGACTGAGCCTCTTGTGATGCCCGTTTCTTCCGACGCTTCTGGGGGTCCATGTTCACAGGCATGGGTAACTCCCGAGCTACAAGGGTGCTCACTTGTCATAAGTCCTACAGCCGCGGGTGAAGCCTTGTCAAGTATGGGGTGAAAGGGAGTAGAGGGAGAGAAGCCACGTGCCTCTTGCTACACGCCTTTCGGGGTCTGTTGACTCATGGTAGGACGGCTGTTACAGTGGGCGCCAGTTTTCCCCGTAAGGTTGCGCGCCCGTAAGGTTGTTGGATGGTCCTGAGCGCCAAGGTCCTCTGGCCCCTGTTTCCGCTCTTGCTGCTGGTCGTGGTGGTCTGTCTCACCTGGGCCTTTGTTCACACGGTCCGTCGCTCCCAAGGATCCACGGCTATTTGGCTCCAGGGGGCGGCGCTCGGCGGCTACCTGCTGGCAGCGGTGGCCGCAGTCGCCAGCGAACGCGGGGCCTTATCCGCCAACGTCCACCGTCCTTTTTCCCTCCTGACCCAACTCGTCATCGCGTTGGCTCTCATTCACATGTGGGGCAAGGATCGTCCGCTTGTGACCCTGAACATGGTTGCCTGGGGCGCCATCCTCGCCGACACGGCGCTCCACTACATGCTGACTCGTTGAGTCCTTGTCAGATCAGAAAGGGACTCGTGGTCTTAGCCCGCATTATTCATGGCGGTTCGTCGCGAAATTGCGGGGCCGCGTCGCGATACAGGCGCGTGGAGCCGCGAGGGAGGGAGGGAGGCATACTTGAAACAGTATGTTGACCGACCGAACGGCGAGCCCGCCCGCTTGGCCGCAGGAAACCCGCAGCCAAGCCGGGACCCATTGCTCCAGGATTGCAATGGGTGCCCAGCAGCAGAACCGCGATTGCAGCAGAAGCGTTCATGAATAATGCGGGCTAGAGCAACGAAACCGCGACGCTGTCGGCATAGCGACGGCCGAGAGCCGTCAGTTTAATACGGCCTGATCGTTCTTCCAGAAACCCCTGCTGGGTCAGACAGTAGAGGGCTTCTTTCCCACCACTGTCCTGAGACTGCTTTCCCAATGCCTGGAGATCCACTCCTTCTGTGAGGCGAAGGCCGAACACCAGCGCTTCCCGTTGACGCTGCCGCAGACTCAGCTTTTCTTCCTCTCCGGTCGGGAGCTGTCCTTTCTCCAAGGCCTTCTGGTAGGCCGCCAGGTCTTCCACGTTCCCAAAGCGGACGCCATCGAGGTAGGACTGGGCGCTGGGCCCGAGGCCAAGGTAGTCGCCGTCCTGCCAGTAGAGCAGGTTATGGCGACAGGCATAGCCCGGCCGGCAGTAGTTGGAGATCTCATAGCGCTGGAATCCTGCTTTCGTCAGGCGGAGAGCCGCCTCGTCTTCCATCGCATTCTGCAAGAGGGCATCCGGCTCCGTTCGGTCGCCACGCCGCAGATCAACTGCCAGTCTGGTGTCCTCTTCAACCGTCAGCGCATAGCAGGAGAGGTGGGTGGGTTCCAGGATCAGCGCGTCGCCCAGCGTGGCGATCCAGCTTTCCATGGTCTGTCCCGGCAGGCCATAGATCAGATCGAGATTGATGTTCGAGAATCCGGCTGCGCGGGCCCACTCAACAGCCCTGCTGGTCGCTTTTGCTGAGGTCCGCCGGCCGATTTTGATCAACTCCTCTTCATCCATCGACTGAGCGCCGAAGCTGATCCGGTTACATCCAGTCTGAACCAGATGTCTCAACCCTTCCTCGGTCACCGTATCAGGGTGGGCTTCCAGGGTGATTTCCGCACCCTCTTGAAGTCCGAAGCAGGTCCTGACCCGGGCAACGATCGCGTCCAATTGATCCGGGCTGAGAGTGGTTGGTGTGCCTCCGCCGAAGTAGAGGGTGCTGGGACATTGCCCGCCAAAGCTGTTGAGCGACGTGTGGAGGTGAATCTCACGCCTCAACGCCTCGAGGTAGGCGAGGGCTTTGTCGTGACGGTGGATCTGAAGATAGAAGGCACAGAAATGGCAGCGGGTCCGGCAAAAGGGGACATGGATGTACAGGCCTACAGACATCCGTGCTCAGCTCAATCTCAGAGAGTTCCTGGAGAAGTCTTTGACCAAGGCAATCTCGATTTCATCGAGCGGGGAGAGCCCGCGATTGCGAACGTGAGCCGACCAGGTCTGGTGCCGGCGGAGCGAATCGAACAGCACCCGCAGCAGTTCCGGCTTGACGAGCCGCTCCCATTCCTGGAGCCAGGCATAATTGTCCTCGTTCCCTTCGTAATCGTCCGGGAAGTTTGCTTCCAGGCTGATGCGGAAGGTGAAGGATTTTTCTTCCTGAAACATAGTACCTCCATACCAAGCTTGCTTGAGCCGCCCGCTTCGATCAGATGCGGGCGGATAGTTAGTTTACCTCAAGTGAGCTTGTCGGACTGTCCAGGTCCCCGTTGCGGTGAGCGGGCCGAGGCCCTATAATACCATCCGTCACGTCAACAGGGGAGAGGAATCCATGCCGATTTTTGAATACATCTGCCAGGAGTGCCGTCATCGTTTCGAAGTGATTGTCCAAGGGACGGCGAGTCCCGCCTGTCCTTCCTGCAAGGCCACGAAGCTGGAAAAGCAGATTTCGGCTTTCGCAGTTGGTTCCACGAGCGATTGGTCTTCTCCCGCCGGTCCCGGCCCTTGCGGCACCTGCGGCGATCCCCGCGGGCCTGGTTCCTGCTCGATGAACTAGCCAGCCAGTCGTCAGGCGATGAGCGAATCAGGCGAGGAATATCTTCAGCGGGCCATCGCAACCCTGTCTCAGTCGGACCCCATCATCAAGCTGCTCCAGGAGGTCAAGCTGGGCCGGATGCAGCCGACCGACAAGGGGCTGCGCGCGATCACAGAAGCCTGGTTGGGTACGTACCGTCAGGTGCTGCAATCGTCCAACGGTGTGGACCGGAACGCGCTCCATCGTCTGAATCCTTTGCCGCGCCTGGAGGTACTGATTACAGTGGGAGTCATTCCCGCCGACCATCCGGCAGTCTTGTCACTCAGCGCAGCCTTTGAACAAGCGCTCGCCGGCGCGCGATAGGTGGTCGCACCATGCGCATGCTGGCTGCCCTAGCGGTCGTTGGTCTAGTCATGGCCGGCCTATCGGCTTTCGCAGTTCTCGCCGGGCAGGATCTTATCGGTGCGCGGCCGCTGGTGGCACTGGAGCCTGGCAAGCTGCCTTCCCTTCTTCCGTCGGACACCCATCTCCTCGTTGAATCGGGCGCGATCGAGCGATTCCTGGATCAACTGGACGGCACGCCGCCGGACTGGGCGTCTGTCTATGGGCATGGTCACCATGATCCCGGACATGATGAACGGCTCTTCAATCTCAATCGCGAGCGGGACCGGTTGCGGGAAGGAAAGGCCACGCTTCAGTGGACAGTGACGTTTCTGTGGCCGGGCGAATTGTCCGGATATGATCCCAAGAGCGGCGGGTTCAGCGTGGCCGTCGGACCGAAGTTCACTCCGACCAGCTGGGGCATCGTGCGGTTCAAGCCGGAAGAGCTGCCTTCAAACTTGCTGGCGGTCCCGAATCCCAGCCAACGCGAGAAATTGCGGCGCAAGTTCGAGAAGGGCCAACGAATCGAGGTTCAGGTTGCACTGACAGGCAAACTGATCCCCGAGGAATCCATCGTGTACGACTTTTCGCACGAAGAAGAAGGTCGTGGACTTATCATGCCGGTCGTGCGGGTCGAGCGGATTGATTATCTATTGGTGCGATAACTGACCGCGATCTCCCTAGCGAGGTTTTCTTCTAACGAATGTCCTTGGCGCAGCGAAAGCCGGTCCCACTGGGACGGTCGTCCGGATAGCCGTAATCGCGGTCGGCGGTTCGCAGGCTTTTCGCCGGTTTCAGCCAGGAGCCTCCGCGCACGACTTTCAACAAGATGCCTGCGGGACCCCTGGGGTCGGTTTGAGGCGCTTTCAAATAGTAGTAGGGCTCAAACCAGTCCTGGACCCATTCCGAGGCGTTGCCCGCCATGTCGAGAATCCCGTATGGGCTGGCGCCGTCCGGGAAGCTGCCGACCGGCATTGTGAGCACTTCCCCTTTCAAGCCGCGTTCTTTTGAGATGCGCGCCCCTTCGCCGGCCACCCAAAAGGCTTTCCATGCCGAGCCGTCTTTGAATTCGATGGTGCGTTCGGCCCAGTAGCTGGCGCTGTTGGCCCGCTTGAAGTCCCATTCGTTTCCCCAGGGATAGAGACGGCCGTCGGTGCCCCGCGCGGCTTTTTCCCATTCTGCTTCGGTCGGGAGGCGCTTGCCGGCCCACCGGCAGTAGGCGACTGCGTCATGCCAACTGACGTTGACGACCGGATGTCGTTCACTGTCGGCCAAGGGGTAGCCTCGCTCCCACAGAGTCACAGTCGGATTGGTGTTTTCCGGTGGTCGGTGTCCTGTGGCCGTGACGAACTGCTCATACTGGATGTTCGTAACTTCGTACCGATCCATCCAGAAGGCGCTGAGGACAACCGTCCGTTGTGGCCGCTCGTCCGAAAAGCTGTCGCTTCCTTCCGGACTACCCATCAGAAACTCCCCTGCGGGAATCAGGGCCATGCTGTCCTGTTCGGCTGTTGATTGGACCAGGGACTGGTGGCAGGCGGAGAGGCCGAGCAGCAGCGCAGCCAGCAGGAGTCGTCGGCTGGTCACGGTTTCTTGAGCCCGCAGGCACGGGCCACGCCGTCACGATACTGCGACCAGAGCGAGAAGGTTTTCGCGAGCGAAGCCAGCACGGCTTGCTGCTGCACCGCCCTCACGGCATAGCCCAGAACCATGTCGTAGGCATCATGCCGATGCCCGGCCTCCACGAGATGGTGAGCCCTGGTGAGATCCATGTGGGCTGGCGAGACCCCGTAATGCCGGACCAGCGGATGGCGGGCGACCAGGGCGTCGATTTCGTCTCGGCTTTTGCGGCCGCTTGGATTCAGCAGTTCATCGCGGTCATTGACGCTGCCTTCCACAAAGACGGTCATGACGGCCGCCCCAACCAGCCACCCCCGCTTTTGCGTCGCCGTATCGAGCCAGCGCCGGTACATGCGGCTGGGCCGCAGGAGTGTGATCCGGTTGAACTCGTCGGTCTTGAAGCCCAGCCCCTCCATCATGGTCAGAAACAGGTCAGGATGAGAGCGGCCGAATGAGAGCCCGCCTGTATCCTCTTCGAAAATGTTTCTGGCCAAGAGGGTGCGAGCGTGCGCGGGCGGGTTCTGTCCGTGGATGCGGGCCAGGAACACGGGAAAATCGCGCACGTACACGGCATATTCCTGCTGAAAGTGGATTTTGAGCTGTTCCCTGGTCAGACGGCCGTTTGTCAAGTAAGGCCAAGCCCAGTGATGCTTGCGCTCCATGATGCTGAGCAGCCGCCCGCGGAATTGAATGGTTGAGAGTGTCTTCATGCTGATGCCTTACCGGTTGTGGCGACGATCCTGTTCCAGAGAGAACCTTGCTTTACTCTTAGTCGGCCATTACAATCGCCTTGCCTCAGGTGGCCCATGGACCCGATTACCATTCAAAAGCCCGATGAAATCCTCAATTTCCTGGCGGAGGTCTCACTCCGAGGCAGGGGGTTTACCACCGATTGTCTGCTCGACTATATCCTGGATGAAGGTTTTACGGAACCGATCTATCTCAATGCCGCCGGGGAAGACCCAGACGCATTGTACAGAAACCAACCGAATGCTTGGGCCACCTACCAGGTGCGGGAGTGGAAACGGGTTCTGACGATCTCAGGTGGTCCAGGCAAAGAGCGCCGCGTCCAGATCACCGAAACGCCCTAATCTAACTTTTCCTTGGTTCTTTCCCGCCCTTCCGCCGGGACATTCCCTACAGGGTTTCTCATTGTGCGCCGAGTGTAGGGAGTCGGTCCGTCAAATTCAACCAGGCAGGGTTCGGGTTGCAGTTCAGCCAGTCCCTCCTTAGAATGGATGCGTCCTGGTCGTGGCATGCCGTTCGCCGCGGAGACAGGTTTTGCACAGACACATCACGACCCTGGTCGTCGGCGTGGCGGTTCTGGCTGTCGCCGGCTTCTCGATCCTGGTTGGCTGGCCGCTGATCAATGTCGTCGAGACCGGTCGGACACCTGAGTATCCCGACATCCTGCCCCGCCGCTACGAGGCTGAGGTGGAGCAGGTGTTTGATGCGGCGCTCCATGCGGTCAATCAACTGCCTCGCTGGGCGCTTGTGTCCTATCAGCCGGAGAGCGGAGAAATTCGCGCAGAAGCGAGGACCCGCCTGTTCCGGTTCGTGGATGACGTTCACATCCGCGTGGTGAGCGAGGGGAATGCGGCCGTCGTGTTGGTCCGGTCGGCCTCGCGCATCGGCAGGGGCGATTTTGGCCAGAATGCGCGCAACATCCGAGTCTTGTTTGAGGAGATCGACCGGCAAATGCGCATGTCAGCCGGCCACAGTTGAGGCCGGCGGAAGCCTTTCTTAATTGCATGGCGATCGTCCCGCTCATCGAGCCCCAGGATGAGGGCGAATTAGCCCTGATCAAGAGCCTGCTGGACGGCAACAATATCCGGTATTTTGTGCAGAACGAACATTTTGGCAGCCTCTATCCGGGGCTCCCCCTTCCCTTTAATAGGCGCGTGGTGATGGTGGACGAATCGGACCTCGGCCGGGCCGGGACGCTGTTGGGAAAGCTGACAATGGATGAAGGCGCCGATCAGGCCGGCTGAGGAGGCTACTGATAATACCAGCCGCTGACGAGGATGCCCTCTTCAAAGTAGAGGTACCGGTGCTTGATCGTGGAGGCGTCCTTCCAGTCCTCGAAGATCCATTCCTCGCGTCTGGTGCCGTCCTTTGTGTGGCTGACGTTGATCGTATAGGGCGAGCCCCAGGCTTTCAGAACCTGCTCCCGCGTCATGCCGACCACGACCTGCTTGTTCTGGATGTGCTTCTCAAAGGTCGGATCCAGTAGTCCGGGCAGGAACCGCCAGGCCAGCATCACGGCGAAGAGGATCGCGAAGCAGGCATAGATCGTAATCCGGACCGGCTTGCGGCAGAGGAAAGGCTTGCTGTCCTGTGCCGACTCGTCCGACGGCTGCTCGGCTGCACCGGTCAATAAGCTCGCGGATGTGAGGTCAGCGGGCATTGCCGGATCCTCTGTCGGGGCCTGGGGTATCATAACCACGTCGGCAGTCTAACAACGGCCAAGCAGCGAGGTCAAGGGAACTGAGTGCATGTTCGTCGAGGTTGAGAGCAATCCCAACTGCGAGCAATCAATCTTCGCGCGGTTCAAGGAAGCAGGGCCGGCCAGACCGGTGGTCCAGGTCAGGAGCTTCGAGCGCAGCTCCCAGGGGGAATGGTGCTGGGTCACTGGTTGGAGCGATGATCCGGCGCAGCCGCTCTGCCCCGCCCGCGCGCAGGCCGTCGAAGATTCCGGGGCCGGGCTCGCCCATCTGGTCTACGGCGGCATCTGGGGCATCCGTTTGAAGCCGGTGATGCTGGCTGAGGATTGGAGCCTGGAGAGCCGGAATCAATGGGGCGAGCCCTACCTGTCGCTTGCGGATGCGAAGGACCTTCGCTACGCAGACACCTAACAGGATGCTGAAAAAGGCCGCCAGCGTCGTTCTCGTTCACCCATTGCACGAAGCCACGCAATGGGTACCCGTCAAAGGCTCAACGTACCAACAAGAGTACGCTTCGCCTTTTCACTCGCTGCGGCCTTGCCGGACGGCCTTTTTGACCATCCTGGGGGGGGGTATTGCTGAACCGTCGCGAATCCGGCCACTGTGGTTCCCGCAGGATCTCAGAATCGTTTTTCGGCAACCTGCTGAGGCAGTTGCGTCCGAGGCCTCTATGATCTTCAAGGTCGCTGCCGACCTCATGGTTCTCTTCCACCTGTCGTGGATTCTGTTCCTCCTCTTCGGCGCGCTGATCGGCCGGCGGATTGCCTGGGTGAAGTGGGTCCATGTGGGGGCCTTGGTCTTCAGCCTGCTGCTGCAACTATTTCGCTGGATCTGCCCCTTAACCTACCTGGAAGTCTGGCTGCGCCGACAGCACGATCCATCTCTCGGCTATACGGGGGATTTTCTCGCCCATTACGCCGAACGGCTGGTGTATCTCCAAGTCTCTCCATTGGCTGTCTTCATTGCGACGTTGCTGGTTGTGGGGCTCTCAGCCTGGGCCTACGCTAAAAAGCAACGCTGAATGCAGAATAAGGCGCGACGAACGTCGTCAGTCATCAGTTGTCAGTTCTGGAAATTTCAGAAACTGAGAACTGTCAACTGAGAACTGTTTGCTCAAAGTCGTTCATCGTTCACACTGGCTTCGCGCTAATCCGCATACTTGGGCAAGGGTATCTTCTTGGTCGGCGGCGGGGGAGCCGGCTGGCGGGCAAATTCCTGGGAGAAGGGGTTTAGGATGGCCTCGTGCGTGAGGCGCTGACGTTGCTTGACCAACTGGATGCTTTGAGCGCTGATCTCCATCCGGTCGATCCCGGCCTTGGTCGTCAGGAATTCCGGGAGGCCCTGCAGGGCGAAAAGTTGGAAGGCCAACGTCCAATCCAACCGCTCTTTTCCCTGTTCGCGGATGATGAATCGCGCCTCGCTGGAGGGCTGGCCCTTGAAGATGAGCACCCAGAGGTTGGACCGGAAGGCCGGAGCGGCCGCGTCGGTCGGCGGTTGGAATTCAGGGACGAAGGCCGGAATCTGCTCGATCGGAACCGACTTCCCGAACTCGATGTCCACCAGGTTCACGTAGAGGTTGGGAGAATCCGACGGGTCATTCTGGTCCAGGACATAACCGAAGGAATACCGGACGTCGATCCCGTTCCGCTTGTAGTTGTACACGTCTTCCCCGTTCTGAGGAGAGACGAGCTTCTTGTAATAATTTTCCCAGTCGTGGAGGGAGTAATAATTAAACACGCGGAGCGCGGCCTTCCGATCCCGGACCGAGTTGGGGGGACCCAGCTTCGCGCGCAACTCGGTTTGGGTTAGGCCCAGATAACCGTCGGCGAAATAAGGGCCGGCAAGAGCTTGCCAGGGCCACGGGAAGGACAAGGAGGCGACGAAGAGCAGCAAGAGGCAGGCAACGGTGGAGGTAGAGGCTGTGTGCGGTATCAAGGACGTACCTATGAGGTGGAGGCATCCTATCCGCCGCCTCCTTGCAAAGTCAATCCTTCGACTACCCCGCCCTCCCGGCCCGTCGAGAGCCTCGGGGTCGAACGAGCGGGGCTTGCTCAGGATTGACGCTGAGCGGCCTGCGACGAGCTCAGTCGAGCGCGTCTGTGACCCTGCTCTTCCGAACGGGGCGTGCCCTTCGGCTGCGCTCAGGGTGGTGAGCCTGTCGAACCAGGCGCCGTCGAAGCGTCAAGGCGAGGGGAGGGGCCAGGCAAGGGATTGAACCGCATGGGCCGTCATCCGGCAAAGTTGCTTGAATAGAGGGGTTCCAGTATAGTGACCCAACGTCTTGGACATGTCGAAAATGAGCGAAACTCTAAACAAGGTCGGGGAGTTAGCCAACATCCTGAGTCGCCGCATCGTCGTCATTGACGGGGCGATGGGGACGATGATCCATCGGGAGGGGCTGGTCGAGGCCGACTACCGAGGCGAGCGCTTCCGCGACCATCCCGCCGACCTCAAGAACTTGACCGACCTGCTTTGCCTCACGCAGCCACAGGTCATCGAGAAGATCCACAGGCAGTATCTCGAGGCGGGTGCGGATATCATCGAGACCAACAGCTTCGGCGCGACGAGGATCGCGCTGGTGGACTACAAGCTGGAGCCGTATGCCTACGAGATCAACGTGGCCGCGGCCCGGGCCGCCCGTCGTGCGGCGGACGCCGTGATGAACGGGCAGCCGGGACGGCGCTGTTTCGTGGCGGGTGCTCTGGGCCCCACGACCCGCAGTGCGTCGATGTCGCGCGACATGAACGACCCCGGTGCGCGGCTGGTGACCTTCGACGAATTGGAGTCGGCGTACTACGAGCAGGTGCGCGGGCTCGTCGACGGCGGCGTGGACATCCTGCTGGCCGAGACCGCATTTGACACGCTGAACCTGAAAGCGGCGCTTTTCGCGATCGAGCGCTATTTCGAGGAGCACAGCCGTCGGCTGCCGGTGATGGCCTCGGGCACCATCGTCGATCTCTCCGGTCGGACGATGACGGGACAGACTGTCGAGGCGTTCTGGACCTCGATCTCGCACGCGAACCTCCTGAGCGTCGGCCTGAACTGCTCGCTCGGGGCGAAGGAGATGAGGCCGTACCTGGAGGAGCTGTCACATCTCGCACCGGTGTATGTGAGCTGCTATCCCAACGCGGGCCTGCCCGACGGCTTCGGCAACTTCCCGGAAACGCCGGACATCACGTCGCGGCTCCTCCAGGAGTTTGCCGAGGCGGGTTTCCTGAACATCGTCGGCGGCTGCTGCGGGACCACCCCGGCCCACATCAGGGCGATCGCGGAGGCGGTGCGGGATCTGCCCCCGCGTACGCCGAGCCGGCCGGAGCCGCTCACGCGCCTGAGCGGGCTGGAGGCGCTCACGATCCGTCCCGACTCCAACTTCGTCAATATCGGGGAGCGGACCAACGTGACCGGCTCCCCGGCGTTCGCCAAGTTGATTCTGAACGGCAATTACGAGGGAGCCTTGAGCGTGGCGCGGCAGCAGGTCGAAGGCGGCGCCCAGGTCATCGACGTGAACATGGATGAAGGGCTGCTCGATTCGCAAGAGGCCATGGTGAAATTCTTGCACCTGATTGCCTCCGAACCAGACATCGCCCGCGTGCCGATCATGATCGACAGTTCCAAGTGGTCGGTGATCGAGGCTGGGCTCAAGTGTGTCCAAGGCAAAGGAATCGTCAATTCGATCAGCCTGAAGGAAGGGGAGGAGGCGTTCAAACGGCAGGCCAGGCTGGTCAGGCGCTACGGGGCTGCAGTCGTGGTCATGGCCTTCGACGAGGCGGGACAGGCGGATACGCTGGAGCGCAAGGTCGAGATCTGCACGAGGGCCTACCGTCTGTTGACCGAGGAAGTCGGCTTCCAGCCGCAGGACATCATCTTCGACCCCAACATCCTGACCGTGGCGACCGGGATCGAGGAACACAACAACTACGCGGTGAATTTCATCGAGGCCACCCGCCGGGTCAAGGCGGCCCTGCCACACTGCAAGATCAGCGGAGGAATCAGCAACATTTCCTTCTCGTTCCGCGGGAACAACGTGGTGCGGGAAGCCATGCACAGCGCCTTCCTCTACCATGCGATCAAGGCGGGGATGGACATGGGCATCGTCAACGCAGGCCAGTTGGCGGTGTATGAGGAGATTCCCAAGGACCTGCTCGAGCTGGTGGAAGACGTGCTCCTGAACCGGCGTCCCGATGCGACCGAGCGATTGGTGGTCTTTGCCGAGACCGTCAAGCAAAAGGGCAAGGCCGCCGTACAGGATGAAGCCTGGCGGCAAGGGGCGGTCGAGGAGCGGCTGGCGCATGCGCTGGTGAAGGGCATCGTCGAGTACGTCGAAGCGGACGTGGAGGAAGCGCGGAAAAAGTATGCGCGGCCGCTGGAAGTGATCGAAGGTCCGCTCATGGCGGGGATGAACATCGTCGGCGACCTCTTCGGGGCCGGCAAGATGTTTCTTCCCCAAGTGGTCAAAAGCGCGCGCGTGATGAAAAAAGCGGTGGCGCACCTGCTGCCATACATGGAGGCGGAGAAGCAGGCGCTCGGCCTCAGCCGGGCGCAGGGGAAGATTCTCTTGGCCACCGTCAAGGGGGACGTGCATGACATCGGCAAGAACATCGTGGGGGTCGTCCTGGGTTGCAACAACTACGAGGTGACGGACCTGGGCGTCATGGTCCCCTGTGAGAAGATCCTCCAGACAGCCAGGGAGCTAAAAGCGGACATGATCGGCCTCAGCGGCTTGATCACCCCGTCGCTGGATGAAATGGTCCACGTGGCCAGCGAGATGACGCGCGAGGGGTTTCAGGTGCCCCTGCTGATCGGCGGCGCCACTACCAGCAAGGCCCATACGGCGGTCAAGATTGCCCCGGCCTATTCCCGGCCGGTCATCCATGTGCTGGACGCCTCCCGCGCGGTCGGCGTGGTCAGCAGCCTTATCAGCCAAGACCAAAAAACGGCGTTTGCCGAAAAGATGAGGCTGGAGCAGGAGCAGATCAGGCAGGCCCATCAGGGAAGCAAGGCCAGGAAGCTGCTGACCTTGGAGCAGGCGCGGCTGCGGAAACTGCCGATCGAATGGCAGGCGACGGACTTGCCCAAGCCGGCCTTTACAGGCGTCCGAACGCTGGACCGGTTCCCGCTCGACCAGCTCGTGCCCTTTATTGACTGGTCTCCCTTCTTCCATACCTGGGAATTAAAGGGCCATTACCCTCAAATTCTTGAGGATGGGCGGATCGGGAGCAGGGCGCGTGAACTGTTCAGCGATGCCCAGAAGCTCCTGGGCGAAATCGTCGGGCAGAAATTGCTAACTGCTCGGGGAGTCTACGGGTTTTTTTCGGCCAATAGTGTCGGGGACGATATTGAGCTGTACAAAGATGAGTCTCGCATAGAGGTGCTCGCGACCTTTCACACGCTCCGTCAGCAGGCTGAGAAACCGGAAGGGCAGGCTAACCAGGCCCTCGCTGATTTCATCGCACCGAAGTCAACGGGCTTGGCGGATTATCTGGGCGCTTTCGCCGTGACGACAGGGGTCGGCATCGAGGCCATCTGCGAGCGGTTCGAGAAGGACCATGACGACTACAACTCGATCATGACCAAGGCTCTGGCTGATCGCCTGGCGGAGGCTTTTGCGGAATGGCTGCATAAGCAGGCGCGCGAAGATTGGGGCTACGGGAAGGATGAACGGCTTGCCAACGAGGAGTTGATCAGAGAAAAGTACCGGGGCATCCGCCCGGCCCCCGGCTATCCTGCTTGCCCGGACCATACGGAGAAACGGACGCTGTTCGATCTGTTGCAGGTCGAGCGGCAGGCCGGCATTCGCCTGACTGAAACCTTTGCCATGTACCCGGCCAGCTCGGTAAGCGGGCTCTATTTCGCGCATCCATTGGCCAAATACTTTGCAGTGGGCAAGATCGACCGGGATCAGGTGCAGGACTATGCGAGACGCAAGCGGATGGAGGTACGGTTGATCGAGCGGTGGCTAGGGCCTAACCTGAACTACGACCCGGCATGAAGCAAAAGGGTGAATGGCTGATGGCTCATGAACGATGGATGTGCTGCTCGTCAACTCACCATCAACCATTCCCCTTTTTCTGACGGCTAGACGCCGGCGGGAAGCGGCTCGGCCATCGGCTCAGCGAGCGGGCGGGCCACGGCGGACTTGAGGGCTGCTTCAACCCAACCGTAGCGCTCTTCGGCCCAGGCATTGAACGAGTCGGCGTCGGGGAATACGAGGTCCCAGGCGCGCGCTGCATCGAGGAGCAGCAACTGATGGGGCCGGTTCTCGCCGGGGAAATAGACCACCAGCACGGCGGAATTGCCGATCAGACTGATGTCGGTAAAGATGTGGATCATCGCGGAAGCCGGGAGATCCACCGCCCGCGTCGCCGCTTCCACGATGGGGCTGTAAACCCGGTTCAAGAACAGCGACGTCGATTCGTAGGGAGCCTTTGACTCATGCAGCCGCTGGTTCGGTGCTTCGCCGAAGAGATTCTCGGCGAAGTAGGCGGCAGCTTCCCACGAGGGCATCGCGCCGGTGGAAACCAGCGATTCGCAGAGATAGGCGATCCAATTACGAGAAGTCCTTGTTGCAACGCACGTCTGCATGGCACACTCCTTCGCCCTGGGGCGTAGATTCAGTTGTGGTTGAAGACTGACCGGATGCAGTACCTGGCAGGACAACCCTGAGGACTCACCGGCGTAACAGAGTGCCACTATAGTAGAAAACCCGCTGATTGTCAATGAAATTGTGAGTCGACCGAATACCCGTGCCCTATGTCTTTCCACATGAGAATCTCTTCGTGGTCGGCGCCAGCGTGCTGATCGTCAGTCTCCTGCTGGTCCGATTTGCGCTCGTCCGGCGGCGGCGCCGGCGTTCCGAGAAGCCGGGACCATCAGATGGTTGAAGCGATCGGGATGGCGGCGCTGACGGATCGTTTGATCTTTAATTCCCCGCCCCGTATAATTCGATTTATTTGAGATTTATTTGATTGGAAAAGGAGAGTAGTTGTGAATCGAGGTGCAAGCCTCCTGCGGCAGGATGGGCGTAGGCGTGACCAACTCAGGCCGGTGAAGGTCACTCGAGACTTCATCAAGTACGCCGAGGGATCGGTCCTGATCGAGATGGGTGCGACCAAGGTCATCTGTACAGCCTCGGTGGAGGAAAAGGTCCCGCCGTTCCTGAAGGACAAGGGGCGCGGATGGGTGACGGCAGAATATGCCATGCTGCCGCGAGCGACGCATGACCGGACCCAGCGTGAAGCGGTCCGGGGCAAGCAGGGCGGTCGCACGCTGGAAATTCAACGCTTGGTGGGGCGGGCCCTGCGCGCCGTCACCGATACCGCGGACATGGGCGAGCGCACGATCTGGATCGATTGCGATGTGATTCAGGCCGACGGAGGAACCAGGACCGCCTCCATCACCGGTTCGTTCATCGCGCTGGCCGACGCGCTGGCGGTGCTGAAGAAGAAAGAGCTGATCAAGAAACGTCCCCTGACCGACTACCTCGCCGCCGTCAGCGTCGGAAAAGTGGGGGGGGAGGTCTTGGTGGACCTGGCCTATGAAGAAGATTCGATGGCCGAGGTGGACATGAACCTGGTGATGACGGGACGGGGCCGTTATGTGGAAGTGCAGGGAACCGCCGAACGGACCCCCTTTGGAAAAAATGATTTTGACGAGTTCCTGGCCGTCGGATGGAGCGCGATTCAGGATTTGGTGAAGCTGCAAAAGGAATTGATAGGGAGCCTTGAATAAGCACACAAGCGGGTCCTGTCGCCGAGCAGCCCAGCCGTGCTCGCTCCACCCATCCCCCAGTGGGTCCCTTGCGCTGCGCGCGGCTGGGCACCCGCTCGACGCCACCCGCGCTGACTATGGTCATCAAGGCATGAAGGGGACGAAGGTCTGATCAAAGAACTCGTGTTGGCGACGAGGAACCCTCACAAAGGAGGGGAGTTGTCTGCCTTGCTGGGTGGCCTGGAGATCAAGATCCATACATTAGCCGAGTTCCCGGATGCGCCCGAAGTGATCGAGGACGGAGAAACCTGTCAGGCCAACGCGATGAAGAAAGCTACGGCTATTGCGCGTCACACAGGGCTTCCGGCTGTGTCTGATGATACGGGCTTGATGGTGGAAGCTCTGGGCGGACGGCCCGGTGTCCATGCGGCCCGGTACGCAGGCGAAAGCGCAACCTACGAGGACAACTGGCGCAAGTTGCTCCGGGAGCTGGCAGGCGTTCCGTGGGCGAAGCGCGGGGCCCGCTTCGTAACCGTGGCCGCTATTGCCACCCCTGCTGGAAAGGTGAAAATCGCCGAGGGTATCCTGGAGGGGGTGATCGCCGAAGCGCCTGCCGGTATAAAGGGCTTTGGCTATGATCCGGTGTTTTTCGTTCCCGAACTGGGCAGGACATTGGCACAGCTAACACCGGAGGAAAAGAATCGGATCAGTCATCGCGCAAAGGCGTTCGCCAAGATCAAAGAACTCTTGGCAAAAGCTTCGTAGTAAATGAAATCGATGGCTTCAACCTTTAACGGCCTGGAACTACGTCGGCCTGTACGATGGGTTAGCGAGCGTCGGTGGTGAAATCACCACTGCCGCTCAACGAGCTAAGAACAAGTCAGATAAATGGGCTTCAACCTTGTCCGGCCTTGAATCATATAGACCTGCAGGATGGGTTAGCGAGCGTCGGTTGAACGATCGCCATTGTCCATGAACGAGCTAAGAATAAATGGGCTTCGACCTTTTCCGGCGTGGAGCCACGGAGACCCGAACTAAGGGTTAGCGAGCGTCTGTCGTGGAACATCACTGCCTGTGGACGAGCTAAGTACGTCGGGGCGTAGCGCAGCCTGGTAGCGCACCTGCTTTGGGAGCAGGATGTCGGAGGTTCAAATCCTCTCGCCCCGACCAAAGTGTAAATAATCCGGTTGACCGTCGGGAGGATTTGAAGCCGACGAGCGCCGACCGAATAGGGAGGAAGAGGCCATTGATACCCGGCAGCGAGCCGGCCGGTCGGAGGCGCAGGCGGAGCCTGGCGCCGGAGACCTAATCCTCTCGCCCCGACCACTCCTCGCTTCGCTCGTGGCTATTGAGGTGGCGCACCCTCCGATAGGCGCCGCCGCCGAATATCTTAAGCGATTGCGCGTCTCGCTTGCTCGTCGTTTGGCGCGACAGGTGCTCACCGACGGCTGTTAATCAGGCAGTGTCGCGCCAGCAGTACCGGCGGGGCATGGCGTTTGATCACTGGGCAAGGTGTCGCTACGCGACCTTCATCTATTATGATGAAGACGGGCTTCAACCTTTAACGGTGTTAGTTTATATGAGCCCTGCGAGTAAGGGGTAGCGAGCGTCGGTGGAACGATCGCCATTGCCGATCAACGAGCTAAAAAGTCGGATCAATGGGCTTCAACCCTGTCCGGTTTGGAATCATATAGACATGTACGATGGGTTAGCGAGCGTCGGTGGAACGATCGCCATTGCCGATCAACGAGCTAAAAAGTCGGATCAATGGGCTTCAACCCTGTCCGGTTTGGAATCATATAGACATGTACGATGGGTTAGCGAGCGTCGGTGGAACGATCGCCATTGCCGATCAACGAGCTAAAGAGAGCGCCCGTAGCTCAGTTGGATAGAGCACCGGCCTTCTAAGCCGGTTGTCGCAGGTTCGATTCCTGCCGGGCGCGCCAGTTCTTCCCACGAGATGAGCACGTTTCGTCGCAATGACGAGACAGGCCCCCTGTCTCTTCTTCGAGGCCCCCAAGAATCGCTAGAACACTCCTGATCCCAGACGTACCCCACCAAGCATCCTGCCGTTGATCTTGGCAGGACTGCCGGAGTATCTTTGAGTGATCGAAACAGCAAGCCAGGGTTCTTCTCGACCCGGAGGTGCAAGATGGGACCGACCAAAGTCATCGTGAAGGGAAGTGGGCTGTATGACGCCATGACCGGCAAGCTGATCAAGGAGGGTTTGCCGACGCTGCAAGCCATCCGGGAGTATGCGGCCCGTCACTACGTCGTCTTGCCGGAAGTGGATAATGCCGGCAAGCCGTGGGAGTTCGACGGGCAGCCGGTCTACTGTCTACGTGGGTCCCGATATGAGAGCCTCGAAGACCGCCGGTTGCCTCTTGCCCGATGTCCGGACTGTGGAGGGATGGGCGTCAGGATCGAGGAGGAGACCGTTGAATCGGATTGCATCAGGTGCACGCGGTGCGGGCATGAGTTCGACGCCAGGCTGGAGATGATGGAAAGCTGATCAGCCGATGTCGCGTCGAAACGGTTCCCGCTCACGCCTACCCAGTTCTGCCAAGCCCGGCCGCCGAAACCCGGTGGTCTCGATAGTGGCGGGCGCCAAGCGGCGGTTTCAGGCTCGTCTCCTGAAATGGTACAAGCAACATGGTCGCGATCTTCCCTGGCGCAAGACAACCGATCCCTACAAGGTTTTGGTTTCGGAGGTCATGCTCCAGCAGACTCAGGTGGACCGGGTCATTCCCAAGTACCACGAGTTTCTGAAACGCTATCCCTCTTTCAAGGACCTGGCTGCGGCGCCGGTGGAAGCGGTGCGGGCGACCTGGTACCCGCTCGGGTACAACATCCGCCCACACCGCCTGCACAGTATTGCCTGCGAAACGGTGGCCCGATACGGGGGAACGCTTCCCCGGGACTCCGACGAATTGCTCTCGTTCAAGGGGATCGGCCGATATACGGCCGGCGCGGTGCGGTCGTTTGCATTCAACGAAGACGCGCCGATCCTGGACACGAATGTGATGCGGGTGCTGCACCGGGTGTTTATCGGCTCGGGCGATCCCAAGGCGCAGAAGACCGAGCTCTGGAATCTGTCCGAGCACATGATCCCCAAGGGGAAAGGGTATGATTTCAACCAGGCCTTGATGGATTTCGGAGCCCTCCTCTGCACGGCGCGTGATCCCTACTGTCTGCTTTGCCCGATGAAGGATTTCTGCAAGTCGTATCCGTTCGATCGAACCAGCAAAGCGTAAAACGTGAGGCGTCAGGCGTGAGGTGCACGAAACGAAAAAAGGAAAAGATTCCTGCTCACCCCTTACCCCTCACCCCTCACGCCTCACGAATTCAAGTCGCCGCCGGGCTCATCAGCCGCGATGGACGCTACCTCATCGCTCGGAGGAAAGCGGGAGTCCACTTGGGAGGCTTCTGGGAGTTTCCCGGCGGCAAGCGCGAGCAGGGTGAGTCGCTGGAAGCCTGCCTTCGACGGGAGCTGCGGGAGGAACTCGGCATCGAGGTTACGCTTCCGGTTTTCTTTCGAATCATCAGCCATGCCTATCCGGAAAAAACGGTCGAGCTGCATTTCTTCCGTTGTTCAATTGCGGCCGGAGAGGAGCGGGCACTCGGCTGCGATGAGGTGCGCTGGGTGGCGGCCGGCGAACTGGCCGGCTTCGAGTTTCCGCCGGCGGATCGTCCGCTGGTCGAGTTGTTACAGAAAGGCGTCACTTGTCACGCGGCATCCGACCCCCTCCCTTCCCTCCCCCATGAAGGGGGAGGCCAGGTGGGGGTGACGAGTGACGAATAACGGGCAACGGTGGCCTCGCGATGCATTTCCCCGTTGACGCCAAGCTCAGAGACGGCACACCGATCCAACTGGTTCTGGCTGACCAGAAGGACGTGGAGCCCTTACGCGCGCTGTACCGGATCATCGTCGAGGAAGGTACCTCCTATCCGCACGATCGGTTTCCGGACGACGAAGACTTTCTGGACTACTGGTTCAGAGGAAAAAGCACGGTCGCTGTCTACCTGCTGGACCGTCTTCGGAGCGAAGAGATGATCGGGGCCTTCTACCTCAAGCCGAACTGGCCCGGACGGGCCAGGCAGGTCGCCAACGCCGGGTTCATCGTGGCGCCGGACTGGCGAAGAAAAGGGTTGGGTTGGCTATTGGGCGCGACCATGTTGCACTATGCCGAGGAACTGGGATACAGGAGCGTGCTGTTCAACTTGGTGTTCTCCGAGAATCTGGCAGCCCGGCACCTCTGGAAAAAGCTGGGCTTTTCCGAGGCGGCCGTCATCCCCGGTGCCGTGCGGAAGGACGACGGGCGGTATCAGGATGCGATTATCATGTGGAAGTCCCTTCCTTGAAGAGCTTATAGCGTATGGCACATGGCCTATAGTAGGGAACATGCTACGAAACCAGAATGGACCTTCTTCATCTGGCCATTAACTATACGCTATATGCCATAAGCTCATGAAGATTGTGCTCGATATTGAGACGGTGCAGGCGCCGCGGGAGGAATGGGCGCGCCTGGTCGGGCTAGGCTCCTCGTCGGCGACTGACGATTGGGCCGAGAGCCGTCAGCCGCTGCTTGTGTACGGGGAAAGCTCTGAGCGGAAGCAGGCTGAAGACGAGCTGTACGAAAAGTCTTCCTTCGACGGCACCTTCAGCCGGATCGTCTGCATCGGCCTGATCATGTTTTCCGACCAGATGGAGCCGCAAGGGGCTGTGGCCTGGTACGGGGCGAACGAAAAGGAACTGCTGCGGCAGTTCTGGGCCAAGCAGGCGCAGCTCCGTCCCTCGCTGTTCATCGCCCACAACGGCCTCGGGTTCGATCTCCCGTTCATTAAGAAGCGGTCGATCATCCATCAAGTCAAGCCGAGCTTCGAGATCAGCCTGGCCAAGTTCCGGACCGACCCGGTCTACGACACGATGGCGGTCTGGAGCAACTGGGAGGCGCGCGGGTGGGTGAAGCTGGACGTGCTGGCTCGGGCACTCCAGGTCGAGACCAAATCGGGCAGCGGGAAGCAGGTGGCGGAGATGTGGGCCAAGGGGCAGGGGAAGGAGATCGCCGACTATTGCTTGCAAGATACTTACGTGACCTATGCCTGCTACTGCCGCATGAACTTCCGCGAGCCCCTGTCCCGTGAAGTGGTGCTGCTGGCGAAGGAATTGATCGAAGTGAGTTAAACAAGAGCGGGTCCTGTCCCCGACCATCGCCGTCCGTCCTCGCTCCGCCCATCCCCCCGTGGGGGCCAGTCTGCAATTCAGAGCCGCCTCAGCTTTTGGCGGCCGTATCCGGGCGAGCGTCTTATAGCTACGCTCCCCCTACGCTGCGGGCGGCCGGGATCCCTGGTCGGCGCCACCCGCTGGGATTTAACTTAAGGTTGGGGACCGGGTAGTGGTGAGGTCGGATTCTTTTTCTTGGGCTTCTGCCGTTCTGTTTCCTGCTCGGCCAACTGCTTCTTGATCGTCTTCAACTCCTCCTTCAAGGCATCCAGTTCCGTCTCGACCGATTTCCCTGGCCCGCTCGAAGAAGGAAGCGGCTGGGCGGGAGGCTGGGTTGGAGTCGGCGGGGCTGGTCGAGAGACCGGCTGAGAGGCCGGCGCTTTGGGCGCGGGGAGCTTGGCCAACAGATCATAGTCGATGATGATCGGGGTCAGGCGCGGCTCACCCAAGAAGCCGGGCTCCTGATAGGACTCGGGCCGCAGCGCTATTTTCGGCGTGAACAGGAACTCCAACCGGTCCAGGTTGTCTGAGTCGGGGAGACGACGGTTGGGCATGTTGATGTCGTCAGGACGGCCGGGCTTCTGGCGATACTCGGTCACGGTGAGGTAGAGGGAGAGACCGTAGACATAGAGGGTCCCGGAGGAGGTCTCGAATTGCGGACCATACCGAGGCATGTCGGATGAGCCGACCGCCGCGCCTCCGGTCTCGGACATGGAGAAGAGCTTGCCCGGACCTCTGGGCTGGTGGGTCACGCGAAATCGAACTTGCTGGGTTGGCGTTGCCCGTGATAGGGCTGTGACGACATGGGGAATGAGGAAGGCCGCTTCTTCGTCCGAGAAGGCTCGAAGGAGCTGTTCCGATGGTTCAAACATGGTCTCGATCGCGGTCTGGCGGCCCTGCACCAGCACGCCGCGTAGCACACGCGAGATCGTGTCAGGAGGCAGAGAGATGGGGTGAGCTGCCTGGAGATACCGGTTGGACAGCGGTTCCAGATAGACGGCACCCCGTTGGCTCTCATGAATCACGTCCTCCGGTTTGGGCGTTGAGGCGCAGCCGGCTGTGAAAGCGCAGAGGAGTGCTCCTGCCGCGACGGTCCGTTTCAAGAAGGAGCCAGACCTGTCTGTTCGTTGAGAGACCATAGTCGCGCTGACCCTAGCTGCCTCCGGCACGTCAAGGGTTGTCGGGCGCGCTATAGTACCACAAGAGGAGAGAAGGACAAACAAACTGTTGACAGAGAGATGAGGTCTTGCTATAAGGGCTCCCGAAATTCAGCAGGCGGAGGAGGGTCGGACAAGGTCGTCTCCCACCTCCGTCAAAGAAACAAGGACAATGGCGTCCTTTTGGTCCAGGTCGGGACCGGAAGGGCGCTTTTTTTTGCCCAAGGGCCCTCCGGTCTTGCTATGCGGTGAACCGTTCATGACACGGAGGGGGTCATGCAATTCAAAAGGTACAAATGGGGGAGCATCAGCATAGGGCTGATCGCAATTGCGCTCTTCGCGGGCGCGATACCTGTGTTTGCACAGGAGAAGGCAGCAGAGCAACCAGGTGGTGGGCCGCACCCGGTTGAAGTCCAGCCGGAACAGGCCGAGGGCGCCGGCCAATTGATTCGGAAAGAAGAAGGCGGGGTGCACATCTGCCCCGGCTGCTTGTCCACAATTTTTACTGAAGGCAGCAAGGGCAGCATCATCCCTTACGGCCGCGTTGAGCTGGATGCGATCTACAGCAGCCGGAACAACAACCCGCTCGACCCAGGTCAGTTCAACGGATACGCGACCGCGGCCGGACGGAGCGGAAACGCGACCAGCACGTTGAACCCGCGCTACAGCGTGTTCGGGGTTCGCGCGGAGCGGACCGACGGCAAGCACAGCCTGACCGGCGTGGTCGAAGTGGACTTCTACGGACAGACGGACAACGCCAACAACCTGCCGCCGCGTCTCCGTCTGGCCTACGTGCGCTACGAGGTCGCGAAGACCAACATCACGATCGGCATGGACTGGACGCCGATCATGGCCCTGCACCCGGACCTGATCGACTTCTCCATCATGGGATACGGCGGGAATCTCTGGAACCGTCTTCCACAGATCACCGTGCGCC
>VGXG01000008.1 GCA_016873395.1 Nitrospira sp. | reverse complement strand
TCGCCAAGGAACCGCTCAAAGAGATTGTAGCGGATCTTGTTGCCGCTGTTCGGCGTGAGCGGATAGTGGCCCCACTGGTGCCAGGCAGCCCCCGGAAGACCCGGGAACCCGCTCTCGTCGAGCAGGCCCCAGCCCCAGCCGACGGTGATGCAGGCCCACGGCACGTCGCGGATGGTATTGTGCTCGATCAGGGTGTTCCGCGTGAACCCCACGAAAATTCCCGCCGCGTCCACGTACTCCCGTCCGGTTTGCTCGATGACGTTGTTCACGATGGTATTGTCGCTCGTGATGTGCGGCTCTCCCTGCGGCAGCGGCAGATGGTCGCTATCGGAGATCCCGCCCAACTGTATGGCCGCCGAAGAAATATCCTGAAACCGATTGTCCCGGATCACGTTGCACTTGCTCCCGGTGCCGAAATCCAACGCCACCGCGCCCAAACGCTCGAATCGGTTGTGCCGGAACGTGATATGGGAGGCATAGAGGAAGGACAGGTTGCCGGGGGTTCTGACGATGTCCTTGGTGTGCCAGATCTTGTTGGGAGGATGGACTCGGCGCTCATCTTGGCCTTGGCCTGCTCCTGTTCCGTCCGGAGCCGGTCCACATCGCCAGAGGAGACACAGCCGACGATAACGCAGGCACAGAGGAGCAGCGCGCCCCCTCTGACCATGCAATCTCGATTGACGGTGACGGAGTGGTCAGCGGTCATAGGCGGGTCCCTCTAGAACCGTGACGTTCCCCTCCCCGTCGCAGCTAAGCCTTTGGTTTTGTCGCAAACACCGTCGCGTCGCAGGCGATGTACTTGATCTGCTTCATCGGAATGATGATGACTTCTTTGGCTGAGTCCACTTCCAACACTTCCATGTCTTCGCTGATGGTGTGCCGGATGGCATCCTTGACGAGCAATTCCTGATTATCGGTGAAGACGACTTTAACCCAATAGACCACGGTCGACTCCTTTGAAGGCGGGAAGCGTAGGAAAGGGGTTTTCAGTATTCAGTTCTCGGTTGTCAGTTCCGGAAACTGAGCACTGATCACGATCAACTCTTGACGATCGGCGATTCGCGAGCCAGCACGGTCGTCTGCTGGGGCGGCAGTCTACTGGATTGCGGGATGGTGAGCAAGGGCTTCTTGCCCGGCCGTTACTTTTCGGGTGCAGTTCCCAATTCCTGCGAGCGCTTGGTTGCTGTCTCCACCGCCGCCATGAGGGTCGCCCTCAGCCGGCCTTCCTCCAGTTTGTGAAGACCGGCGATCGTCGTGCCCCCGGGAGAAGCCACCCGGTTTTTCAGTTGCGCCGGATGTTCCCCGCTCTCGATCACCATGCGTGCCGCTCCAAGGGTTGTCTGGATTGCCAAGAGCTCGGCCACTGGACGTGAGAGGCCGGCCTTGACTCCCCCGTCCGCCAGCGCTTCGATCATGAGGTAGACATACGCCGGCCCGCTCCCGCTCAGGCCGGTGACCGCGTCCATCAGACGCTCCTCCACCTCAACGACCTTTCCGATTGATCCGAAGATGGCTCGCGCCGTCCGCTGGTCCTCCTCCGAAACGCCAGCTCCACATGACAAGGCCGTGACCCCCTCGAGTACCGAGGAAGGGGTATTGGGCATGGCGCGAATGATCCGTTGGCCTGGCTTGAGGTGGCCGGCGACGCGCACGATGGGATAGCCGGCAGCCACTGAAATGATGAGGGTATCCTGCTTGATGGAACGAGCAATTTCGCGCAAGACTTCATCGAGCACTTGAGGTTCTACGGAGAGGATGAGCACCTGTCCCCAGCCTGCCGCCTCTCCATTGCTCCGGCCGACCTTGATGCGGTAGCGGTCCTGGAGATAGGTCAGACGATTCGGCTGGATATCGGCGGCGAAGATCTGCTCAGGATGAACCAACTCGGCCTTCAACATGCCGGCGACCAAGGCCTCGGCCATGTTGCCGGCGCCGATCAGTACGCATTGCTGTGGAAATGACATGGAGCGATTATACTGGCTGTGACTCTCCCCTTCAACTTGCCCGCATCTTGAACGGTTGCGTAGCTTTGGGTACAGTTGGCTGCAGGGTCTTTATTCGGGCGTGTTCGATCCATTGGAGGAAGTCATCATGAGACGGATCATCTGTCTTTCTCTACTGCTGCTCATCGCCCTGGCTGGCACCGAGTCCTTCGCTCGCCGGGACCTCCTTACGACCAAACAAAAGGAGTTACTGGAAAGGGTGGATCGGGTGTTGGTCGAAGTGTTGGCCATCACCGACAAGGGCCCGACCGAGCCGGGACCATTGGCTGAGGTGGTGGTCAGACGTATGAAGGAGGTCGGATATCAGGTGGTAACCGATCCGGCGCAACCGTACGACGTTGAGTTCAAGGTGAAATGCGAGCAGCGGAAAGTCTGGGAGGGCACGTCCACGATGGGCAGTGACGCCGATCTGCCCGATTCCCCTTCCCGTGTCTGGAAGGGGCCGGCCTGTCAGCTTTCCTACCTGCTGAGCGGGAAAAAGACCGGCTGGCGGAAGGAGGTCCGCACCGATTTTTCGGATGCTCTTCAAGCAGCCGCAGCCGCCAAGGCGGATGACCCAGGCGCCTTTGCCTTGGCCAAGCTGAAGGAGCGGCTCGAGCAGTATGACTTTCCGGTGCTGATCACGGCCGAGTGGGGGCAAGAGGACCGGCTGCTGAAATTGCTCGCTGATCCCGCCGCTGGGCTGCCGCGCAAGGTCCAGATTATCTCGGTGTTGGGCGACATCTTCTCGGCCAAAGCCGTGCCGCGACTGCTGACCGAGCTGAAGGGCTCGGACCTTGACACAGCGAAGGCCGCGGCGGTCGCCCTGGGTAACATCGGCCAGAAAGACAGTATCCCGGCTCTGGTGGAGGTCCTGAAGAGCGGCAAGCCTGAATTGCAGGCGGCTGCGGCCAAGGGACTGGGAGTGCTCGGCACGTTGCACAGTGAATTTTCGGTGATCACGCCGCTTCTCGACTCGCTGAACATCGACGATGTCACCGTCAAGACCGAGGTGGTCTTGGCTCTGGGCAAATTACCGGACCGGCGGTCCTACGAGCCGCTGTTCGCACTCTATAAATCCCTGCAGAAGGTCCATAACACCGAGGCAGACCCCAAGCAGAAAAAACTCAAAGACGCGGTGAACTACACGCTCAAGCAGATTGATACCTGGGAGTACATCCAATGAAGATGGGAGCTCATGGCCTATGGCAGATGGAGAATGGTTGGGTGCAGCCAGAAGATTTCTTGCTATCAGCTCTATGCCATTAACTCTTGATGTCAGTCAGTCGTCTTCCGGATTGATCGGCTTGATCCCGAGGGGACGGCACAACTCCAGCATCTGCCGATCGGAACTCACCAGTGACAGCCTGAGCGACCTCAATTCCTGAGCCAAGGCCAGGTGGAGGGCCTGGGCGGTTCGCAGGAACGGGTGGTCCAGGATCAGTTGTTTGGTTGCGACGAAAGTCCGGCTGGAGGGGGCGACGAAGTGGAAAAGCCCCCGGTCCGCTTCGGCTTCGAACTTAAAGAGCACCGAATACCAGTCATCCCTTGTCAATTCCCCTTCCCGGGCTTTCAGCGCCAGGGCCGAGTAGAATTCGGTGATCGACAGGGTTCCAAGGATGGCTGTCTTCCCCCGCTTGGCCAACAACGTATTGACGGTTCTGGTGCCCCGCTCCCGGCTGTAACGTTTGACCAGAGCAGACGTGTCGAAGTAATAGACCGGCATGGTCATCCCCTCCTGGATACGATGAACTCGGCCAACGCGGTCCGCAGCTTCGAGAGACGGTCCTGAATCTCGTCGAGCGGCAGCTCTTCGTACCCCTGCTTTCGCAAAGGAGTCAGAAAGCTGCCTTGGCGGACGTGCCGCGTGTCGCTCAGAATCCGCTCCATCACCCGTGCCTTCCCCAGCCGGCCGGGGGTCTGGCGCTTGGACTCCGATCCTGCCCCGGTTGGGCGCGCGGACTCGGATGATGCCGGCGCTTTCGCCGAAGATCGCTGTCTGGATGCTTTGCTCATGGTTTTGGCCTCACAGGGGTCCGATTGGCGAGAGGGAGGCCGGTGCCGCTCCCTCTTCGCGCGGACAGGCAGCCGGAAGGATGGCGTCCGGCTGATCCATATCTCCGTAGACATAACCGGCGAGGGATTTGGCCAACTCCGACGTCACTTCTTGTTGCATCACACGGATGGCCTTGGCCTGGGCCTCCCCCTCGGTAAGATGTCCTTCCCTGCCGCTTCTCGACACGGCTCCGACCACCAGCTGGGTGCCGGTCTCCACAATGACGAAGTCGCTGCACCAGCGGATATACCGAAACTGGGGATCAGGGACGTTGGCTTTCCACAACCTCGCGGTTCCCTTCACGAGCAACTCTACTGGCTTGGGGGCACTCTCCGCTCCATCCGGGCCGGCTGTCGTCCCGGCGCGGCGGGAGCTGACCGGCAGGCCTTCGCGGATCAGCCCTTCCGTCACCGCTCGTCTGACCGGTTCTGCCTGCTCGCCGGTCACTTCGACGGAGATCGTCACGTTGGCGGTGACAAACCGCTCCATTTCAGCCGTGAGGTCGGCTACCCGATAGACTGCCTCGACGCCCCGGCCGCTCTGCCGGATGACGCGCAAATCAGCGTTGTAGGCCTCCCGCAACACGAGGCTTTTTACCGCGCGCCGAATATTCCGCAAGCGGGCCAGCTTGTCCTGGGCCTGGCCGGATTCTTTCAGCTCCGCCTCTACCATCCCGTCCAATTCGGCGATCCGCTCCTGCAGCGCCACCCCTGCTTGCGTCCGGTTCATTCCGGCCAGGGCGTAGTGGCGGCCGGACTTTTGATCGAACCACCCGTCCAGGATCCGGACATTCTCCAGGACCTTGTCCGTCGAGACCTTGGTGACCTGATCCAACGTTAATCGCCGTTCGGTCTGTGCGCCGCTTCGTTTTTCCAGCAGCAAGAAGGATTCCCAATCCCGTGACTGGGCGCTGACCTCGGCTTTGAAAATCCTCGCCACAGCGGCATAGGCCCGCTCGGCGGCGGCCGGTTGGGACTCGGCCTGTCCTACTCCCGTGAGGTACTGGTCGGACGGATAATCCCGGCTCACCCCTTCGATCCAGGCAGGCGATCCTCCCCTGCTTCCGGCACAGCCGCTTGGGAGGCCGGCCGCCAGGAGCGCTGCCATGATCACGAGCAGGAGCCGCCGCTGGAGTCTTACCATCGGCACAGGCATTAGTGCATGACCCGCTCGATGAAGAATGTGGTCTCCCCGCTCTCAAGGGTCACGGTTTGCATGGAGGCACGTCCCTGGTTGCCGTTACGGCCTACCGGTCGGACATGCAACTCATAGGATCCGGGAGGCACCCACAGGCGCAGGATCTGGATCTCATCCGGCAACGTGCGCCAGCTTCGCGTGTCCGATTCTTCCGTGCCGATGGCTAAGGCATGGGCCAGGGTCCCAACGAGAATCCCGACAAGCGGTCCCGCATCCCGGCCGGCGGCAGCTTGGGCGCCTCGACCGGCCCCTTGCGCCAGCGCGTATTTCACCGCCGCCCGGGCCACAGCCTTGATCGCCAGTTGGGTATAGCGATCATTCAGGCTTTTGGCAGCCAGGGCGCTGAAGTCCTGCGTCAGCTCGGTCCGTCCGGTGAAGGATTCTCCGGCTCCGATCAGGCTCACCTGTCCATAGGCCACTTGCGACTTCTGCGGCACGAGACGGGGGAGCGCCACCCGGACCACTCGCCCGCTCAGCCCATACAAGAAGCTTTCCGGCACTCGCGAGTCCTGGGTGCTGGCTCCGATCGTCCCTTTCGTCAACAGGACAAGCCGCAACGCCTCCAGGCTGATCGGGAGGTCGATGAATTGGTCTTCCTTCCGCGGGGCGCGCCCATTATAGCTGATTACCACGAGGTGGGCGAGGTGATGGAGCTGGTCGGCCGGCTGCCATGCCGTCTCTCCGAACGCTTCCTTATACCCCTCGTGCTCCTGGTGCAGATGCAATGCGTCCGTCACCCGCAGAAGGTCCGACTGGAGCATGGAAGGGGCGGTCACGCGGGCCCAGGGACGTGCCCGGAGGTAGGCCTCGTAGGCCTTGCGGTACGCGATGAACGCGTTGTCGAGATCGCCGGTCGCTTCATACAGGATGCCGGTCAGGTACCGGGCAAAGGCGTCGTCGCGATAGGTGTCCTTGTCGCGCGCCTGGTCAGCGAAGCCGTTCAATCGCTGGTCGATCTTTCGGGCTTCAACCAAGGCCTCGTACAGGCTCCCCATCTCGGCGTAGTTGAGGGCCTTGAGCACGTTGACCATGACCTGTTCATAGGGCTCCCCTTCATACGGCAAGAGGGTATCGTTGACGAGGAAGGCTTTTGTTTCGGTGCGCACCCGGCGGGTGTAGAGATCCTCCACTTCCGTTTCCGCCTGCTCCAGGATCGCCGTGCTCTCCTGATAGCGGCCGGCCAAGTGCAGCGTCATGCCTCGGTCCATCCGGTACAGGACGCGGCTGGTCGAGCCATAGTCCCGTTCGGCCTGCGCGACGATCTGGTCCGCCTGCATCACGTTGCCGGTCCTGAGGCTCTCCTCCACCAGGAGGTAGCGGTTGTGCGCGGAGCTACAGCCGGAAATCGCTGCCGCCATCAACCATAGGGTCAGGAAGGACTGAAACAGCGGGCGTGATGCCGGATTGGCAAGCAAGCTGGATTCTGCCACGGAGGTCGAACGGACTTGTCGAACAGCTCAGTCGGACGGGACCTAAAAGAGTACGCGCTTACGTTCAATCACTTTCTTGATCTTCTTCTGGCCAAACCAGGACTTGACGTTGCTTTCGAGATCGATCATCTCCAGGTCGACCTGGTAGAACATCGCCTTGACGCCATCCGACTCGTCGGGGATGCTGGAGATGGAGCCTTTCAGGATATAGTCGGCTCCGATCTCCTTCCCAGGCGCCTTCTGCGTGTCCTCGCGGGCATGGATGGCCTGTTCGCGCCGTTCCTCCCGGATCTCCTCCCGCTCCCCTTTGCCGGCCACGAAGGCGACCTTCTGGGAATTCGTCAACTCGCGGGAGAGGTCCGTCACGAAGGTCTGGACATTGATGTGGTCGTGGCTTCGGTTCAGGATCGTACCGACCACGACGACGGGCTGGCGGCCTCTGGCTCTCGTGTAGTTTCCCAGCCAGGGGCTATCAAGCGCCTCCCTGACCATCGTTTCCGCCACCAGCCTGGAGTCGGTATCGTTCCAGCGTCCGCTTAAATCCGTGACAACGTCGGCGTCCACTCTGGTCACCTTGGCGGCGCTTCCACATCCGGCGACCATCACCAGGAGTGCGGACAGCATCACGGCAGCGACGGCCCGCCAGAGGCGAAAGCTGAGCGCTGTGTGCTGAATGCTGAATAAAAAGGTTGGCGCTTCCTTATTCATCATTCATCGTTCCGACTTCATTATTTCTTTCCCTGTTTGTCTTCTTCCTTTTCGAGCCGCTCGAAGGCCTTCTCGCTGTTCCGGCGGACATAGTCACGGACCTGGGCGTTCAGTTCTTTCGTCTGCTCAAGGGCGTCCTGCATTTCCTTCAGCGACAGTTTCGTCAGGACATAGTAGGTGCCGGTCTTTTCATCTTTGTACCGATCGATCGGGCGCACCCCACTGAGGGTCGCCGAGGCAAAGGTCTTGATCGCCCGTTCGATGTTCTGTTCCTCCGCCGATTTATTGAAGTCGCCTGCCGTGGTCGAGGCCGCATAGTCTCGCATCAAGTAGGCGGTGTAGGTCTGGAAGCTTTTGGTCAGCTCAGCGCGAGCCCGGTTCTCGGCCGCGTCCCAAGCCAGGGGTTCGTTCCTCACCCCGGTCACTGCTCCGACCCCGTAAAACGACTTGTTGTCTTTTTCGTTATAGACGCCGGAGCCCTTTTTTACCCAGGCCGGAGGACCGCCGCAGGCGGTGAGCCCGGCCAGCAAAACGACAGCCACGGCGCTGCCTATCAGTTTTGCCACCTGTGATTTGGTCGAGATCATGAGAGAACTCCTTCCTGACCCGTCTCGCTTCCTGGGGGTCGTTGGGGGATTTGCGCCGTCCCTGGCGAGAGATTCGTTGACGATGGTTGCCGAAATCACTTTGATTCATGCTAACATGCGACCCGAGACCTGTCAACGAAGCGCGGGAGCCGTTTCACCCATTGCGCTGGCCCGTTGCTGTGGAAAGAGCAACGGGCACCCCGAGCAACGGGTACCCGGGCTCAAACGAAGTTTGGTTCACATTTCACTGGAGGCAAAATAACTATCCGCGCCCATTTGATCGAAGGGCGCGGCTCAAGCGAAGCTCGGTATGGAGGATGGCGTGGCACAGGTCAAGATTCAGGATGGAGTCATCAAGGTCATCGAGTTGGATGTGCAGGACCCGAAAGCTGCAGCGGTGCTGGCTGAGTATCCGGAGGTCCGCTGGGCGGAGGTGACGCGGCGCGCGCTCAAGATCGGGCTGGGGTATCTGAAAGGCGGAGCGCAGGACTAAAAAAACGTCAATGGTCACTAGTTAATGGTCACCGGCAATGAGGAGCATGGCCAATTTTGGAATGGCTTTCCTCCCCAGTGACCGATGACGATTGACCAATGACCCTTTTCTACTGTTTCGTAGGCGGCGCGGCGCCGCCCTTCTCTTGCAGGTAGTCCCGCACTCTGTTTTCAGTGCCGCCTGTCTTCAGGTAGCGGCGGTAGGCTTCCGCGGCCTTCTTCTGATCCTTGAGGTCTTCCGCGTAGAGGTCCCCTAGCGAGAGATAGACATCCGTATAGGCAGCATTGACGGCCGCCGCTTGGAGCAGGGCCCGCTCCGCGTCCGCGAAGCGGCCTTTCTTTTGCAGCACTAATCCAAGCGTATAGTGCGAGTCCGGATTCTTGGGCGCGTGTTTGACCGCCAATTCGCCGGCCACCAGGGCCTCATCCAGGTTGGGCTGGAGTTCCAACAGGATATAGCTCTTCAGCACGTAAGCATCTCCGAAGGCGGGGTCATACCCGATCGCCTTGTTCAGCCGTTCGATCGCTTCCTGCACGGAACGTTGCTGCTGCAACAGCGAATAGGCCTTGTCATACTCTTCTTTCGCCGCCGCCGTCCGTTCGGTCTGGGTCTTGGGCTCCGGCCCGGCCCGAAACGCGCTCTTTTTCCCTTCGACCAAGACGATGTCCCCATCCCCATCCAGGCGGGCGAATTGAGGATGCTGGGCGCCTCCCGTGGCCTGCTCCACCTGTTGCTTGATATAGGCGGCCAGCTCGGTGCCCATAACCCAGCCGTTCTTGTTGTTGTCGGCAGCGCCCTTGAGCCCGGCCATGAAGGCCTGCGTGAAGATTCCCTGCCCGTCTTTCTGAGTCACGGTCTCTCCCTTGCCGGCGGCCGTGAGGATCTGGACTGACCGCCGATCGGTTTCATCCTCCGGGGAGAGCCGTCCTTCCAGAGACAGTTGTTGAGGCGGCGTGATGTCCCATCCGGCCACCGCAGCGTCCAGCACGAACAGAACGTGTTTGGACATCACGCGGCGCGAAAACTCCTTCAGGTCGTCCAAGGTCACGGCTTTGGAAACGTTGGCGATCTGGGCGTCCCAGGGCACGAGGTAACCCAGGTCTTTCCCGTTCATGTCGCGCGTGACAGCGGCATGACCTGCGAAAAACACGACGACCCGGTCCTGGCGGCCCACCTTCCGCGGCAGATCGTTCGACAGGATGGCTTTGAGGTTTCTGGACTTCGCGTCTTTGTCGTAGACCTCGATGATGTCGTCGAAGCCGAGCTGACGCAGTGCGACGGCAACGGACTTGGCGTCGGACACGGACCCGGCCAGTTTCGGAGCGACTTGGTAGTCGTCGATACCGATCACTACTCCCCAGGATTTGTAGTACAAACCTTCGGGGCGGCCGAGCTGGCCTGACGCGGTGGTGGCGGCGGTACAGACCAGAACCGCCGTCAAGGCCAGTTTTGTGAACGGGGTACGTAATCGTTGCATGACAGAGGCGTCGGGTCTTTCAAATGCATCGACCCATCAGGTGAAAACTGCTTTTTGAAGGGATGCTACTCTTCGGGTCTTCAGGCTGTCAAGGATGGGGCTCGCGCCGGGCTTGAACATCTCCGCCGGCTTGCCCATAATGATCTCCCGCTGTCCAGGCCGCAGAAGCGGAGGGGCAAGCGCGAGATCGAATTGAGTCGGAGTAGGGAGCGTTCGCATGGACAAGAGGGACGAGCCAATCGAGAGTCTGTCGCAAACCGGCCGGATTGTGCATCCGACCGCAGAGACCAAAGCTGCCGCACACATCAAAGATTATGAAGTAGAGTATCGCCGATCAATCGCCGATCCGGAGGCTTTTTGGGACAAGATAGCGAAGGAATTGGAATGGTTCAGCCCCTGGACGAAGGTCCTTGAGTGGAACTATCCCTGGGCCAAGTGGTTCGTCGGCGCCACCTGCAACATCTCCTACAACTGCCTGGACCGCCACGTGAAGACCTGGCGAAGGAACAAGGTGGCCGTGATCTGGGTGGGAGAACAGGGAGAGGAGCGGGTCTTCACCTACGGCGAGCTCCTTCGCCAGGTCAATCGCTGCGCGAACGCGTTGAAAGCGCTCGGGCTCAAGAAGGGCGACCGGGTTACGATCTATCTGCCGAAGATCCCCGAGCAGATCGTGGCGATGCTGGCCTGTGCCAGGATCGGCGTGATCCACAGCGTCGTGTATTCCGGGTTCAGCGCGCCGGCGTTGGAAAGCCGCATTCAGGATGCGGAATCGCGGGTGGTCATCACCGCGGACTGCGGCTATGACCGGGGCAAGCGCATCGCCCTCAAAACGGTCGTGGACCAGGCTGTCTCCAACTGCGGGACCGTGGAGACCGTCGTGGTGGTCCGACGAGAAAAGCCGGGAGTTCCCCTCACGGCTTCCAAAGAAGTGGATTGGGACGACTGGTTGGCGGGAGAAAGGGCTCAATGCGAGGCGGAGCCGCTGGATGCAGAAACGCCCCTCTACATTCTGTATACCTCCGGTACGACCGGCAAGCCCAAAGGGGTGGTGCACGTGCACGGTGGATACATGGTGGGGACCTACATCACGACGAAGTATGTGTTCGATCTCAAGGAGGAGGACGTCTACTTCTGTGTGGCCGATCCCGGGTGGGTCACGGGCCACAGTTATATTGTGTATGGCCCCCTGCTCAACGGAGCCACCATCCTCACCGCCGAGGGCAAGCCGGACTATCCCAACCCTGGCCGCTGGTGGCACTTGATCGAACGGTACGGCGTCTCGATCTTCTACACCACCCCGACGGCGGTCCGGTTGCTGATGAAGTACGGGGAGGAGTGGCCCAAGAAGTACGATCTCTCGACGCTCCGGGTTCTGGGCACGGTCGGCGAGCCGATCAACCCGGAAGCCTGGGAGTGGTACCACCGAGTAACCGGCGGCGACAAACCGATCATGGATACCTGGTGGCAGACCGAGACCGGCATGATCCTGGTCACTCCCCTCCCCTCCGTGCCGCTCAAGCCGGGATCGGCGACCAGGCCGTTCCTGGGCATTGAGGCGGACGTGGTGGATCGAGCGGGCAACAGCTTGCCGGCCAATGCCGGAGGGTTTGCCGTGATCAAGAAGCCGTGGCCCGCCATGATGCGCACGATCTACAAGGACCCGGACCGCTATCAAGTCTATTGGAACACGATTCCCAACTGCTACACGGCCGGGGATGTCTGCCGGAAGGATGAGCAGGGGTATTTGTGGTTCATGGGGCGCGCCGATGACGTGATCAAAGTCGCCGGCAACCGCATCGGGACGGCCGAGGTGGAGAGCGCCCTGGTCAGCCACCAGGCCGTGGCCGAAGCGGCGGTGATCGGCAAGCCCCACAAGACGGTGGGCGAATCCATCAAGGCCTTCGTGATTCTCAAACAGGGCTATCAGAGCAGCCACGAGTTGCTTCATGCGCTGAAGGATCACGTGCTGAAAGAGTTGGGCAAGATTGCGGTGCCACATGAGATCGACGTGGTCACCTCCCTGCCCAAGACCCGTTCCGGCAAGATCATGCGACGGGTGCTCAAGGCTCAGGAGCTCGGGCAGGATCCGGGGGATATCTCGACGATTGAGGAGTGACGAATAGTTGTCAGTAATCAGTCGTCAGCACTGAGTTGGAAACTGAGAACTGAGAGCAGTGAACTGAAAACTCCCCTTAGATCAGTCCCCGCTTCTGCAGATAGTCGCGGTCGATGACGGGGGCTGGTTTGGAGGGCAGGACGCCTCGCTCCTGAAGCAGCCGCTCGACGTACTTGCCGATGAGGTCCGATTCGAGGTTGACTTGGTCCCCTTCCTTCATGAGTCCCAAGGTCGTGACCTTGGCCGTGTGGGGAATCACCGCGATACTGAAGGTCCGGTCCGTTACCTCGTTGATCGTCATACTGATTCCATCAATGGTGATGGAACCCTTCGGCACGCAATAACGCACTAATTCCGGTGGCGTCTCGATCGTCAGCACGATGGCGTTGCCGTCCTGTCTGCGGCTCCGGACCATCCCGACCCCGTCCACATGGCCGGCCACCAGATGGCCGCCGAGCCGTTCGTTGAGCTTCATCGCCCGCTCAAGATTGACCGGCATGCCGGCTGCCAGCCTGCCTAGGGTGGTCACTAAGAGCGTTTCGGGAGAGAGATCGACGGAAAAGTCTCGTTCGCCTTTTGCCACGACAGTGAGGCAGGCGCCGTTCACGCTGACGCTGGCGCCTTCCGTCAGGTCGGTCATGATTGTCTGGGCGAGGAGGGTCAGCCTGGCACCGGCCAGGTTTTTCTCCAGCCCCATCACGACGCCCATCTCTTCTACGATCCCGGTAAACATCGGTTACTTGTCGAGCAGCACCTTCTTGACCACGAACACGAAGACAATGATCAGCACGACCACGCCGATCGCGCCCAGTACGCCGACGACGATGTCGGCTGTTCCCATCTCCGGTTTCACGGCTAGCTCCCGGAACAACTGCCGGCCGATCTTACCCTCCTCCGCGAGCGAAAGCGAGCGGAGAAAGCCCCGCCTGTCAAGACGGGGATGAATGAGGGTATCCTCCGTAGCTTGAGCGAAGGAGGATACGCTTCGGAGGGTTCCGCCCGACGACGCGTGTGGAGGGTGCCACGGGCGCCCGGCCTTCGCAGCCGAAGCAGCTGCTTCGGCAGAGTAGGCTAAGCCCGTGGGGCTCCACCATAGTCCGCCACACCGACGCGGCGCCGTCTCCACGCTGGCCAACTATCTTTTCACGAGAGCCCAGAAAACCGCCGCAGAGACGAGCTGCACGGCGGCGATCACCGTAAAGGCTCCCTGGTAATCCAGGTGCGCGATCAGCAGGCCGGCCAGCAGCGGGCCGCTGGCATGGCCGATATCCGAGATGGTCCCCTGCATGCCCATGCCGGCCCCCAGAGTCTTCAGTTCTGACAGGTCGGCCACCAGAGCGGAAGTTGATGAGGAGACCACTGCTTCCCCAAAGCCGAAACCGGCCGCCAGTGCCAGCAGGATGGGGAGGCTGGACACCTGAGGGATCAGGATGAAGGTGCCGGCGCAGATCGCCAACCCGATCAAGATCAACGGTCGCCGCCCAACCCGGTCCGAGGCCCAGCCCATGACCGGCTTTGAGAAAAACGAGGTGACGCCCTGGATGCCGAACAGGAACCCCACCTCGCCCGGATTTAACCCGACGGCCAGCCCGTAGATCGGCAAAAACGCCATCAACGCGCCGTTGGCGATCATCTTGGCCCCGTCGGTTACGCTTGTGACAAGCACGCGCTTGTTGCGCCAGACCAACCGGAAGCCCTTCAGCATTTCGGTCAGCACCGCCCGGAATCCGTGTTCCCGCGCGCTGGGAGGAAGCGGAGACAGGCGGAGGCTGAAGAAGAACAGCAGCCCCAGGCAGCCGAAGGCCCCGGCGGTCATGAAGGCGGTCGAGAACCCCGCCGCATAGACGAGCCAGCCGCCGAGCACCGGGCCAAGGAGGGCGCCGGCCTGCGTGGAGGCGGTGTACCAGCCGAGCGCCGCGCCGCGCCGTTCTCGATACAGGTCTGCGACAGTCGCCAACGCGGCCGGCGCGAAGATTGCCGTTGCCAGACCATGGATGAACCGCAACCCGACCAACAGGTTCAAATCGGCGATCAGGGGATAGGCAAAGGGCGGCAGCGCAAAGGCCAGGACCCCGACCTGCATCAACAGGCGCCGGCCGTAGATGTCCGACAGGGCACCGGCCGGCAGCTTCAGCAGGACGCCGGTCAGGGTGGAAACCGAGACTACGAGCCCGATGCGCTCGGGGCCGGCGCCGAGCGACTGGGCGAAGAGAGCAAGGACGGGCATCCGGACCAGGTTGTAACTGATGAAGCAGAAAACACCGATCCCGCACAGGAGTATGAAGCTGCGCCTCACCATCAGGGAGTTGGCGCGCGGGTTGGTTGAGGCAGTCCTTGCAGCAGCGCCGTCAGCACTTCCCGTTCGTCCGGTTGAATGGCCGGCAACGAGCGGACTTCCTGGATGACGCGATGCGGATCCTTGGCGATGAGCGCGCCCAACTGGGTGGTGGCATTGAACCCCTTCGTGAGCTTGCGAGTGACCGCATCCCCGATCAGCGGCTTCAGAACGGAGACGAGCGTGGCGAGGACTGGGTCGTTCAGTTTGGTGTAGGCGGCAAGCGAAGTCTCGATTGCCTGGTAGCCCTCTGGGGTGGTCACCGGCGTGGTCCGAAGGAAGACCGCCGCCTTGACCCGAACGATCGGGAACACATGCCCTTCATGGTAGCCGTCGATGTGATACAGCCGGCTTCGTTGGTCCTGATACAGCAAGGTGAGCAACCCGTGGGTTCCCTCCCGATCGTCCCCCCAAAATTGGTTGGAGCCTTTGGTGATGAATTGATAGGACCCGATGCCGAACCGCTCGACCAGCGACGCGATGGTGCCGGGGTGGTCAAGCAAGTAGGCGTAAAACGATGGCGGGATCGGCGTTGTGGTGGGACCGACCACACCGGAGGTCGTGGCACTGTTGATGATGGGCTCGATCAGACACAGCGTCGCGGGATCCACCCGCTCGGCTGGAAATGCGAAGCCAGTGGCCTGCAAGGTGACCCGGCAGGGTTCCCCCGGCCACGCAGAGACCAGGCTGGCCAGCAGCGCTGCGGCGACCGACGCGCCGACCAACCGGTTTCCTGCAACCAAGCTGCGGAGGCCGCTTCGATCGGGGGTCATGGCGCTGCCTCCACCGGGATAGTTATAAGGACCGGGAAGAGCCGATGCCGGTCCCGGCGCAGGCGAGCCTCGCGCAGCAGGGTTTCCAAGCCGGGCATAACCGGCCCCTGAAAACTCACGCGTCCGTTGGTCACGATCGTGACCGGCTCGGCCAGATCCACCAGCGAGCGGTTCAGAAACAGGCTGAAGCGTTTCACCCGCCGGGTCCGCACCTCGATTCGGTTCGGCGCGACCACGGCCGCTTCCAGCCTGGCATAGACCCGGTTGACGACGGCCTCATCGCGGTTGTCGATCAGACTGTCCGTAAAGGCAGCGATGCGGTCCGTTGCATCAATTCTGATCCAGCCAAATGAAGTCAGATGCGTGGCATCCCGCACCACCGTCAGGCTTTTTGGATCGGAATCGCGGCGGTGGCTTCCCAACCAGGCCACCAGGGCCGGCAACTCTTCGCGTGGAAAGAAATGCCCGCCGGCCATGGGGTGGACCCGCTCATGCTCCCGATAGGTGACATCGTAGCCCAGCCGCCCCATCTCCTTGACGATGGAGCGACTGAGCTCCACCGGCATGACCTGGTCGCTCCGACCGTGAATCACATAGACCGGCGTGTGACGCAGGTTTTCCAAAAACGGCAGCAGCACCTCATCAAGCCCGCTGGCCATCGGAGCCAGGCCTGCGAAAAGGGAGGCATGGTGCATGCCGATCAGATAAGTGCCGATGCCTCCATTGGACATGCCGGTCAGGAAGATGCGATCCGGGTCCACGTGGTACCGAGCCTCGACCGATCGGATCGTCGCCAGGACGAGCTCCTCCGCTTGCCTGGTCCACCAGGCGCCGGAAGGAAACGTCGGACAGGCCAGGAGGTAGTCCTCCCCGAGGCGAGGCTGCCAGCGCTCCAGATAGGCATCGCCTGTAAAGCCCGCTCCGTGCAGGCAGACGACCAGACCATAAGCCTGCGCAGGTTGATAGGACTGCGGCACGGAGAGCCCGTAGTGGTAGATCCTGCCTCGGACCTGCACCGGTCGGCTCGGCTGTAGCCCAACCGGTTCGGGGCCGTAAGGCCGACCGGTCTTGATGATCACCGCTACCGTTTCTACGTTTGCATCCGGGTCATGGAGGATTTCCGCCAAAAGTCGGCCTGTCTTTTCCGGCTCATCGGCTTCAAGGTACTGCTGAACCAACAATGAGAGAGACTGGACGGCCGTGTCGGCCGGCACGGCCGACCGTGGATCACCGGAAAACGCCGGACCCGGCATTGCTGCCAGCCCGGTCAGAATTCCGCCGGCTAGAATGATGCCGATAAACATCCTGACCCTCTCGAAAGGGACATCGGAGAGCGTGTATGGAGGGAAAAGGGAAGATGAAACCAAAAGGTTCTAAAGATGAGGAAGGGAGTCCTCGGTACCACTGCGAAACGGTACCATCTTTACTTCCGGCTTGTCAAAAGACGGAGACGGCTGGTTGGTCGAACAACAGTTGGCTGGTCTCAGCCGGTGAGGGGTGGAGGAAAAGCTGGCGCGGGCATGCCACAACCTGGAACGCTTGCCACCGCGCCGGCTTGATGCTGAGGAAGGCTTCCACCACGATGGGATCAAAATGGGTCTCTCGTTCGGACCGGATCAGTTCGCAGGCTTCGGCGAAGCTCACGGGCTTTCGATAGGGGCGGTCGGATGTCAGGGCGTCCAGCACATCCACCACTGAGCAGATCCTGGCTCCCAGCGGGATCTCTTCTCCCGTGAGTCCGGAAGGATAGCCGGTTCCATCGTACCACTCATGGTGGAACAGCACGATGGTCGCAACCTCCTCCATTGAAAGTGAAAGATGAGACCGCACGATCTTGTAGCCGGTCACCGGGTGGCGCTGCATGACTGACCATTCAACCGGAGACAATTGGCCGGGCTTGTTAAGAATGGAGGCTGGCACGTACATCTTGCCGATATCGTGCAGAAACACTCCCCGCCTCAAGGTGAGGAGCTTGGAATCGGGAAGATCAAGGATCCTGCCCAGCGCTTGGGCGTAACGGACCACTCGCTGAGAATGGGCGAGGGTGTCGCTGTCCTGAACATTGAGCGCTTCCCCTAAGGCTTCGATCGCGACATCAATCGTGTATTGGGAATCGGCGGCGTGATTGAGAGGACTGGGTGACCCTTGTCTCGCTGAAGTCAGTTCCATGGCATTGGTAGTGAGTAAGTCCAATGCCTCGGCATGGTCTCTTGCAAGTGGTTGATTTCATAGAATGACTATCCTAGTGGCCTTCGTTGCCGCCCACGGACTCTGTACAGTTCTGTATAAATGTATCTTAATTTGTACGAGTTGCGTGAGTTTTCGTGACGATTCGACCTTCAATGACAACGTCCTTCCCGACCCGTCTGATCCGCATGTCTGTCAGCGGAACAGCCTCAGCCAGCCGTCTAGGAGAATGACCTCCGAGCACCCCTTTCGACTCCTGCCCGCCGAGGAGCGAGGGGGCCATATAAAAGCGTACTCGGTTGACCAGCTTTTCACGAAGTGCCGAGGCATTGAGCTGGCCTCCGCCTTCGATCATGACACTGCTGACACCGAGCTGCCCGAGGCGATTGAGACAGGCAGAAAGAGAGACATGGCCGTCTTGAGTCGGGAGGACCAACACGGAAATGCCACGCGCTCGCAGGTGATCGATGCGGCGCTTGGAGGCCTTCTCCGTCGTGGCAATGAGCGTGCCGGTGAGATCGCTGGTGCCTTTGCGAAGAGAGAGGACGCGGGCCCCTTCCGGGATGCGGAGCCGGCTGTCAAGGATCACGCGAAGCGGTTGCCTGGGTTGGGTTGTGCCCCCTGCTCGCCCTGCCGGTCTGGCCGTGAGAAGCGGATCATCTTTCAAGATCGTGCCGATCCCGACCATGATCGCATCTACTTGGCTCCTCATGCGGTGGACATCCCGCCTGGCTTCGGCTCCGGTGATCCAGCGGGACTCGCCCGACGCCGTGGCAATCTTCCCATCCAGGGTCATCGCGGCTTTCAGAAAGACATGGGGCCGCCCGGTCATGATCCAATGGCAATAGGTTTCGTTCAACTGCTCGGCTTTGCTGCGGAGACATCCGACTGAGACCCTCATGCCGGCCCTGCGCAGCAGGTTGATGCCTCGTCCGGATACGGATGGATTGGGATCCTGCATGGCAACGACGACACGCTTGAGGCCTGACTCGATCAGGGCGGGAACACAAGGAGGGGTCCGCTTGCCCTCGTGGCAGCAAGGCTCGAGGGTGACGTAGAGAGTCGCACCCCGGCTCCGCCTACCGGCCGCTCGGAGCGCCAGGATTTCCGCATGAGGACCGCCGGCTCTCCGGTGATAACCCTGTCCGACGATCCGGTTCCCTGCCGCGACCACGGCACCGACCATCGGATTGGGACTAGTTCGGCCCCGTCCCTTGGCTGCCAGATGGAGCGCCAGCGTCATGTGCTGTTGATCTACGTCGGGGCTGGTCACCTGACACGCCGCGCTTTTCGCGGGCGGCCCCTGCGGCTGGTCCGGCCACGGCCGGCTCCGGCGCCTGATCGCTTCCTGGACGGCGCGCCGGTCGGTCCGCCAGGCGAGCCGGCCAGGGCAGCCTGTGCTGCCGCCAGGCGGGCGATCGCGACCCGGTACGGCGAGCAACTGACATAGTCCAGGCCGATCTCATGGCAGAACTCCACCGAGCTGGGGTCGCCTCCATGCTCACCGCAGATGCCCAGCTTGATGTCCAGCCTGGTCTTCCGCCCTTCCGTCATGGCCATCTTCATCATGGCACCCACTCCTTCCCGGTCCAGGACGGCGAAGGGATCGGCCTCCAGGATATTCTCCGCCTTGGTCGTAATCGTGATCCCGCAGCTCCGGCATCTCATCTCCTTCCAGTCCACATCGGTGCTCAGGCAACGGGGGCAACTGTCCTGGCGACGCATGTAGAAGGCCACGAACTTGGCCGCGTCGTCACGTGAAAAGCCGAACGTGGTCTGGGTCAGATCGTTGGTCCCGAAGGAGAAAAACTCAGCTTCCTCTGCGATTCGCCCGGCTGTGACGGCGGCCCGCGGCAGCTCGATCATGGTTCCGACCAGGTAAGTCAGTTTGATCCCGCAGTGCTTCAAGGTTTCGTCCGCCACTTCCCGGATCAAGTCCTTTTGGGCCTTCATTTCCGAGACCATGCCGACCAACGGGATCATGATCTCCGGAACCATCTTCTTCCCTTCCCGTGCCACCTCACAAGCCGCCTCGATGATGGCGCGGGTCTGCATGCGGGTGATCTCCGGCATCGTGATGCCCAGCCGGCAGCCGCGCAGGCCCAGCATGGGGTTGAACTCGTGCAGTTCTTCCACCCGAGCCAGTAGACGGCGCTTCTCTTCGACCAGCGCCGGATCTCCTCCGGTCAACTCCAGCCTGGCGATTTCCACCATGAGGTCTTCCCGCTTGGGCAGGAATTCGTGCAGCGGCGGGTCCAGCAGGCGGATCGTCACCGGAAAACCCTTCATCTCTCGGTAGAGCCCGATAAAGTCCTGTTTCTGCAGAGGCAGCAACTGGGCGAGGTACCGTTCTCGCTCTTCGCTGGTGCGTGCCAGGATCATGCGTTGCATGATCGGGATGCGATCCTCGGCGAAAAACATATGCTCCGTCCGGCAGAGGCCGATGCCTTCGGCACCGAACCCTCTGGCGATCATGGCCTGATCGGGCACATCCGCGTTGGCCCTGACCCTGAGCCGCCGGAATTCGTCGGCCCACTGTAAGAAACTGGAGAACCGCTGATACTTCTCAGACCGGCGGGCCTCCAACTTGCCCTGGATAACTTGAATAACCTCGGACGCGACAACCGGGATGTCCCCTCCATAGACATGGCCGGTGAAGCCGTTGATTGACAGGTAATTGCCCTCTTTGAACGTTTGGGAGCCGATTTTAACCGTCGCGCCGTCGATCACCTCGACGGCCTCGCAACCGGCGACACACACTTTTCCCATCTGCCGCGCGACGACTGCGGCATGGGACGTCATCCCCCCACGCGCGGTCAGGAAGCCCAGCGACGCGTGCATCCCGTGAATGTCGTCCGGGCTGGTCTCCTGCCGGACCAAAATGACCCGCTCTCCCCGCCCCTGCATCTCGACCGCCTTGTCGGGCGTCAGCGCGATCTTCCCGGCGGCCGCCCCAGGGCCGGCGGGCAGGCCCTTCCCGATGGACTGGTACCTGCTTTCTTCCGCTGAGTCGAAGATCGGGTACAGGTACTGGGATAGTTGCTCCGGTCCCAGGCGGAGCACCGCCTCGCGTTTGCTGATCAACCCTTCTTTCACCATGTCCACCGCGATCCGGACCGCGGCGATGCCGGTTCGTTTCCCTACCCGGGTCTGCAACATATAGAGCTTGCCTTCCTGGATGGTGAACTCCAGATCCAGCATGTCCCGGTAGTGGCGTTCCAGCGTCCGGTAGGTCTTGACGAGCTCGTTGTACGCTCCAGGGAGCGTTTTGGCGAGAGCCACGACAGGCAGCGGCGTCCTGATGCCGGCCACGACGTCTTCCCCTTGCGCGTTCAGCAGACATTCACCGAAGAACGTAGGCTCTCCGGAAGCCGGGTTGCGGGTGAAGGCCACTCCCGTGCCACTGGTCTCCCCCATGTTGCCGAAGACCATCGCGACGACGTTGATCGCCGTCCCCCAGCTGTCCGGAATGTTGTAGAGGCGTCGGTAGATGACCGCGCGCGCCCCGTACCAGGAGGAGAAGACGGCGTTCACGCCCATGCGAAGCTGCTCGAAGGGGTCTTCTGGAAAATCACGGCCCGTATCGTGGTGAACCGCCGCCTTGAACCGGCGAACAAGCTCCTTGAGCGCCTTGATGTCCAGCTCGGTGTCCTGTTTGACCCCCCGGTCCAGCTTCATATGTTTGAGCAACTCTTCAAAGTGCTCGCGGGGGACGTCCATGACCACGCTGCCGAACATCGTGATGAAGCGCCGGTAGCTGTCCAGCGCAAACCGTTCGTTGTTCGTCTTGGCGGCAAGCCCTTCGACCGTGCGTTCGTTCAACCCCACGTTCAGCACCGTATCCATCATGCCGGGCATGGAGGCTCTGGCGCCGGAGCGGACCGAGACCAGCAGCGGGTTGGCAGGATCGCCGAAGCGTGATCCCATCGACCGTTCCACCCGCTTGAGACACTGGAGCGCCTGGTCCCACATCCCGGGTGGATAGGCTTTTTTGCGCCGGTAGTATTCCACGCAAGCATCGGTCGAAATCGTGAAGCCGGGCGGCACGGAGATGTTAAGATTGGTCATCTCCGCCAAGCCGGCTCCCTTGCCGCCCAGTAGCTCCTTCATGTTGCCGGTGCCTTCGGCCTTGCCGTCCCCGAAGTAGTAGACCCATTTCTTTGTGCCCACGCTGTGTCTCCTCTATGTCGTTCCGGATGAAGGCGCGATCAATCTCCTGCAGTCAATTGCCGACACCCTCCAGCCGCAGTCTGTACCGTGCGATTAAATATCGTTTGAGCAGCAGGCCCGACACGATAACGGCCACGACGAATCCTCCGAGCAGGAACAACCGATAGTCCACCCGCGCCGGGTGATCGAAATAGAGTCTCCCGTCGGCCCCCTGGACGACCTTCGTGCCTTGCTGAAACGTGTGCGTTTCGCCCGATGGATCGGAGAGGTTGATCCACTCGTTGCACAGCTCAACAGGGGTCTCGGCGCCCGTGACCCGGTGCCAGCCCAGCCGCAGACAGACATCCGTGGTCGGATCAAAGTGGTCTGGCATTCTAATCAAGGTGTCCAGGTTGACTCGGCTGCCCCAAAGGCCGAGCAAAAAGACCGCACTGCAGAGCACCGCCATCAGGGTGGAGACGGCGTAAGTGTAGAGCCGGAGCTTTCTCCTCTTCTGCTCTTCCGGCAGACGATAGACCCTCGGTCCTATCGGTGTCGCTGGTTCTGCACCCGTTGAAGCCATTGGCTTCTGCTACGTCAGGTTCCTTGCACCGTGATCTGCGAGAAATCCGCGAACTTCAGGAACAATTGGTCTACGGCGCGGAGCAGCGAAAGCCGGTTTGCACGGAGCCCCTGCTCCTCCGTATTGACCATCACGTTGGTAAAAAATGCGTCAATGGCTGGTTTCAGCCGGACCAACCCTTCGAGGGCGGTCTCGTAGTTCATCTGCTCGATCGCATATGGGACTTGAAGTCTCGTTTCCTCCAGCGCCATGTGAAGCTTCTCTTCGGCTGGATGTTGGAAGAGTACCGGATTCACTTCCTCTTCCTTCCAATTCTCCTTCTCGACCAACCGGTGCGCCCGCTTGAAGCCGACCATGAGCGGGTCGAACTCGGGACGTGTCGTGATCGCCTGCAAGGCCTTTATCTTGGCGTAGAGGTCGAGTAAGTTCAAGCTGAACTGACGTGGGTTTCTCAGTGGACCGCTCAAGATGGCTGACGCAACGTCAGCGCGCATGTTATCAACCGTGAGACCATAAAACGCAAGACGATCCAGTATGAATTGGATAGGGATGTTGCTGGAGTTTATAGCTGAGTCGAAGCCTTGAATGCTCAACTCGCTTAGGTTCAGGGGAAGCTGTCCCTCAAGAGCGATTCGGACGACAGCCAGCGCATTGCGTCGAAGGGCAAAAGGATCTTCGGAGCCTGATGGTACAAGGCCGACGCGGAAAAAGGCGAAGATAGTATCGAGCCGGTCGGCCAGCGAAAGCACCCGGCCGGCCGGCGTCTGGGGGATGTTCCCTTCCATAGAGGGGGGGAGATACTGCTCGGCGATTGCCCGACACACCGCGTCCGTCTCTCCGTCATGTTTAGCATAGTCTCCGCCCATGATGCCCTGAAGGGCGGGAAATTCGCCGACGATGCCGGTGGTCAGATCGGCTTTGCAGAGTTCAGCCGCCCTCACACTGGCGCGGCGGGTATCTTCGTCGAAAGAAAACATGACGGCAAGACGTTCCACCAACTGCCTGACCCGCTGCTGCTTCTCATAAAGCGTGCCAAGCTTCTGATGGAAGACCACGCCCTTGAGCTTCTCAACCCGATCCGCAAGCTTGCTCTTGCGGTCTTCGTCAAAGAAAAACTTGGCATCGGCCAGGCGTGCCGCCAGGACCCGCTCATTACCCTCGCGAATCAAATTCATGTTCGCCAGCTTCATATTGGTGACCGAGATGAACTGGGGAAGCAGGCTGCCATCCCGCTGTATGACGGAAAAGAATCCCTGGTGTTCCTTCATCGACGTAATGAGAATCTCTTTTGGGAGCGAGAGATATTGCGGGTTGAATGAGCCCAGGATCGCGTGAGGGCACTCGACGGTATAGACGGCTTGTTCCAAAAGCTCCTCGTCGCGATGGACCTGCCCTCGTACTGACTTAGCCAGGCTTTCGATCTGGTCATGGATCATTTTGCGGCGCCGTTCCTGGTCCAGGACCACACCGTGGCGCTCCAGCACCGCCAGGTAGGAGGCAGTATCTTTCACGCAAAAGCCCTGCCCGCCGCCAGCTGCGCCCGCACTGAGAAACCGATGGCCCCAGGTCCTGTTGCCTACCCTGACTGCACCTACCTGGAACTCAATGGATTTTCCTGCATATAGGGCGAGAATCCAACGGATCGGGCGCGCGAACCGCACGCCGGTCTCGTTCCAGCGCATGGATTTTGGAAAGGAGAGAGCCCCGATCAGTTGCGGAAGGATCTCGGCGAGCACGACGCTGGCTGTACGGCCAGGGTCGCGCTTCACGGCAAAGACATAATCGCCTTTGGCAGTCTGTCGAATTATCAGATCATGGACTTCCACGCCCTGCCCTGCCGCAAATCCCAGGGCTGCCTTGGTCGGCTGGCCGGTTGCGTCGAAGGCCACGGCTTTAGAGGGGCCCATCGCTTCCTTGACGGTCGCAGCTTGATGGTTGGAGAGAGCCTCAACCGCCAGCGTCAAGCGTCGCGGCGTGCCGAATGCGCGGATGGTCCCGTGGGTGAGACGGTGCTCCTTGAAGAGCCGTTCGGCCGAGCCCTTGCAGGAATCAAGCGCGGGCGACACAAACTGATAGGGCAATTCCTCTGTCCCGATCTCGAACAGCAACTCCCCGGACTGTGAGTCGGCATGAGGACGTTTGGCAAGCTTCCTTGTCCTCTTGATTGCTTGCCCGGACTGTTGTCGTCGCGTTTTTACCTTGAGCCTGACCATGGTATAAGTTAGGCGCGAGGCAGCGAGGCGGCCTTGCCGTCAGGCTGCTTCTTTCGATTAAGCAAGGGAAAGCCCAAATGCTCTCGCAGCGCCAGGTAGCCTTCTGCGCACTGGTAGGCCAGGGCCCGGACCCGGGCGATATAACTGGTTCGTTCCGCGACGCTGATCGCGCCGCGCGCGTCGAGCAAATTGAAGAGGTGGGAGGACTTGATGCAATAATCGTAGGCCGGCAGGACCAGGCCCTGTTCAGTGAGTCGCCGGCATTCCGACTCACATTCTTCAAACAGTTTCACCAGCCGCCCGACCTCGGCTGCTTCGAAGTTGTACTTTGAGAACTGAACTTCGGTTTGGTGATGAATATCGCCATAGGTGACCCTGTCGGTCCAGGCCAGATCAAAGACATTGTTCACCTGTTGCAGGTACATCGCGATTCGCTCGGCCCCATAGGTAATCTCAACCGTGATGGGGTTCAGCTCGATCCCGCCGACTTCCTGGAAATAGGTGAACTGGGTGATTTCCATTCCGTCCAGTCTCACTTCCCATCCCAGCCCCCAGGCCCCCAATGTCGGGGATTCCCAATCATCCTGGATAAATCGGATGTCATGTTGTTTGGGATTGATCCCCAGGCGGGCAAGACTGTCTAGGTACAAGGCCTGGATATCGTCTGGAGAGGGTTTGAGGACAACTTGATACTGGTAATAATGTTGCATCCGGTTTGGGTTCTCCCCATACCGGCCGTCTGTAGGGCGGCGGCAAGGCTGCGCATAGGCAGCCTTCCAGGGCTCGGGGCCCAGGGCGCGCAGGAAAGTGGCCGGATGAAACGTACCGGCTCCCATTTCCAAGTCGTAGGGTTGGTGGATGACGCAGCCTCGGTCGGCCCAGTAGCGATGGAGGGAGAGGATCAACTCCTGGAGGGTCACGGATCGTCCTTGCGTTGTTGCGCGGTATGCACCGGACCAGGCTGATTGACGCCCAAGGGGTTCGCTTTCGCGAAGCGTAACTTTCGAAAGCGTCGCCAAACTAACAAGATTCGGTTTGCCTGTCAAGACAAAGCGGCTCTGCGTCTGACACGTGTTCAGTGCCTCTGACAACGGCTGGCAAGCCGGCTTCTGAGGCTTCTTTTCATTGAGAAAAACTTCTTGTGCAAGCTTGACGGGCCCTTGGCGATGAGCTATTGTATCTATAATTTAGTAACTCAGTTTACATTTCTATCACGAGATGAAATTTTCAAAAAAGAGTGAATACGCCCTCCGTGCTCTCATTGAGCTCACCGCTCAATACAAGAGATCCCTGCTCCAGCGACACGAAATTGCGGACAGACAAAACATCCCCATCGAGTTCCTCGAACAAATCCTCCTCACGCTTAAAAACGCGGGGCTCCTGGCCAGCAAACGCGGTGTGACAGGAGGCTACAGCCTCATTAAGTCTCCGGATGAAATCACCCTAGGCCAGATCATTCGCCTTCTGGATGGCCCCCTTGCTCCGATCGCCTGCGTGAGTAAGACCGCGTACCAAAAGTGCAGCGATTGTCCCTATGCGGAGCAGACAGATGAAAAAGGTTGTCCCATCCAGCAAGTCATGCTGGAGGTGCGCAACGCCATCGCGGATATTCTAGATAACTATACAATCGGCGACTTTGCTTCGGGACGTCGCACGCGGTCAACTTCCTAACGTGCTTGCTCCTGAACAAGTGAACGACAAGGTTCGCGTGCGACCCAATATGCCGCCATGCAGCCGCCTCGTTGAGGAGAGCAAGGAATGAGCACGGAACAGATCGGCCTTATCCTGATCACCTTCTTTGCCGCCACGGTGAATGGGGCCTTAGGGTATGGGTTCTCCTCAATCACCGTCCCCGTTGCACTGCTTTTCTACACGAACAGAATTTTGAATCCGGCATTGGTTCTGGTCGAAATGGCCATCAATGCGTACGTCCTGTTCATCAATCGGCACAGTGTGCCGCAGATTTGGAAGCGCGTGCTTCCCCTTGTGGTTGGCGTGATTCCCGGGGTCCTCATCGGCAGCTACATTCTCTTTATGGTGAAGCCTGGATGGCTCAAGTTTTTCACCTACGCCGTGCTCCTCCCCTTGATCCTCCTCCAGGCGGCCGGCATTAGACGGCCGATCCGCTCAGAGAAGGCCATAGGGCTGCCGTTTGGAATGAGCATCGGGGTCCTCTATTCGGTCACCACCATCTCTGGGCCTCCCCTGGCCGTTCTCTTTAACAATCAAGGCTATGCCAAGCAAGAGTTTCGAGCAGCCCTCAGCCTCATCCGGGTAGCAGAGTCCGCCTTGACCGGTGTCGCCTACTATTTCTTGGGGCTGTACAGTGTTGAAAGCACCCAGTTGCTCCCTTCCATTGTTCCCAGCGTTCTGCTCGGCATTCCGCTGGGAACTTACCTTATCAGTCGTATCGATCCCGAAACTTTCCGAAGGATCTGCATGAGCTTTGATGCATGGGTCGTGGGCTTCGGGCTATCCAAGGTCTGCATTGAACTGCACCTGCTCGCGAGCCCTGGAGCCTATGGCATCCTGGCGGCTGTGGTGGTGACCGATGTCTACCTGCTTTACTGGTTCTTTCGCAATAGAGCGGCGGCCAGCCTGTCTTAAGTTTTTTTGATCGCAGCCGATAACAGGAAACGGAGAGGCCTGTTGGAAGCTGACGCATCAACCCGTTGCGCATGCCAGCACGATTGACTGACGACCGCCTCTTTGTTTACAGTTGACTCCGACACTGACGACCGGAAAAGGAGAGACCATCATGGCGGCTCACACGACGCAGGATGTCCTTATCGCGGCGATCGGCAATAAAGCCGCTCACCTTAGGATCGAGAGCGTGCGCGCCACATCGGAGGCTGGCAGCGGCCATCCCTCCAGTTGCTGCTCCGCAGCCGACATCGTGGCCACGCTGTTCTTCTCCGTCATGCGTTATGACCCGAAGAACCCGAAGGCTCCCAACAACGACCGATTCATCCTCTCAAAGGGTCATGCCGCTCCCCTGCTCTACGCAGCCTGGGCGGAAGCAGGGCTCTTCGATAAGCGCGACCTGCTTAGGCTCCGGACGTTGAAGTCCGATCTGGAAGGGCATCCGACGCCGAGGCTATCGTTCGTCGATGTAGCCACCGGGTCGCTCGGACAGGGCCTCTCGGCAGGCATCGGGATGGCGCTCAGCGCAAAGCGGATCGACCGATCCGAGGCCAGGACCTATGTGCTTATGGGCGATGGAGAATCAGTGGAAGGCTCGGTCTGGGAAGCGGTCGAACTGGGCCGCCACTTTGGGCTCGACAACCTCTGCGCGATCGTGGATGTGAACCGACTCGGGCAAAGCGACCCCACGATGCTGCAGCACGACATGGAGGCCTACCGCTCACGCTGGGCCGGATTCGGTTGGCATGCAATCGTGGTGGACGGGCACGACATTCCCGCGCTCTTGGCTGCCTTCGAGGAGGCAGCCCGGACGAAGGGCAGGCCGACGGTGCTCTTGGCCCGAACGCTGAAAGGCAAGGGAATCTCCTTCGTCGAGGACAAGCCGGACTGGCACGGTAAGGCGCTCAAGAAAGGCGAGGAGACCCAGAAAGCCTTGGACGAACTGGCTGCCTGCCTGAAGCCGGGCGCGAGTGAGCCGGAGATCAAACGACCGGCCGTCTCAGCCGGCCAGCCCAAACAAGCCAAGACCATGGCACCGCCGGCTTACAAACCGACGGACCAGGTGGCCACTCGTGAAGCGTTTGGTACCGTTCTCGCTGCGCTCGGCGAAGCCAACCCGCTGGTCGTCGGATTGGACGCCGACGTGAAGAATTCCACGTTCACCGATAAGTTCGGCAAGCAGTTTCCTGAGCGATTCTTTGAGAACTTCATTGCCGAACAAAACATGGTAGGCGCCGCCGTGGGGCTGGCCGCCTGCGGCAAGATTCCCTTTGTCGCCACCTTCGCCTGCTTCCTGACGCGCGCCTATGACTTCATCCGGATGGCCGCGATCAGCCACTCCAACATCAAGTTGGTGGGCACGCACGCCGGCATCAGCATCGGCGAGGACGGCCCTTCCCAAATGGGCCTGGAGGATCTCGCCATGATGGCGGCGCAGCCGGGCATGGTCGTACTGTACCCCTCCGACGGAGTCTGCACACACCGTCTCATGGAAGCGGCCGCGGCCCATCGCGGGCCCGTCTACGTGCGGACCGGCCGGCCCAAGTCGCCCATTCTGTACGGGAGCGACGAGGTTTTTAAGATCGGCGGCTCGAAGGTGGTCCGGCAAAGCCAGGGCGACAAGCTCACGATCGTCGCAGCCGGCGTGACCCTGTTTGAAGCCTTGAAGGCGCATGACCAATTGAAGGCGGCCGGCATCCCGGTCCGGGTCATCGACCTGTACAGCATCGTGCCGATCGACTGCACGACCCTGCTGGATTGCGCACGCGTGACCGGCAGCCGCATTCTTACGGTGGAAGACCACTACGAGCACGGGGGGCTGGGGGATGCGGTCCTGAGCGCGGTGGGGAGCGAGGGGATTCGCGTGCATAAGCTTGCGGTCCGGGAGATCCCCCACAGCGGCAAGCCGGACGAGCTGCTGGATCGCTTCGGGATCAGCGCCCGCGCGATCGTGGACGCCGTCAAGAAGATCCTCTAATCTACATGCCATGAAGAAAGCGGATCCGCTCCGGAAGATTCCGCTCTTCAGCCGCCTGACAGCGCGAGAGCGCGGCAAGATCGCGGAAGAAGTGGTCGAGGCCCGTTACGGCAAAGGCCAGTTCATCTTTCGCGAGGGAGACCCGGCCGACAGCTTCCATATTTTAAAGGAAGGCTCGGTCAAGTGCGTTAAGACCTCGTCGACCGGCAAGGAAGTCGCGCTCAAAGTCTTGATGCCGGGGGATCTCTTCTGCTGTGACGCATCGGTCTTCGACGGGGCCACCCACCCAGGCTGCGCCCAGCCGATCGGGGACGTCAGTGTCCTGCGCCTCAGCAAGAAAGCCTATTATGACCTCTTGCGCCGCAACCCCGACGCGGCACTCGATGTCATCAAATATCTAGGCCACCGCCTCAACGAAGCGCAGGAGAACGCCAAGCTGCTGGCGCTGGACCGGGCCGAGCAGCGGTTGGCCAGCCTGCTGATCAAGCTGGCCGCGCGCGCCGGAGTGCGAGAGGCAGACGGTATCCGCCTCTCTGTCCGGCTGACACGCCAGGATTTGGCCGACATGGCTGGCATAGCCGTGGAGACTGCGACCAGGCTCATGAGCCAGTTCAAACGAGCCGGGCTGGTCTCCGGGACGGCCAAGCGGCTCCTGATTCAAGATCAAGGGAGGCTTGAACGCCTCACCGAAGCTTCCAGTCCCCTACCCTCCGGCAAATAACCCGCTTTGAGATTATTTTAAAAACATGACCTAGGTCATGTTTTTAATTGCTCCGATCGCCTATTCTTGCCGCGCGCACGAACCACTATATTGGCTCCGTTGACTGTGTAAGGAGGGGTATCAATGCTGTCTGTTCACATGTTGCCTGGAAAGAAGGAATTGCTTGCCGCTGCACTGGCCGTCGCCACAGCCTTCGGAGGAATGACTGGGACGGCCCAGCCGGCCTCGGCCAAGACGCACGAGGTCGAAATGACGGCGATCGAGCAGGATGTGGTGATCGAAGGGAACGGAGCCATGTACAAGGCCTGGACCTTCAACGGCCAGTTCCCCGGCCCGGTCGTGAGGGTCACGGAGGGCGACACGATCAAGTTCACCCTTCATAATCCCAAGACGAACACCTATCCCCACGCGATGGACTTCCATGCGGCCGAGATCGACTTTCTAAAGAATTACCGGGCGATCAATGCGGGGGAAACGATCACTTACACCTTCGTGGCCAAGAAGCCCGGGGTCTTTTTTTATCACTGCGGGGCTCCGCCCATGATCCAACACGTGGCGCGCGGCATGTTCGGCGCGATCGTCGTGGACCCCAAGAATGCCAAGGCCTGGCCCAAGGCGGACCGGGAATATGTGCTGGTCCAATCGGAGCTGTTTAAGAATCCCGATGACGTGCCGGCCATGTTCGACCGGAAATTCGACCACATCGTCTTCAATGGAGGCATCTTCAAATACCATCCCTTCGTAACCGGCGGAAAGCCACTACAAGCCAAGCCGGGCGAGCGGGTGCGTGTGTATTTCGTCAATGCGGGGCCGAACGAGTTTTCCTCGTTCCACCCGATCGGCGAGATCTGGGACAATGTCTATGAAAGCGGCAACCCGGCGAACAAGCTGAGCGGAGTGCAGACCTATGTGGTGGGGCCTGGCAGCGCCGCCACCTTTGACGTGATCGTGGAGTCGGCGGGGGCCTATCCGCTGGTGACCCACTCCTTGACCGGCGCGTTGCGCGGGGCGATCGCGGTGCTGGTGGCTTCGCCCGATGCCAAGCCGGCTCCGCTGATGCCGCACACTCCGTGGAAGGTGGAGATCCCGCAGACGGAAATCACGCCTCCCGCACAATAAGCGGACCGTCGTTGGACACCGAGTGGCGGGGCCGATGATGATAATCACCCCCGCCAAATTTTTCTCTCGCTGTGGTGGCCTCCAGGTGATATATTTCCGCTACTATCCTGAACGGGAGCCCTACAAGTCTTTGGAGCGCGATGAAACGAAACAGGCTGCGGATAGCGGGGTTCAGCACCGGCGCTCTGGCTCTCCTTTCCCTCACAGGATGCCTGTCCCCTGTGACCATCGAACGGGCCGGGGTGGAATATGACCGCGCCGTGACGAGCGTGATTACTGAGCAACTGCTATTGAACATTGCGCGGGCCCGTCATCACCATCCGATCCACTTCACGGTCGTCTCAAACGTGGCGGCCACCTTCGACTTTCGTACGAGTGCAGGCGTGACGCCGCGCTTGGCTGCGGGAGATGGCCCGGAAATTCTTCCTATATTCGGGAGCACCGTCGCTGAGAATCCGACCGTCAGTATCGTGCCGGTTGAGGGTGAAGAGTTTACGAAACGAATCTTGACGCCGCTGGATGAAAGCAAATTTCACTTCCTGCTCAGGCAAGGCGTGGATCTCAGTATGCTGCTGAGGCTCATGGCAAGGGGATTTCGAAGCGAAGGGCCTGAGGGAGAGGTGGTCTTTGCCAACTCCCCGAGCAGTCCTTCGGAATACCAGGAGTTTCGCCGACGTGTGCTGCACCTGAGCGCTCTTCATCAGGCGCGCAAACTCTATATCGAACCGATGGTTTTTGAGAAAACGTGGGAGCTCCCTCTGAATTCCGCTGAAGCCTTCCAGGCGCTGGAGAAGGGCTACCACATTGCTCACAACGAGAAGGACCGGGCGTACATTTTGCGCAAGCAAGTCACCGGGCGAATTGTGATCACGAATTACGATCCGGATATCCTTTCCAGCGAGGTCCGCTATCACCTGCACGTGGAAGCCAGCAAGTGGCCTTCCAACCAAATCCTAGTTGACATTCGGCCCGGCTATCCCGGTGGAGAGTATCCGTTCCACGGCGGGTTCAGGCTTCGGAGCTTTAACTCCATTCTGAGCTTTCTTGCCAAAGGCATCGCGGAAGAACCGGAACATCACGTCGAAAAAGATCCGCGGACAGGGCCGTCCAAATTTAATCCTCCGAAGACGCTTGAGATTGTTGAAGGAGATTCACAGCCCGCCGACGCCGCGTTTATTGCCAGATACAACAGACGTGTCTACGCAGTCCGGGGGCAGAGCCAAGGTGACGAGGCAGCCAGCGGATGGAATCTCGAAGCCTTCCGCATGCTGTATCATCTATTCCAGATGACGGTGACGGACGTCTCCAAAGTGCTGGTCCCCAGCATTACCATCGCCAAGTAATGAAACCGTCTCCCTTTCGAGCGCTGTGCCTGGCCGTCCTTGTGGGCATCTGTATGAACCGCGATGTCTGTTCAGCCAGCCAGGCTGAAACAGAAGTGGTTGCGCGGTTGCTCGCCCTTCTTCTGTCGTCAGGGAGAGTCGTGCTGGCGCACAATCAACCGCTGATCAATGATGCGACGAAAGGGGAGAAGGGGTTTACGGCGGCCGCTTTCGAAGCGCAGGTGGTCGAGGAGTTTAAGAAAAGGTCGGGTGGAATAGATCTCAGACAGCTTGATGCGGTGATGATTCCCGACAAGGGCAAAAGCCTGCTCCAGGCCCTGTTGGCCGCGGGCCAAGAAGTCATTGACGGAAAGCAGGCGATCATCAATGAAAGATTTCTCGGGTACAAGAACGTCATCCCGGCTACATGGGGAACCTGGACGAGCCAGAAATTCTCTCAACGCAATCATGTGCTGCTGAAGCAGACGGCCTTGGATTACCGGAATCCGAACAATGCTCCGGACGAATTCGAGACGCGCATCCTCCGGAAGTTCGCCGCACCGGACTACCCGAGGGAAGGACAGCAAGTTCTCAGTGAAGTGACGAACGGCGGCAAGACCCTACGTTTAATGCTTCCGCTCTACCATAAGAAAGACTGCCTTGTTTGTCATGGAACGCCAAAAGGAGAGATCGACATTTCGGGTTATCGGAAGGAAGGGCATCGGGAAGGTGAAGCAGCGGGAGCGATCAGCGTGGCTATTCCGTTATCCGAGTAGCGTGAAGCGTGCGAGCCGAGACGTTGCCAGAGCCCTTGCTGTCAACGCCCGCGATTCACGGGTTCGGGGCGACAAAAACCAGCACCTTCAGCCGCCCGTTCGTATGGTTAAAGACTCCATGCTCCTCGCCCGCAGGAGCTATCGTTCCCTCGCCCGGACCCAGGACCTTTTCTTCAGCCCCGACTTTGAACGTGCCCTGCCCTTCCAACACCAGGTAGACTTTGTCCTGTTCCCCGTGCACGTGCCCTTTTTGCTCCTGCCCCGGCTCAAAACAATAGATATCGCAAAAAAACCTCGGCGTCTGAAAGATATTGTTCTTCTTCATCTTCTCATGGCTAAACCGATGATAATCAGAAAGATTAATGACCTTCATATCAATAACTCCCTACTGGACTGGCGTTGGCTCAGCCCGTCGTTTTTCGATAGTTTTGATGATCGAATCAACCGGCACGAGATGGCGCGAGAGGCCCAGGTCCTTGGCCGGGACGCCCATGGCCAAGCCGAGCAACTGAGGTAAGTGTAGGATGGGCAAGTTCAGGTTCGTCTTGACCGCCTGGCCCGCCCGTTCCTGATAGATGTCCAGACTCATATGGCAGAGCGGACAAGGCGTGACCATGAAATCGGCTCCCTCATCCTTGGCTTCCTTCATATTCGCGCCAGCCATAGCCATAGCAATCGCTTCCTTCTCCAGGATAATCGGGAAGCCGCAGCATTTAGTCCGTCCCGCATAGGGCACCGGCGTACCCTTGACCGTTTGGATGACTTTTTCCAGGGAGGTGGGATTTTCCGGATCGTCGAATCCGAGGTCCCACGAGGGCCGGAGGATGTAGCAGCCGTAGAAAGGGGCAATCCGGAGATCATCGAACGGGACCCGCACCAGTGAGGCCAGCTTCGCCAGCCCCACTTCCCGAACCACGATCCAGAGGAGATGTTTGACCTGGACGGTGCCGCGGTAGGCAATGCCGTCCTGCTGCAAGAGGCGGTTCGTCCGTTCCAACAACCCCGATTCCTGCTTCAGCCGTTTGTTGGCAGCCCCCATCACTCCCTGGCAGGTCCCACAGATGGTCATCACGTCCAGACCCAGTTGCTCGGCTTGAGCAAAGGTCCTGGCATTTAGCGCCAGGGCGACGTCCGGATCAGCCTCCCCGACCACCCCGGCCCCGCAGCAGGAGGCAGCCCCCAACTCCACGACCTCGATCCCGAGGCGTCCGATGATCGCCATCGTGGACTGGTACAGTTCCGGCGTAGCGCCCTTTGCGGCGCAGCCTGGATAGAGCGCGTATTTCAGCGGCATGAATTCCTCACGGTGCGAGCAGCAGGCTTCAAGACAAATACGGGATAGGTCCAGCTCTATATTAGCCAAACCCGCCTGACTAGGTCATCTTCGAATGCGCGCTTTCTCTTCCCGGCTTTCCGGCCGCCCCGGTTTTGGTACGGCTCACGGCGTGAGACTTTCTCATTCCAAAACGGTCATGCGAAGGGTGGCATACCCGGGAGGGATGTAGATCGTCGGATACTGAGCCCCGTTCGTCAAGAGCGGGAGAGCTTCTGAAAGGTAGCTGCCTAATTCCGTGACCGTGACGGAGCGATCTCCGTTCAGATCCGCTGCTCCGCTGAGCCCCTTGAGCAAGGAGAAGGTAAACAGGCCATGTCCTGCCCGCTCGTCTTCGCGTGAGATCTCCCGCAGGTGGCAGGCGGTGATGATCGTGGCGTTAAATTCTTGGAGATCCTTGACCAATCGGTCATTGTCCACGGCACGGTCCTTGTTGCCCTTGAAGCCTTCGAGGTGGCAGGTGTCGGTCACGAACAGCTTCCTGGCCGGGAGGTCCAACACGGTCGCCAGGTTGCGCCAGGGTACCGTCCGCGATGGGAGCATCGTGCCCCCCTGCTGGACCACCGCGTCGCTGGGGAGGAACGAGAACTCCCCTTGCTCGTTGGTAAGCCCATGTCCCGCCAAAAAAATCAGCAGGACATCTTCTTCTCCGGCCTGGGCCAGGTAGGGAAGGTTGTTGAAGATGTTGTCATGGGTCGGTTTGAGGGGGCCGTGATCGGTGAGGCGCAGGGACCGGACTTCCCGAAAAAGCTTCCCCTGTTGCGTGGTGAGGGTCTGTACCAGTGCATCCGCATCGGCCTCGGCATAGGAGAGGGACGGAAGCTCATGGTCCTGATAGACGTTGACCCCCACGGCGAGAATCCACAGTCTGGGCAGAGTCTGTTTGTCCTGTTGCGCAGGTTGGATCATAGGGACGGTGAAGCGGCTGGTCACGCCTGTTTCGGCCAACCCGTTGAAGGCCACGACTTTCACCAGATTCTCACCCGGCTCCAGGCGGACCGGAATATCGAGGTCCAGCGTCTTTCGCCCTTCCGGAATCGGATAGCTGAATGCCACCGGCGCACCCCCATTTGCCTGGGGACCGGCCTCGTTGTTCCGTCCGGTAATCCGTCTCCCATTGACGTAGACCCTCAGCCAGCGGATGGGTTGATGCCAGTCCTCGACGTGGATGGAAAGAGTGGGAGTCAGCGTGGGCAGGCTCGTGCCATTCCCAGGCGCTTTGATCACCACAGAAGGGGGCTCGATTGTGTGGAGGACCACACCCTGAAGCAAGTCGCGACGACCGCCCAGAACTTCCGCGAGGGCCTTCTGGCTATCGCCCAGACGCAACGCGGCTTCGACGATCGACGGCTGGTAGAAAGTGGCCCGGAACTGGTCGACGCCGTAAACGTGGGAGCCGATGCGGAGGTTCAAGTGCTGATCCCCATCCACCGACGCATTGTAATAGCCTTCCGGGGTCATGACCACCCATTCCCCGTCCCGAAACCCCACCAGCGTGGCGATCAGGTTGCCGGTCTTGATTTCCCAGAGCTTGAGCGTTCCGTCCAGGCTTCCTGAGAGAGCCGATTGTCCGTCTTTTGAAAAGGCGACGGCGGCCACCACTGCTGCGTGGCCGCTGAACGTGCGCAAGGTCTGCCCTGTCCCCGCGTCCCAGAGCTTGAGCGTCTGATCCTCGCTCCCGGATAAGAGCCATCGTCCATCGGGAGAGAAGGCCGCATCCCAGACACCCCCTCCATGACCCTCGAAGGTCCGCACCTCTCGGCCGGTGGCGACCTCCCAGAGTTTGAGCGTCCGGTCCACGCTCCCGGAGAGGATCCACTTCCCGTCCGGGGAAAATTGAACATCCCGCACCGCTTGCGTGTGGCCGCTGAATGTCTTCACAAGGCGTCCCGTGGCAAGGTCCCAGAGCTTGATCGTCTGGTCTTCACTCCCGGATAATGCCCGGCGTCCATCCGGTGAAAACGCGACATCCCACACCGCCTGTGCATGGCCGTAGAAAGTCCGAACTTCCCGGCCTGTCGTGACCTCCCACAGCTTGAGGGTCTGGTCACCGCTCCCGGACAAGGCCCAGCGCCCATCGGGGGAGAATTCCACGTCTGTAATCCCCCAGGTATGCCCGCGGAAGGTGCGCAGTTCTCGGCCCGTCGCCATGTCCCACAGCTTGAGGGTCCGGTCCTCGCTCCCGGACAGGATCCACCGATTGTCCGGCGAGAAGGTCACAGCCGTGACCACGCGATCGTGTCCACGGAGGGTCCACAAGGCCCGTCCGGTGGAGATCTCCCAGAGCCGCAAGGTACGGTCCCGGCTACCGGTCAAGGCCCAGCGTCCATCCGGCGAGAAGGCCACATCTCGCGTCTCCCGCAACTGCCCGCTGAAAATCCGCACCTCCCCTCCCGTAGCCGCGTCCCACAGGCGGATCGTCTGATCCTCGCTCCCGGACAGGACCCACTTTCCATCAGGCGAGAAGACGACATCCCGTACCGGCTCGCTATGACCGCTCAGAGTCCGCACGACGTGCCCGGTCTTCAAGTCCCAGAGCTTGAGCGTCTGGTCTTCACTCGCGGACGCAACCAACTGCCCGTTGGGCGAGAAGGCCACGTCCCGTATTCCTTGGACATGGCCGGCGAAGGTCTGGACCACTCGTCCGGTGGCGACCTCCCAGAGCTTGAGGGTCTGGTCCTCGCTGCTCGAGAGGACCCACCTGCCGTCCGGGGAGAAGAGGACATCCCGCACCGCTTGCGAATGGCCCCTGAGGGTGCGGATTTCTCTCCCTGTCGCGATGTCCCAGAGCTTCATCGTCTGGTCCACGCTCGCGGAGATGATCCATTTTCCGTCCGGCGAAAATTCCACGGCCCCCACTCCGCCTGTGTGGCCGCTGAACGTGCGGATCTCCTGTCCGGTCTCGACGTCCCAAAGCTTAAGCGTCTGGTCATAGCTGGCCGACACAGCTTGCTTGCCGTCCGGTGAGAAGGCCACGTCCCAGACCCCTTCGGCATGGCCGGTGAAGGTCCTCAGTTCCTGTCCCGTCGCGACGTCCCACAGCTTGAGGGTCCGATCGTAGCTTCCGGACAGGGCCCACTTGCCGTCGGGGGAAAAGGTGACCGATGTCACCGCCTGGACATGGCCGCTGAAGGTCCGCACCTCACGCCCCGTGGCCACTTCCCAGAGTTTGAGGGTTTGGTCCTCGCTGCCCGACAGGGCCCATTGCCCGTCCGGAGAGAACGCCACGGCCTCGATCCCTCCTGCGTGACCCAGCGGCACAAAAATTTCTCCCGGCGTGTGTCTGGCCTGAGCCAGGCTGCCAGCCAGAAAGAGTGCACACAACAGGGTCATGGCAGAGAGGACATGCGTGGTCGGACGCGATGCAGTCATGGAGTTCTGCCAAAGAAACGTATGCACTAGAAGGTCACTCTATATTCCTCGCCGGAGCTGGCCTTGGCCACACCGAAGCCGCCTCCGGTCCATCCGCTGGAAAAGACGACCTCGACTACGGTGCCCTGTTCTCCCGTCAGGCGGGCATACCCATGAAACCGTTCCACCGTATTGCGTCCCAGGATCGTGCCTACGTGCGACCGGTAAAACAGGGACTCCTCCCCTAGCGTCTTGGTCGTCAGTGTCTGATATCGGCCTTCGCACCGTTCGCCTGACGGCAGGATGATCTGAATCGACTGACTCCAAGGATGATGGGTCCCTGTGGCTTCAGTGCCGTCGCGCACATTCGTGAGCGTGACCGCGTGGGCACAGGCAGCCAGGGAAAAAAGAAGCAATAGGCCCGGCCTCAGCAGCACTCCGTTACCCCTTGATATTCCCGATCGGACGCAGCTCCGCCACTTTTCTGGTGATCCCGGCCCGGTCTACGGTCTCGACCACATCGGAAATATTTTTGTAGGCAAAGCCGGCTTCTTCGGCCAGACCGGACATCGAGACGGCTTTGACGATAATCCCGCGCTGCGCCATATCTTTCTTCAACTGCTCGCCTCGTATCGACCGCTTCGCCTGGGCGCGCGACATGGTCCGGCCCGAGCCGTGCATCGTGGACCCGAACGTCTCGTGCATGGCCCGGTCGGTCCCCACGAGGAGATAGGAACCGGTCTCCATGGAACCGCCGCAAATCACCGGTTGTCCTGTCTCTTTATAGCGGTCCGGCAGTTCCGGGCGGTTGGGTCCAAAGGCCCGCGTGGAGCCTTTCCGATGGACGACCAGCTCTCCCTCTTCGTACCGTTCCACCTTGGCGATGTTGTGGGCCACGTCGTAGACGATCTCCATGCCCATGGCTTCGGCCGGCCGGCCGAATACCGAAGAAAAGGCTTCCCTGATCTGGTGGGTAATGACCTGTCGGTTGGCAAAGGCGCTGTTGGCCGCGCAGTTCATGGCCGCGAAATAGTCCTGCCCTTCCGGGGAACGGAAGGGCGCACAGGCGAGTTGCTGGTCCTTGACGGAGATGCCGTAGCGTGGCATGGCCTTCTCGAAGACCTTGAGGTAGTCGCTTGCCACCTGGTGTCCAAAACCGCGTGACCCGCAGTGCACCATGACCACGATCTGATCATGGCCGGTGACCCCCAGCTTCGCGGCCGTCTCCCGATCGAAGATCCGTTCCTGGGCGGCCACCTGGACTTCCAGGTAGTGGTTGCCGGACCCTAACGTGCCGAGCTGGTTGATGCCGCGCTTCACAGCCTGGTCGCTGATCTTGGACGGGTCGGCGCCGGGGATGCACCCCTGTTCCTCGATTCGCTCCAAGTCCTGCTGCCAGCCGTAGCCCCGCGCCACGCACCAACGGGCGCCCTTGCGCATGACCTCTTCAAACTCTTGCCGATTGACCCGCACGAAGCCGGTGGAACCGACTCCGGCCGGGACTTTCCGGAACAACTCGGTCATCAATGGTTCCAGGCGTGGTCTGACATCCTCCAGCGTGAGGTCCGTGCGGATCAGTCGCATGCCGCAGTTGATGTCGTACCCGACTCCGCCCGGCGAGATGACCCCTTCATGGGGATCGAACGCCGCCACCCCGCCGATCGGAAATCCGTAGCCCCAATGGCCGTCCGGCATGCAGAGGGCGTAGCGGCGGATGCCGGGGAGGCAGGCGACATTGGTTACCTGCTCGAAGACTCCGCTGTCCATGCTGGTCAGGATCTGTTCGGTGGCGTAAATCCGCGCTGGCACGACCATGCCCGGCTTCTCCGTGACTGGGATTTCCCAGACCTCGTCAGAGATCCTGTTGACCGTCATGGCAGTGTTCAGCTTCATCGCACTCCCCCATCACTGATCACGCATCACGGTTTTAAATATCCAGTACGACCCGTGCCACCCAGCGCCGACCGTCCTGCCGGACATCGAACAGGTGTTTGGTGACCGCCTTCACGTCGGCCCGCAGCTCATGGCGGGCTGGATCAATCGGCTCGCCGGCCAGGGTGGCGTGCAGCGTCCAGCTTCCGTCGGACCGGTCGCACTGCACGACCACGGTTGTGTCTTTGAACAGCAGTCCTTCTGCGTCCTTCAGGTAGACGATATCGGAGAGCCAGTCGAAGAGCAAGGCAGGCAGATCGGGCGCTCGGTGCTCGATGGTTTTCCGGCAGGTGGGGAGGAGCGTTGCCGGGTTCACCAGGGTCTCGATGACCGCCTGCGCGGCAGCCTGAAACAGATCGGAGGGAGTGTCCCCCGTGGCTTCGAACGCCGCGTCCGCCAGCGCGACCTCTTCAAGAAATCTGAATGGAGCCATGCGGTTCGTTCAGGATGCCTTGGAGGGTCGCTGAGCCGAGGCAAAGATCGCACGGACCTGAGCGATGCCGACGATAGGCTGAGCCAACGGGTTGGGGACTTTGCCTTTGAGCCACATCCGGATGCCTAACGGGAGAATGTGCAGGAGCCGCATCAGGCTGAACCCAACGACTTTCAGCGGCATCAGGGCCTCGTTGAGCCGTCCCTGACGCTGGATGAGCCGGAAGAATCCGATGACGTGGCGGGCGCCGCCGGTCGAGACGAGTCCCGCCTCGAGGGCGGCGTGCCGCAGGCGAATGATGGCTTCCATCGGCTTCACGTCCTTGGGACAGACCTCGACGCAGAAATTGCAGCGGGTGCAGTCCCAGATCCCGTGTTCTGTTTCTAATGAACCCAGGCGTGCCCGCTTCATCGCCTGGGGTTCCCGTGGATCGGCCATGAACCGGTCCGCCTTGGCCAGAGCCGCCGGACCCAGAAACGCGCGTGAGACCTCATGGGCCGTGCAGGCTGCGACGCAGGCGCCGCACATGATGCAGGCATCCACATTGTGAAACCGATAGCTGCCCGGCAGGAGCGTCATCTGGCTCGATGGGTGTGCCATGTGACTCTGGCGGGGCGCCGAGAGCCAGGGGGTCACTTCCTGGATCTTGTCCCAGAAGGAGGACAGGTCCACGACCAGGTCCTTGATGACCGGCAGGTTGCGGAGAGGCGCGACCGTGATCCGTCCGCGCCGCTCCAGTTCCTTACGAACCGACGTACGGCAGGCGAGTTTTTCGGCTCCGTTGATTTCCATCGCGCAGGAACCGCAGATTGCAGAGCGGCAGGAGTAGCGGAGCGACAGCGACCCGTCCTGTTCGTTCTTGATGCGAATCAAGGCTTCCAAGACGGTCATGCCGCGTCCGACTTCGAGGCGGTAGTCTTCCTCGTGCGGCCGGGCGTCCGTTTCGGGATTAAAGCGTGTGATGGTGAAGGTCAGGCGCATAGAGACTGTTTGCAGTTATCAGTGATCAGTTGACAGTTCGGTCCGAAGCACTGACGACTGAAGACTGACCACTGACAACTTACTCCAACTCGAAGGTTTTGGGGAAATCCGTGAGGTTGCGGCAGCCGTCGTTGGTGACCAGGACCATGTCTTCAATGCGGACCGCTCCCAGGCCTGGATAATAGAGCCCCGGCTCGACGGTGACGATGTGCCCTTCCTGCAAGGGCGAGCCGGTGCGACTGATGCGGGGTGGCTCATGGATGTCCAGCCCCACTCCGTGCCCGGTCCCGTGAAAATAGCCCTGCATCCGCCCGTTCACGAGGCCGGTCAGGTACCCGGCCGCCTCGAACCGCTCGCAGATCCCTTGATGGATCTTGGCCCCGTCGGCCCCGTCGCGGATCTTGGTGATGGCCTCCTCCTGGGCATCTTTGACGGCCTGGTACAGCTTCTTGAGTTCCGGCGAGGGCTTTCCTCGGACGACCGTACGGGACATGTCGGCGAAATAGCGTGATTGGCCGGAGCGCGGGAACACGTCGAAGATGATGCTCCGGTTAGCCGGCAGCGGTCCGCTCCCTTCCTGGTGGGGATCGCAGGCCTGCTCCCCTCCCGCCACGATCGTGTGCTGGGCGACACAGTCCCGCTCCATCAGCTTCACGTTGATCAATTTCTTGATCCGCTCCGAGGTCAGCGGCTCGCCCTCCAGCCACAGGACCTCTTCACGTGGAGTGGCCCCGCGCAAGGCGTCATGGGCGGCAGCCACGGCCTCTTCAACGGCTCGTTGGGTGGCTTCAATATGACGGACCTCTTCGCTCGTCTTGACGGCGCGCCGCTCGAAGAACGGCTCCTTTTTCGTGTCGAGCCGGTAGCCGAGTTCCTGGAGCCTGGCTGCATGGGCATAGGGAAAATTGCCCGGCACCAGCAGCCGGGCCACCCTCTCGTCTTGCAGCACTGTATGGATCACCTCGGACGGCCCCGGATCCTTCACCCCTTGCGTGCGCAGCCGGCGTTCGATTTCGGAATAGGACAAGACACGATCCACCGACGCCTGGCTTCGCGCCCGATCCATCTCCAGATCGCTCATCACCAGCAGCCGCTCGCCCTTGATCTCGATGAAGATAAAAGGATCCGGCGCGATAAATCGAGTGGCGTAATAGAGGTTGGAGTCCGACTCGCTGGCCGCGATCATGAGCGTGGCTTGCTCTAGCGTCACGATCGACTCTCCTTGGAGGACCGGCGGACAGGCCTGCTGAGATGCCTGATCGAGTGGAGCCCCATGGCTTTAGCCTACTCCACCGAAGCAGCTTTGCTGCGAAGGCCGGGCAGCCGTCGTCCCTCCACTTGGCTTCGGCGAAACCCGCCGAAGCTTGTCCTCCTTCGCCGAGGCTTCGGAGGACACCCGCTCCGCATTCATCCACGGCTTTAGCCTACTCCGCCGAAGTAGCGTCGGCTACGAAGGCCGGGCAGCCGTGGCTTCCTGCGTAGGCGGGTGAACGTGAAGGAAAACTCGTAGATGGTTGAATGCTAGCATGCGAGGCCATGAGGGTCAAGGCACGGACCGGGAAAAGACTACGGAGCGGCTGGCGCCGGGACGCTAAGGGGAGCTGGTTGCGTGGCCTTGTCGGTGGCCGGCGGTGGGGAAGTTTCAGGTGAGGTCGGCGACTCATCGCTCGGCGTGATCAGTTCTTTCGGGAGCATAACCGTATTTTTGAGCAGATCGAAGGCCAGCTGGGCCAGTCCGGTCACTCCGGTGCCGAATGACTTTAAGGGCATATAGTCGACCTGCGGGTCCTTGAATGGCCCGGTTACTTCAAAAAAAGCGGTGGTGAATCCCTGCCGTTCTCCGGCGAACAATTTGCCGAAGAGCGGGATGCTCTGGAGCAACTTTGTATAAGATCCCAGCGGACTGGCCACAGTCACGGCATTCAATTGATCGTGCGTTATATCGTAGTTGCCGGCTCCGGTGATCTTGAGGACAGGACTATCGACCAGGAAGTTCTCCGTGGTCACGATTCCATTTGCGACCGTCAAGGTGGCGGAGACTGTGTCGAAGGGCATGCCATCCTTGCTCAAATCGACTTTCCCCTGTAACAGGGTCGGGAGGTTGAGGATCGTGAGGATTTTGGTGACAACGGTCCCTTTGTAAATGCGCCCCTGCGTAATCGATAGGTTCGCCTTCCCGTTGAGGCTATGCAGGGTTCCCTTGGGATCACGGCCATTCCCTTGCAAGGTCCCGCTCGCGGACAGGTCGCCCGTCACCACCCGTCGCTCGTCCCCGAAAAGGCGAAGGATCTTTTCATAGCGGACCCCTCTAATTCGGAAAGATGCTTGCACATCGGCCGGCTTGAGCTTCGGTAAAAGGACCTTCAACCTCCCCTCGAAGGGTCCCCCGTCGACCTCTCCGACCAGGTTATCCAGCGTCACTGTGCTCTCCCGGATGTTGACTTGCGTCGAGAGCCCGCGCAGGCTGAGAGCCTTATAATACCCACGGTCGATGGTGACCATTGCAACCAACCGGCCGGACGCAGCCAAATCCTCCAGAGCATCCCGCACCGGCGACCGCTCGCCTTTGGGAATCAGCAGGTCGATATCGAGCTGCGACGACAGTACCTGCAGGGTGATGGCCGGCGCCCTGTCCCAGTTCCTGATCGAGCCGGACAGACTGATGTCGCTGTCCTTGACCTTGAACGCCAGCCGCTTGACGTCTGCTCCGCCCCGCACCAACTGCAGGCGCAAATAGATATCGGACACAGGAGCGTCCAACTCCTTCGACCTGAGGCGACCACCCGTGAGGGCGATCCACCCGCTATACTGCCACGTTTTCCAACTCGTGCCCCTCCCCTTGATGTCCAAAGTAAGCTCGGCGGTGCCGGCATCAAGGTTGCCCAGCGAAATGCCCGGAGGCAAGCCGGCCAGCGACGCAGGCCCGGAGACGATCGACGCCTCCACTGCGAACCTGGCACCGAGCTGGAGGGACCCCTTTCCTGTCAGGCGAAAAGGAGGCAAGTGCAGCTCCAGCCGTTCGATGGCGAGTTGTTTCATGGGTGAAAGTTTAGCTTCGATCTTCAAAGAGGCCGGCGACCCGGCCGGTTTCCGCAGCGACTCGGAGAAATGCAACGCCGCGTCTTTGAGCTCCACTTCAGCCTTAATCCGCGGGGCCGCGGCGGGACCGGACAGATCGACGATGGCACCGATGATCCCCTGCAGAGTCTTATCAGGGATTTTTAAGGCTGGGAGTTCTCTCAGGATCTGCGCCGCGTCAGCGCTGGCTCTCAGGTGAAAATCTTTAAAGAGCGGGGCTGCTTCGATGGCAATGGCGCCTTGAAGCTCGAGGCGGCCTTGTCCCAGTCGGCCACTTACCCCGTCCAGTTCGATGCTCTTGGGAGAGAAGATCACCCGGCCGTTGACCTCCGCGGCCGGATCACGGAGGAGCCGGCTCCGGAAGCTCACGTTCTGGGCCACCACTTCTCCACCGATGAACTTGAGACCACCGAGCCCGCTCAGGGCCCCGGCCAATCTGAAGGTGACGGCGGTGTTGCCTTGAACCTCTCGCAGGCCGGTCAGGGTTTTAGTCGCAGGCCCTGGGCTGATCGTGCGGGCCAGGAAAGAAGCCAAGTCCGCTGCTGCCATGCTCCCCGCCACATCAAGATCAAGCCAGGGCCCTGCGTCAAGAAAGGACACCGTGGCCTTGCCGCCGGTCACGACCATGTCACCGTACTGTCCGGAGAGCTCTGTGATGCGGATGCGATTGGACTCGGCGACGATGACGCCGGTCACGTTCTCGATCGGAGTCCGATCGCTTCCCACCAACGCATGGCCTTGTTGCAGGCGAAATTCTCCGGTCAGAGCCGCTCGCAGTTCCGGCTTGGTTGTGCCGGTGAGCGAAGCCGACACCACTTCGACGGTACCGGAGATCTCTCGATCCGCTATGATCGTCGCAAGCTGAGGGTGCACCCATTCGGCCGGAAACCGCGCAAGGAGTTCAGCGAGTTGGACCGGCAACGAGGAAAACGTGAGCGAGAACGTAGGCTGAGCCGTCATGAGGCCGGAAAGACTGGCCTGTCCTCGGAGCGACAAGCGGCCTACGTCGAGGGCCATCTCCGAAAGCACGAGATCGTATCCGCCCACGCCCGGCGTCAGGCGGATCGTGCTGCGGAGGTCGGCTGCGCCTTGGACATCCGGGACCGGTCTGGGTCCGAAAAAATCGGCCATCGGCCGGATGTCGACATTCTTTGCTTCCGCCTGGCCTTGGAACTGGACGGACGGCCTCGGTCCCTCCAGGCTCGTGGCAGCGGAACGAACCGGCGACTCGAAGCGAGTAACTTTTCCGACCAAAGACAGGGAGGAGGCTCCCTGTTCGGCCGGCATGGCGGCGGTGAGCCGCAGGTCCACGAGAAACTCCTTCGCGCCGGTCAGCATGACGGCGTCGAGGGCCTTGAGTTGCAGCGATCTGGTTCCGTCCGGTCGAAAATCATCCACCAGTGAAAGCTCTCCTCCGGCCAGTGTCGTTTCCTGAATGAGGAGGATCAAGCTGAACGGATTGCCGCCTTCAGGTGTTTCCTTTGTTGCCTTGTCCATGGCGGGGACGGTGGCTAAAAAGTTCCAACGTCCTCCGGCGTCACGCCGCAGTTCCACGTGCGGCTGGTCGATGTACAGTCGTTTCACAACCACGCGCAGGCGCCAGAGCGGCGTCGAGCGCAACACCAGCTCGACTTTTTTGGCTTTAAAGAAGGCGCGCGACGGATCGAGCTCGCGGATCACCACATCGGAAAGGTCGAGGCGGATGCGGGGGAACAGGCTGAGGTTGGCTGCGCCGACTTCAATTTTCCGGCCGAGCTGTTGCTCGATTTGCGTGATGAAGTGGGCTTTCAGGGCTTCCGGATCGTAGAAGACTGAAAAGAGGACAAAGGCGGCGAGCAGGACGGCCAGAAGGCCCAGCAGCAACGGCCTGGGACGAACCCTCATTCCTCCTCCGAACCAGGGCCCACTCCGAATGCTGCTCAGGGGGGCGTAGGAAGGGCGCCTAAAAAACCAAAAGACGCTAGTATCTTACCGAAATGCCTGGAGGAAATCCAGACGCGTGCCCTCGCTCTTGACAGGGCCTGCAGCGGCAGACTACAAGCCCTGCGAAACCTGACTCCCTGCGACAGTCCGCCGGAGAAGAGAAAAACCATGGCTGCTGCCCCGTCCCGCACCCGTTGGGTGATCCTGGCCCTCCTTGTCGCAATCAGCGTCGTCACCTACATCGACCGGGTCAACATCTCGGTGACGGCCCGGCAGATGATGCCGGCACTGGGGCTCACCGACCTGGAAATGGGGCAAGTCTTTTCTGCCTTCGTGCTCGGCTATGCCCTTTTCCAGATTCCCGGCGGCTGGCTGGGGGATCGCTGGGGTCCGCGGAAGGTGCTGACCCTGGCGGTGATCTGGTGGTCCACCTTTACCGCGCTCACGGCCGTGGCGGCCACCCTGCCGACTGTCGGGTTGGTCGGCGTCTTGGGGTCGTTGATCCTGGTCCGGTTCCTGATCGGCGCGGGCGAAGCGGCGGCCCTTCCGAATTTCAACCGCGCGGTGGCCAACTGGCTGCCGTCCGGCGAACGAGGGCTCGGCATCGGCATTACGATCGGAGGCTTGGGCCTCGGCTCCGCGCTCACGCCTCCGCTCACCGCCTGGCTCATGGTCAACTATGGCTGGCAAGCCCCTTTTTATGCGGCAGGCTTGCTGGGTCTGTTGGTCGCCGGAATCTGGTATTGGTATGCGACCGACCGGCCGGCACAGCACCCTCGCGTGAACGAGGCGGAAGCGGCGCTCATCGAAGGGTCGCGCAAGCTAGATGAACCTTCCCCTGTCGGTCCGGTACCCTGGCGCCTGTTTGCACGGACTCCGACCGTCTGGTGGCTCGTCTTAAGCTATAGCTGCCTCGGCTATGTGGCCTATGTCTACCTCTCTTGGTTTTATCTGTATCTGGTGAACGTGCGGGGCTTCGGCCTTCTACGGGGAGCCCTGTTTGCCGCAGGCCCCTTTATCGCGGTGACGATCTTCTGTCCGCTCGGTGGATGGGCGACAGACAGGCTGACAGTCAGATTGGGGATCAACCGGGGACGGGCCATCGTGGGTGCCGGCGGGATGCTGCTGGCGGCCCTGGCCATCTTGCTGGGGGCTTCAGCGGAGGTACCGTTCCTGGCTCTGGCCCTGCTTTCCCTCGGCGCCGGCTGGCTTTACTTTACGGTCGGCGCCTATTGGTCCTCCACCGTGGACCTCTCCAAGCCGCATGCCGGCACCCTGTCCGGCATCATGAATACCGGTGCGAACCTCGGCGGAACCCTCTCCCCCACGCTGACCCCTTGGCTGGCCGATCAGGTCGGCTGGGCCGCCGCACTGGGCGTCGCCGCCGCGGTCGCGCTGCTCGGCGGGCTCTTGTGGCTGGGGATCAGGCCGGATGACGGGCTGCGGATTCGTGAAGGGTGATGGGTGATGGGTAATGAGTGATGCGTCAGGGGTTGCGAAACTCAATTCCCTGCTGGTAGATTGCCGCCATGTCTTCCGTCATGCAGTTTCAGAAGAAGAACCCCCGAGCGGTCATCTCGACCAAGTTCGGGGACATGCTGGTCAAGTTCTACCCGGACGCCGCCCCTCGCCACGTCGATAACTTCATCGCGCTGGCCAAGATGGGCTTTTTCAACGGGCTCAGATTCCATCGAGTCATTCCGGGATTCATGATCCAAGGGGGCGATCCCATTAGCAAGAATCCGGACCGGAACCTGCACGGCACCGGAGGGCCCGGCTATTTTCTCAACCCGGAGCCGAGCGACTGGCCTCACAAACGCGGCGCCCTGTCGATGGCCAAGATGCCACGCGAGAGCAACAGCACCAGGGATTTCAACGACAGCGGCTCGCAATTTTTTATCTGCGCGGTGGACTGTGGCGGCTTGGACCGACGTTACACAGTCTTCGGCGAGGTCTATCGGGGCTTGGACGTGATCGACAAAATCGTCAACCTGCCACGCGACGAGCAGGACAACCCGCTCGAACCGGTGGAGATGACGGTGACGGTCAAAGAGTAGAGCCGCAAGAGCATATAGCAAATAGCTAATAGCACGAGCGACCGGTTCTTCCATCGGCTATAAGCATACGCTATTAGCTCTTCTCCTAATCGGGTAACGGGACAGCCGCGCCCTCGCCCACCACCGTCTCCCAAGCCCGCACCCACCACCGGCTGACCACCCCATGAGTCACATAGGGGTCCGCCTTCGCGAAGGCCTCGGCGACGGCCGGAGAGTCGGCTTTAAACAGGAGAACCGCTGCCCCGTCCGGCGGATCGCCCAAGGACCCGCCCAGGATCAGCTCGCCACGGCGGACGGCTGCCTGCACATAGGCCAGATGGGGCGCTTGCAGAGGCCCCTGACGTGCTGCGTAATCCTGCCCCTTCTCGTAGAACAACAGGTAGTGCATGCCTCCCCTCTTGCGGCTTACTCCGATGGCTGCTCATCCAGGTACGTCGGCAGCCCGTCGATGCTCTTGAGATTCCTCTCGCGCCGGTATTCCTCCAACCGCTCCTCGCCCATCTTGCAGGACCAGTCCGGCAACAGGGTGCGCTGCCCCTTGTAATCGTAAAGAGGTACGGCAAACCCGCAGGTGGTCATGATCGATTCGATGTCCAGCAGGACGATCTGTCGTTCACCGGGGGATCGTTGGGAAATGGCGGCGCAGTTCCTGCCATTGGGGGTCGCGTGAGTTGACGACCCGCCCCTTCCCGTAGAGACGCAGGATTGAGGGCTTATCCTCAAAGCTACAGAACATGAGTGTCAGCCGCCCGTTCTCGGCGACGTGGGCAGCCGTCTCGTTCTCGCTGCCCGTCAGGTCCAGGTAGGCCACCTGCTTGTCGCTCAGGATGCGGAACGTGTCGAGGCTCTTGGGCGACACGTTGATGCGCCCCTCGTTCGGAGCCGAGGCGTTAAAGAATACGTGCTGCGCCGCGATGAACTGGCGCAGCCCGTCATTCAATTCTGTATAGAACTTGGCCATGCCAGGAGACCTCCGGGTGTAGAGCCAAGAGCATATGGCCTATGGCATATGGCCGAGACGAAACTTCAGGCTATCGGCCATAAGCTATAAGCCATTTGCTCATCGTATTAAAAGAAGGCCATGCTGGCGTACGTCACCGTCGAATTGTACTGGTCCGTGATCCCCCGGTCGTAGCGAAGCACCTGCCCCTTTTCCGCTTGGATCAGTTTGAGGAGCGTATAGATCGCCGCGAAGCCGAAGATGCGTCGGCTGTCCTGCTCCTTCTGGATGAACTGGGCAAAGGCATCGGGCTTGAGCTCCTCCACAGGCTTCAGCATTTCCAAGTCGGTCTGCATGCACTTGTGGAACGAAAAGTCGGTGGGTGGGTCCGGGTCTCCATAGCGCATCCCGATATGGGCCAATTCTCCACTGGCGATCAGACAGACTTCTTTCCCTGATTCAGCCAGGGCCTCTTTCAAGACTCGGATGAAGGTCTCCACCTGTTTGCCCGTCTGGGCAAGCTGGGGATCGCTCAGGCAGGTGGGTGAGAAGGAACAGAGGATCGGAACGATCGTGAAGGGCCTCTTTGTCCCCACAGTCTGTTGAAGAAACGGGAGCTGAAACTCGATGGAATGTTCATGTCTATGGCTGAGGTCCTCGTCAAAGAAGGGCATCCCCCCCTTGGCCTTGAACCGATCCAGGACTACCCGATCAGCCTGGACGGTTCCAAGGGGTGTCTCAAAGTCCTTGTCCGTCACTGCATAGGGCTGGGCCAAGCCTGCGTGGCTGGTTCCCAGGAGCACGAAAAGGTCCGGCGCTTCTGCTTCCCTGAGTTCTTTATAGGCCCAGGCGTAAATAGGGCCTGCCTGTCTGATCTCATGGTCAGGTGCCACGAGGCCTTTGATCTTCTTTCCGCGATTGGCCGAGGGTTTGAAGTCCGGTCCCTCTTTTGAGGTGAAGAAGTTGTCGAGCTGCGCGATCAGTTTCTCCTTCTCTCCTTCATAACTCTTGCCGGCGTACAGGGCCGGACGCACCGGTGCCAGTCGATAGGCAGCCTGGGCTTCCCTCCTGGCCGATTCGACCCGTTCCCCTTCCAGAAACAGTTTGGCGTCCAGGTCGGCCACCAGCTTGGCCAGCCGGTCCGGCATGAGGAATTCCCCGAATCGCTTGAGGTAGAGGGCTCCGATCTGCTCGAGGGAATGTTCACCGTTGAGGTGTTGGATCAGAAAAAAATAGTGCAACGGGAGGACCAACTTGTCCTGGCTCAGCCCTGTGGGGTCCCAGAGGACCACATACTGCTCCTCCTTGTCCTTGATGGGAGAAAACTGGAGGTTGCGCAGGACAGGGAACTGTTTGGGATCTTTCGTCGAGACAGTCATGTTGCTTGCTGGTCCCTCACCGACGGTTCATGGTACTGGAGCGAATGCTTCTCTTCAAGAGGCTCTCAGCCGTCGGCGGGCGGGGCTGCTTTCCCTCGCTGTGTCAGACTCCAGGCTGCCAACAGGGTCACCGTGACTGCCAGGAGCCAGAGCGAAGCCAGGCCGTATCGGGGTTCCGCATACTCGATCAGGTCCGTCAGCCGCCCGATCAATAGCGACATGCGGGCCATGACCGTGTAGCCGAAGGCTGCCCCGAAGGCGACCATGAGGAACAGGATACCGGTATGCGCGGCGACTTTAACCGGTCCTTTGTGCTCGATCGAGAAGAAAAAGTAGAAGAGCACCGACACGACTCCGACCAGCAGCACCACCGCGTTCAGGTTGCTGGCCGGGTTCAACAGGTCATAGGTAAAGGAGGGGCTACCTTGGACGATGGACGCTAAGGGCCGGACCGTATCCTCCACTTGCTTCAGGATGTAGGAGGAAATCACGCGCGGAATCGCCAGCCCGGACCCGACCCCTACGATGAAGGCGAAGGCGATGCGCGAGAGCCAGGCCGCCTTGGGCACATAGCGGGCCAGCATCAGGGTTCCGATGCCGAGCGGGATCAGCAACGACCAGTCGCCCTGTTTGACCATCGGCTCATAGATGAGACGGATCAGCACCGTATCGTATGTCTTCACGATCGCATACCCTACCGAGACCCCGACATACAGGTGTTCGGCCAGTTTGAACAGGGGGTTGTCCTGATAGAGGAACGTGAAGATGAAGAGGGTCAAGCCCGTCGCCACCCACGCGCCTAAGAGTATTTCAAACGGCATCGGCTCCTCGCTTCAGCCCGGCTGCTGTCCGGTCCGGCCCTGCGACTTCCGGAGCATGAAATAGAAAATGTTACACAGAATGACCAGCACGATGATGGCCAGGTGTGTGGCTGACTGGGCGTCCATGCCGGCCACCGCCCGTCCCTTCTGGTCGATCAATACTTCATATTCAGCCGCCCCCCGCAACCCGCCGATCAGGCCGTTGATCTGACCGCTGCGCAGAAGCGGATAGAGGCCTGGGGCAATGACGCCGGTGCAGCCCCCGCCCAGCTCGAATTTGTACTTGTCCTTGCCGAACACATACCAGGTCTCAATTCCCGACGTGCCCGCCGCCAGGCTGACGACGTAGGCGACATCCCTGAGCGTCTTGACGTCTTTGAGAACCATCAGGTCTTTGGTGGGCTGGTTGTTGTAATCAGTCGGAAAGGCCTTGTAAAGGTCTTGCCCCATGTTGATGATCACCGAACCGCCGCCTGGGCTCCAGCCTAGAAAGACGTAGTCTTTTCCGCTGACTTTCCCCGCCTCGTCCGCCACCCTCGTGATGACCTCGTTGGCCATGCCGGTGCCGGGGAGCCAGAGGGTCATCCCGATGACCCGGAGGTTCTTCTTGAAGGCATGACGCAGCAAGGAAACCGCCTGCGGGTAGAGCTCCGGCTTGGAGGCCGGGTCGAAATCCAGCGAGAGGAGAAATACAGACCCTTCCGGCAGCGATTCGATATAGTCATAGACCCCGTGGACCTCGGGCGAGATCTTGATCGCCAGCCCCACCGGATAGAGGAGTGGAATCAAGGTACAGAGCCCGATCACCAGGAAGATGATCCGGCGGTCGATTTTCAGCATCCGCTCTGCGAACGTCATTGCAACCCCGTGACGCGTGACGCGTGACGCGTGACAACATGGGCCATATTTTGGCTGCTCATTTTTGTTTTACTCGTCACGTGTCACCCGTCACCTGTCACTCTTTACCGCCGCCCAGATACGCCCGTTCGATCCCGAAGATGATCTTCAGCGACAGGGCGACCGCTCCCAGGCTGATCCCGATCAGGATGGCCCGCCGGACCGACGCGTTCAGGACGTTCAAGATCCATTGCGTCAAGTCTCCGCTCAGAGGAACCAGATACTCGCCCAGCGGCACCCGTCCCATCATGACGATCACGGCGGCAACCAGGAGCACGGCCGCTTCTCGGCTGCGGGCTCGGAAGGACCGGTAGGCAGCCGACGCGATGAAGAAGGCCAGGATGGCGAACATCGTGCCTTGGAGCGGGACCATCATGAAGTTGTAGATCCAGCCGAAGGCCGTCATGGTCCCGTTGACCACTTCCTTACCGTTGTGCCAAAGCCCGATCACGATGGTCCCCAGCATCCCCGCGTAGAGGACGAAGCTGTAGCCCCAGCCCGGCTCCCTCCGCCTGATCTTGACCGCGTGGATGTGGAAGAGACTGGTCACGCCCAGCACGAGGGCGAAGCCACCGATGATCTGGAGCCACTTGGTGACGTTGGTCAGCATCTCTTCGGAAGCCGGATGTGGGACGTAGTATTGGGCCGCAAAGACGAGGCCGGTTACCAGCGTGATCAGCAGAGGCAACTGTCGGCGGAAGAAATTCATTTTAAATCCTTGAAGAGGTCCAGAAAAAGCATCGGCCAGTCCGCTTGGAACAACAGTCCAGCCGTCGCTAGGATCGAGCCCAGCGCCAGGACCACCAGGATGAACCCTTTGCCCATGTCCTGCCCGCGCAGGGTACCGACCTGAATCGGCTCCCGCGACAGGTAGGCGCTCGCCGCGTAGAGCTCTTCCCCGATCAGCGTATAGTCACAGGTCGTCACGAAGAAGGGCAACTGGTGGTCGGAATCGGTTCCCGCGATCTGGATGGCGCCGGTGCTCGCTCCCGTCTCGGTCAACAGTAGCGCTTCGGCGAAGTAGGAGCCCATGAAAAAGTTGGCAGCCGGCTTCTTGCGCAGCATAATCCCATCCACCGCTGCCGTATAGCTAAATTGATCGGTTGTGATAAAGAAGTTCGAGTCTTCCTTGAAGGCATCAGGCTTGCCGGCTTCCAGATAGGACTGTTTGGTGATCTCTTGGCAGACCGCCATCACGATCGGGTCCCGGTGCGGCACCAGCAGGTCTGTCTCGTAGGCGGCCACCCGCTTGGAGACCCGCCCCAGGATCACGGCTGCGGCAATCGTCGAGGGCTCGCTCATGTCGCCGGCGCCGGTCAGATAGAGGATCGGCTTGCCCAACTCCGTCGCCCGCCCGAGGGCTTCGTCCACCGCGTCCAAGCCGGGAATCCGCCGCAGAAAGATCTCCCGTCGTTTTGCCGACTGGATCGACCCCATCACCACGGCGCCGAAGAGGATCGCAAGCAGCAGGTTGTTGGCCTGATTCCAGTTGATCCAATTGGGCTCCGGGACGGCACGGGCCGAGCGAGAGTCAACCTTTTCTCCGGCTTTCACGGTCGCCACCGACACGATGTAGGGGGTGCCGTTCTTCAGATCGAGGCCTCTGCCGGACTTGATGTCGTACTGGTGAAAGTCTGCCGGAGCCGGTCTGGTCCACCAGGGCCACTTGGCGTCCCGGACATAGTGGGAATCGGCCGGAAACTCGGCCACCACTCTCCCCTCACCTACCTCCTCTCCCCCAAACTGGGGGAGAGGAAGATCTTTGTGTTCCCTCGCCCCTCCGGGGAGAGGGCTGGGGTGAGGGGCGGCTGCTGGCGCCTGTCTGAGCAGAATCTGATAGCGGACATCTGATCCCTCATGCTCCCCGGGAGCCCAGATGACCGTGAGACTTCCCCCTCCATCGCTCGGCGTGTCGAAGACCCGGAACTCTCTCGGCGACGTTAGTTCAGTTGCCAGTGCCGGAGGGCTCCAGCCGAAACCGACGATAACCAGCAGCACCCAGAACAGGGCCGATCGGCGGATTGCAGAGAATCTCTCTTTTCGTTCAGTAATCTTCATTCATCACTCTGCACTCATCATTCATCACTAGCCTTCGATCAGCTCCACGTTGGCCCGGGGGATCACGGCCGTTGTGCTGTCTGGAAACTCCACCTCCAAGACCCGAACGTGGCTTTCGGTCTCGATTTGCCTGAGGTCGGATGGCAACGAGCGCACGAGTCCGATTTTTCCGAACAGCGGATCCCGGATGATGCGAACCTGGTCGCCTGCGCGGAGGCCGGCTCGCTCCCCCTCCCCTGCCCCCTCACCCGCCCCTCTCCCCCGAAGCGGGGGCGAGGAGATGGAAGATGAACGTGGAATGATGATTTCTGGACGGATCACGCCGGCCCGGATCTGAGTCGCCCCGGACATACAAGCCTTCTGGCCGACGTGCGCAGACAGGAGCCCGAACGTCTTGGCCGCCATCGGGATGACCCCGAAACCCTCGGTGACGATCAGTGAAAAGCCGACCCGTTCGGTGCCGGTGATGGCGACGCCCAGGTCATAGCCCAGCAAGGCACGAAGGTCCTTGTCGTGGATGCCGCCCACAACCAAGCCTGCGACGCCGATCTCCTTGGCGCGAGCCATCACATCGGCTCCGAGAAAAGAGCCCGCAATGACGACCTTGCCCTTCATCGTTGAATCGAGGCGGTCAGGCGTCAACGGTTCTTCCGGCCTCTTCACCGCCAGGACCAACGGGCCCCAGGTCTCGCCGCCGATCCCGAAGATGCCTTGGACGAAGCTGCAGTCCGTCTCGACCGTGACCCCTTGCCTGACATGCACCTCCACGACAACCCCATCGACATAGGCCAGGAGATCCAGGGAACGGGGCGGTTCGCGCAGCAGCATCTGGCCGGTAACGGTTGAAAGAGACTCCACCTTACCCTGGATCGGCGAGCGAACCTCCGTCTTGAACCACTTGATGAACGGTTTGTTTTCGGCCAGCACCTCATCCAGGCCGATCGTCTCCCCCTCTTTCTTGACCAAGTATTCACGGATTTCGTCCGGGGCGACGCCGAGCAGGTTGGCCACGTTCACGACATGGACCTTGCCGGCCAACTTGGTCTGGGCCACGACTGAGTCAGCCTGAACCAGATCGCCGACCTGAGCTGTGACGGTACCGGGAATCGGCAGCAGCCGCTTCTTCCGCAGAACCGTCGTCTCGCTGACTGTAAGACCCGGTGTATAGGAGTGCGCCATAAAGTCTAAGAGCGTATGGCAAATGGCTTATGGCACAAGCTGGAGCGGGCGGCTTCTGCTTTCGTGCTATATGCCATACGCTATCAGCTCTTTTCCGGGTAAAGGTTAACTGCCTGATGCCACTTGGTCAAAGCCTTGATCCTGGCCTGTGGATCGGCCGGCAACTGGAGTGGCCGCCCGCGACCATCCAGCAGGAGCCCTGCAACTCCACCCTTCACCTCACGTGTGACCGGCACGCCCCTGCCCTCCCCGACATCCACCTGCTTGGCCGGCCGCAGCTCGATTTTCGTCCGCTCCTCCGTCGCCAAGGACAGCAGGCGCAGCTCGCCGAACGGCAAGGTTCCGCTCTCCGGCGCTCGGCCCCCTTCAAATGTGATCTGGTAGTCGGCGCACTTGTCTCCCTCCCTCCCCTGTCCGATAGGGGCGACGCAGGTGCCGAGGTAGACCATGCAGTCGCGGACGAAGACATCCGTGGCGGCCTTCTCATCCACGGTGGACAGGACGCCCAGGTGCGGCATCATGAAGATACTGTCCACGGACAAATGGGTACAGCCCAAGGGCTCGTAGGCATCCACCATCATGAGCATGGATTGGATGCGCCGAGGGGCGTGGGACAGGATGCCGCCGCTGCCGACGATCAGGTCCAGTTTCAGCATGTCGATGAGGGTCTCGCCGGAGGCCTTCTGCTCGAAGATGTCGGAGATCGTCCGTTCCTGCTGGACGCCCTTGAGGCCGGTGGCGAGCGCCTTGTGATGCACGAGCGCCAAGCGCAAGGCTTCCCGCGCAATTGCATGCTCGATCTGGAGCTCATCGAGGGTCTGAGGAATGGTCGTTGGCCGGATCATCTTGTTCTTGATCCGATCGCGCAGCGTCTGCTCCTCGATTGTGAAGGGGACCCAGCGCATGATGTTCGCGAGACCCGCTTCCGCCAGGACATTCGAGATGCTGTAGGACATGCCGAGGTTGGCGCTCACGGTGCGATTGAAGGTCTCGCCGAAGACCGAAAAGACGTCCGTTGTGGCTCCGCCGATGTCCACGCCGATCAGGTTCAAGCGGTCCCGCTTGGCGATGGTTCGCATGATGAGGCCGACCGCGGCCGGCGTCGGCATGATCGGCGCCCCGGCCCAGGCAATCAGTTTCTTGTAGCCGGGCGCCTGAGCCATGACGTGCTCGAGAAAAAGGTCATGGATCTTGTTGCGGGCCGGTGCCAGATTTTCTCGTTCCAGCACCGGTCGGATGTTCTCGGTGATGACCAGCGCGGTTTTCTCCCCCAGGATGTCCTTGACCCGTTCCCGTGCGTCCTTGTTGCCCGCGTAAATCAAGGGGAGAGCATAGGACATGCCAAGCCGGGGGTGCGGGTCGGCTGCGGCGATGTATTCAGCCATCTCCACTACGTGGGTCACGGTCCCTCCGTCCGTCCCGCCGGACAGGAGGATCATGTCCGGCCGGAGGGCCCGGATGCGCTCGATTTTTTCATGTGGCAGCCGCCCGTCATTGGAAGCCAGGACGTCCATGACGATTGCGCCGGCTCCCAGCGCACACCGCTGCGCACTCTCGCCGGTCATGCTCTGGACGGCGCCGGCCACCATCATCTGCAACCCGCCGCCCGCGCTGCTGGTCGACACATAGATGTCTACTCCGGTCTTGGCATCTTTCCGGCTCGGAGTGATGATGCGCTCCCCGTCCAGGATTTTCCGCCCGGAGAGCTCCTCGACTTCCGCGATGGCGTTGAGCACGCCGCGCGTCACATCCTCGAAGGGCGCCTCCACGGTAGTCGGGGCCTCTCCGCGGAAGGTCTGCCGGTACTCCTCGCCGACCTTCTCGATCAGAATGGCCTTGGTCGTGGTGCTGCCGCAGTCCGTGGCGATAATAACCGAAAGAGGCATGGTTGAGGCGGTCATCGAGGAGAGGTTCCTTGAAGAGCGGACTTGGCCTCGATGAGGGCGATCAGGCGGGGGATGGCGTCACGCCGTTCAAGCAGGCGGGCGACATGTTCGATCTCACTGGTTTTGCAGGCCAGATCAAGAATGGGAGTCAAAAAATGCAGCGCCTGGCTGCCGAGAAAGTTCATGGGGCCGGCGGACTCCAGAAAGACCGTAGCAGGAGCAGCCATGCCTCGCGCGATAACTGCGTCGGCGACTCGTTCCAGGAGCGCGAGGTCATCCAAGGAAAGGGCGTCCTGCTCACGCGTGACGGCAAACGCATGCTTCAAGCCGGCTTTGAACCCACCGACCAGTTTCGTCAAATTATCCTTAGAAAACGATGTCATCGCTTGTGCAGGCAGGTGATAAAACAGGAACCGGAGGCCATTATAGGGACGGGTCGGAGGAGAGTCAATGAAGCTGGATTCGTAAAAGAGGTGCTGCTATAGTCGAAGCCCTGACACTTGCGAAGACTCTCGGGATGGTCCCTGACCGGCAGGGGGTGTCCCATGGATAAACGTGAGTTCGCGCGCTTTGCCGTCGAACTGCCCGTCTCCTTCTCCGGGAGCGGCATCGCCGGCGGTGGAATGGTCTCGGGACTCTCGGCTCACGGCTGCACGATGGTGAGCGACGAGCTGATCCCGGACGGAGTCATGCTGGCGCTGCGCATCCAACTACCCGAACAGTACGCGCCTCTCAAGGTCGATCTGGCCGAGGTGCGGTGGGCGAGCGGGCGGGAGTACGGCCTGGAGTTCGCGCGCCTGCGGCTGGAGGAGAAAGAACGGCTCGAACGCTTCACCAGCGCGCTCACGCGGAAGACCGACGGCGGCGATTTCCGCCACGCCTCATAATTGGTCAAGGCAGGTAAGCCGACGGCTATAGGAGTTGGGGCATGAACAACGGGATCGATTTCAGTAATGCTCTGTCAGATCTCAACCGAACCTTGCGAGAAACTCTGAGAAGCGTCGCCCGACCCAGCGAACCTCAAAAAGATGCGATACGAGCTGTGTTCACTGCTGTGGACGCAACCACCATGCACTTAGGACGGCTTCGGGGCGTCCAACCAAAAAGCTACGCACCGAACCCGGAGCTCGTAGATCTTTGGAGAGAAGCAGCTATCGCAGTCGCTGCCTTTGACAGCGATCTTGCTATCCGACTCCGTCGCAAAGCTGAGTTTTGGAGCGATCCTGAAAACTGGAATGCAGATGAATGCGCGCACGCTGGGATTCAACTTGAAAGCCTTGCCGAGAGTGCCCGGGGGCTGCTGCAGCTCGTGGTCCCTATTCCGTACCGACCAACGCGTGACCCCAGTGAAGATGCTAACTGCTTTCTGAGTCACGCAAGCGAGGATACAACAACCGTCGCTGAGCCACTGATGAGAGCAATCGAAACCCAAGGGTATCGTGTCTGGCTTGACAGATTCTCGCTTAAGCTTGGGGATTCTCTGCGGGAGAAAATAGATGAGGGGCTCAGGAACTCTCGATACGGCGTTGTGGTGCTGAGCCCAAACTTCTTTGCCAAAAAATGGCCCATGCAGGAGGTGCGGGCCATTCTCGCCCTCGAAGACGCAGACGGGCGCAAGCGTCTGCTACCTGTTTGGCATCAGGTAGATTATAAAGCGGTAGCACGGCAGAGTCCGTTCCTCGCTGACCGGATAGGTGTATCGACGGACCTTGGCATGGAGGAAGTCGCACGGCAAATCATTGACCAAATCCGATCCGCTGCAGCCTAACCTCGACATGGAGCGAATACGCCAACCGGGGTCGTTCCATTTTGCTCACGTTTCGCCAGCACGCAGCTGGCGTCGACGCTCGGTCGTAGAAACAGGGACAAGCTATCCTCTTAGGAAGTCCTAAGATGTGGATAGGTCTACAAGCGACCTATCCACATTCCACTTCTCTTTTTTGCCTCGGCTGGAAGGTGAGATATCACTTCATTTTGAAGGGCGGCCTGGTTGATCCCTAACTGCGCGCATCGAGCGACCACAGTTTTATCGTGGGGGCTCTGCGAGCACGGGGATTAACCAGGCTGTCCTTCCACTTAGGAGGACACTTGTCGTTCCGCGTGGTAGGAGCTACGAACGAGCGGGCCGGACTCAACATGGCTGAAGCCGAGGGTAAGCCCTTCTTCTTCGAGCGCCCCAAACTCCTCCGGATGGTAAAAACGAGCGACCGGCAAGTGCTGCTTGGTGGGCTGAAGGTACTGGCCGATGGTGAGGATGTCACAGCCGACTGACCGGAGGTCACGCATCACTTCGCTGATTTCGTCGATTGTCTCTCCCATACCGACGATCAGGCCCGATTTGGTTCTGGCCCCTGCCCGCTTGGCCCGCCCCAGCAGTTCCATCGACCGATCATATTTTCCCTGAGGCCTGATCGGAGGAAACAGACGACGGACCGTCTCGATGTTGTGATTCAGGATATCGGGCCGCTCGGCCAGCACGGAGCCGAGCGCCGCTTCGTTTCCTTCAAAGTCAGGAATGAGGACCTCCACGGCGCAGGACGGAATCAATCGCCTGATCTGCTGGATCGTCTCCGCGAAGATCGAGGCGCCCCCATCCTCCAATTCATCCCGGTTGACCGAGGTGATCACCGCATGTCTGAGCCCCAAGGCTTGCACCGCTTGGGCCACGCGGAGGGGTTCGCCCCGGTCCAACTCCAAGGGCCGTCCGGTCGCCACCGCGCAATAGTGGCAGCGGCGGGTGCAGATGTCGCCCAGGATCAGAAAGGTGGCGGTTCGATTGTTCCAACATTCCCAAACGTTGGGGCAGCGAGCTTCCTCACAGATCGTATGGAGCGCCAGCTTGTCCATGGTCTGCCGGATGTCCTGGTAATCCGGCCCCTGGCTGATCTTGACCTTGAACCAGGGAGGGAGACGGCCGATGGGTGATGGCCGATGGCTGATGGGTGATGAACGATCAGCGCCTGACGCCCGAAGCTGGTTCAGTGGCACGAAGCTCATGATGATCCTTGCGGCTGAAGAAGTTCCTGGGGATGTTCCATGCCGCGCTTGAACTCCTGAAGGAACTTGGCGGCCTGCACCCCGTCCAACGCTCGGTGGTCGCAGGAGAGCGTCACCTTCATGCGCCGGCCGACTGCGATCCCGCCGGCCTCGGCGACCGGCAGACTGCGGATGGCCCCGACCGCCAGCGCCGCAGCTTCAGGCGGCATCAGGATCGCGATGAAGCTCTCCACCTCGAACATTCCGAGGTTGGAGATGGAAAAGGTGGCGCCCGTATACTCCTCCGGTTGAAGCCGCCTGCTGCGCGCCCGCTCGATCAACTCCCGCAACTCGGTCGAGATGTTGTCCAAGGTCCTGGGACCGCAATCCCGCAGGACGGGGGAGATGAGGCCTTCCTCCAGCCCCACGGCGATTCCAATGTCGATCGTGGCATGCTGCCGGAGCCGGTCGCCGGCGTAGGAGACGTTGATCTCCGGGTGGCGCATTAAGGCCACCGCCGCCGCCTTGACGAGCAGCGCCGTCATGCTCGGATGCTCCCGGCGGCTCTCTTTAAACTGAGCGCGCAGCTTCTCCGCCTCGTCCATCGCGATCTCGGCGGTGAGGTAAAAATGGGGGACCGGCGCCTTGCTCTGGGTGGTGGCCCGGGCGATGGCCTTCCGCATCTGGCTGAGCGGGAGGTCGGTTCCGGCCCTGGGCGAGACGGCAGCCGAGGCTGCGATGACGTCCTGTTCGACGATGCGCCCACCCGGCCCCGACCCCTTGATCGTTGCCAGGTCGAGCCCCCGCTCAGCCGCCATCATCCTGGCTCGGGGCGACACTCTTTGCCGTAGCTCTTCCTCGCGTGAAACGGGAGCCTGGGCTGAGGGAGCGGCGGAGAGCTGAGCGGACGAGGGTGAGGCTGCCGCCTGCACCGAGGGACCGGCTTCAGTCATGACAGAAGCAATGTCTTCATCCGGCTCGGCGATCACGGCGATGAGAGCGCCGGCCTTCACGGTTTCTCCTTCGCCGGCCAGCACCTTCTTCAACGTGCCGGAGGAAAAGGCCTCGAGATCCATCACGGCCTTGTCGGTCTCGATCTCAGCGAGCACGTCGCCCGTTCCCACCTGGTCCCCTTCCCGTTTCTTCCACTTGAGGACGACTCCCTCCTCCATCGTGTCCGTCAATTTCGGCATGACTACCCGACTGGCCATCATCCTCTCCAACATTTCTCCGCTGACGATTACTCTAGCGGAGGCAACAGTTTGGCGCAAGCATGCGCGGTCCCTGAAGCCCTCTATACGAGGGCGGGCTCACAGTCCTAAGGCTTGACGCAGGCGGCCGAGCCACCCGCTGATTCCCCGATGCCGGCCGCCGGGCAGCTCCGGATCCTGATACTCGATCCATTGCTCTTGGCTGCCAAGGTAGCGATTGTCGCGGAATGACCGTTGGCTGCGGAGCTGCCTGTAGCCCCGCTCGTGCAACAATCGGATCAGCTCGCCCAACGCGGCCGTCTGCGTCTCACACCGGTCGGTCATGACCAGCGTCGTTTCATACCGGAGGCTGGCCTGATAGCTCCCTTCCGCCAGGCCGATCTCGACCAGCCGATTGAACCCCCGTTCACGCTCGTCCAGTCCCGCCACTTGATGTTTTTCGGCGATGGTGATCCGCATAAGCCCGGCCCCGGAAACCCTACGAGGCCCGAAACACGGCAAGGAGATCGCTCAGCGCAATCGTCTTGTTCTGCAAAAGGGCCCGCTCCGCCTTCACGTCGTCCAGCAAGGCTTTGTTCCTGGCCCCTTCCTTCAGACAGGCTGCTCCCAGAGCCAGGACCCGGTCGCATTCCTTCTGGACCTTCTCTTTGACGACCGGGTTGACCGACAGAATCTCCAGCATCTTGCTCTTGGTCGACGAGAGGTGTGCCTGGAGGTCTGTTTCCGGGTAGGACTGTCTCATCCCCTCGTCGCGGCTTCGGTCCAGGTACTGGGCCAGGAAGACATAGAGCCGGACCAGAGTTTCGGTGATTTCGATGTGACCGGGCGAGGCAGACTGGGAAGGCATAGGATCCTCCATACCAAACTTGCAGCAAGCAGTCAGTTTTCGGTCGTCAGTTATGAAACCGAGAACTGAAAACTGAGGACTGACAACT
>VGXG01000007.1 GCA_016873395.1 Nitrospira sp. | reverse complement strand
AAGGAAAGACATGCCGGAATCCTCTGGCGACCCTTATGGCACAGGCCTGAAGGCCATGCAAGAAATTATGTAGGCGTTCTCCGACCGGCTTGCCGAATTCACACAATGTTGCATAAATTCCATAGGCCGATGGGCACGCATGCTCCACTCCCACCTGGCAAGACAGGCTGACTTCACGCAACCGCTGTCCCCAACCCTGTGGTTATACGGCAGTCTCGAGCACCCCTGTAAAAGAAACCTGTGGGGGCGAACGTGTCCTATACAGCGCGTTGGCGGAAGTGGTCTACGATCCCTTCACCGGCCAGGGATTTCGGATGCCCATCTTGTTCGGCCTCACGTTCAGCACCATTGATGCCACGTCCGAGGGCACCTTTCAGTTCCAAGGCAACTCGTTCTACGCCAAGAACAAAACCGTCCCGACGGTCTCGCCGGGCGTGGCCCTTGGAATTGCCCCGCAGCACAGTTGGGGGCCGTTCCGGTTCATTCCCTTCGTCGTGGGCATGCACCGCTTCGAGAAATTCGAGCGATCGCATCGGCTGGAAAATCTCACCACGGGCCAAGTCGTCGATACGAAAGGGGAACCCCTCAACCATTCCTCCGTCCACCTGGGCATCACGCTGAAATATATCCCCTGGGATCTCGCCGTCTCCTACGTGCGGGCCGGCATCTACTTCGGTCCCCACGAGCACCCCCTCAACAGCCAGACGGAACTGTTTACCCTGTCCTGGAGTAAGATTTTTTAGTCAAGACCGGAGTAGGAAATCCCGTCCGATTCAGGGTATGATGGCCGCCGCTATGGCTGATACACAAAGACCTCATCACCAGCGCGTGGCCGACATTCAGCAGGCCTTGCGCGAGACGCCGGGCCTCGACGGGTGGCTCTTCTACGACTTCCGCGGCAGCGACCCCTTGGCCTACCGGGTGCTGCTCCTGGACCAGACCAAGCACGTGACCCGCCGCTGGTTCTATTGGGTGCCGGCGCAGGGCCAGCCGGTCAAGCTGACCCATAAGATCGAGCCGCACGTCTTGGACGAACTGCCCGGCGAATCGGTGCAGTACATGTCCTGGCAGTCGCTCGGCGCCTGCCTCTCGCGCATCCTGGCCAAGGCCAAACACGCGGCCATGCAATATTCACCGATGAATTTCATTCCCTACGTGTCACGCGTGGATGCGGGCACGATCGAGCAGATTCGCGGGCATGGGGTGGAGGTCGTGACCTCGGCCGATCTCGTCCAGCGCTTCGAAGCGGTCTGGACGGAACGGCAATTGGCATCCCATCGGGACGCGGCGGCCAAGCTCCGGACGATCGTGGATGAAGCGTTTCGGCACGTGGGCGAATCGGTCGCGGGCCGCAACGGTCTGACGGAGTTTGGCCTGCAACAATTCATCCTGTCCCGCTTCAAGGACCATGGGCTGGTCACGTCCAGCGCCCCTATCGCCGCCGTGAACGAACACAGCGCCGATCCCCACTATGGACCGGCACCATCCGGTTCGTCCGTGATTGCAGAAAATCAGTTGGTCTTGATCGACCTCTGGGCCAAACGGCCCGAGCCGGGCTCGGTCTATGCGGACATCACCTGGACCGGTTACGTCGGGCGCCAGGCGCCGGCCAAGCAGAATGAGGTGTTTCAGGCTGTGCGCGGGGCCCGCGATGCGGCCCTCGAGTTCGTCAAGACCCGCGTGGCCTCCGGCGACTTTCCCTGCGGATGGGAAGTGGACGAGGTCAGCCGCAACGTCATCCGCGACGCGGGCTACGGGGATAAGTTCCTGCACCGCACCGGCCATTCGATCGGCGAAGAGGTCCACGGTAACGGCGCCAACATCGACAACCTGGAAACGCAGGACAAGCGCCGCCTCCTGCCGCGCACCTGTTTTTCCATCGAGCCCGGCATCTATCTGCCGGGCCAGTTCGGCATCCGCAGCGAGCTGGATGTCTACCTCGCCGACCGCGACGCGATCGTCTACGGCCAGCCGGTGCAGACGGAAATCGTGCCGATTACCGTGCGCGGCTAATCCGGAAGATCGAGCGCAACGCGAAGAGCGTGGTCGAGCTCATCCAGCTTGGCGGGAGACAGCGCGCCCACGTAGTCGGTGAGGGCCGACTTGGGCAAACTCACCAGGGCATCGCAGTGAATGCTGCTTTCATGCTTGAGACCCTCGTCTGCGCCGATGCGGACCTGCGTCGAAAGACCATCGTGGGTCGAATAGACCGGAGCGCAGACGACCGTCGAGAAACGGGAGGTGATGACGACCTGGCGGCCGACGACGACGAACACGCGGGATTTCTTGGGGTCCTTTGTGGAGGGATGCGCGACGCGGTAGAGCTCTCCGCGTTTCACATCGGCACCTGATACTTCAGGACGTCGGCGGCTTCTTGGTTGAGGCGGTCGGCCTTCCGGTTGATGATGGCGAGGTCATTGGCGTTTTGTTCGTCGCGGATCGTCTTGGCGATGTATGTGCGCACCGCCGTCTCGATGAAGTCCGAACGGTTCTTCGCTTGCCCCGCCCGCTTATCAATTGCCTCCATGAGGTCTTCCGAAAGCGTGATAGAAGTCTTGACTTTCATACTACCAAGATACTATCAAATAAGTGGGCCGTCAAGCGTCTTCGACTGGCTCCCGACGGTAGTCGTGCCGATCATGACCATGTGAACCGTCAACTGCACGCGTCCTTCCCTTGCAACTTCACATTCCCGTCGGCTACAATGACGTGGATTTTTCGCGTTCATACCATGTCCGTGGGGCTCAGCGATGGCCCCGCGCAGGACAGGGGAATTTAAGCCTACTGGCGGCAAGAAACTTCTCCCGGCGCGTTTGATCGAAGCGCCGGGCTCTAGCAAGCTTGGTATGGAGGAATCGATGAGGAAGGGACAGGTCCGGCTGGCCTCGTTAGGGCTGGCGGCGTGGGTCATGGGCGGTATTGCCTGGGCGAATCCTTACGAGCTCAGCAAGAACGATGTGATGGACCCCAAAATCATAAAAAGCGCTGATATCTCCTTGTTCGGTGTGAAACTGGGTGATCCGGAAAGCAAAGCCATGGATATCCTGGTCAACGAGAAGATCCCCGGAGTCAAGGTTGAGCAGGAGGCGACCTTCATTCTGTTGCTGGATCAACGCAAACCCACCGGCCCCATGGCAGGCGTCCGTTTGATGGACGGGAAGGTCGACCTGATCTTCATCAACAACCGCTTCGCGTACAAGACGCGGGGCATCTTCCGCAGCGTCCTCAACAGCGAGAGCCCGGACGACATCCGCAAGTTGTTGGGCAAGGAAGATTTCGGGGACGAGACGGTGATGGGCGCGGCGATGAACTACGAGAAGCAAGGGTTCCTGGTCAACTACCTCGGCAAGGACATTAACGTGGAATTTTCCATTCCACAGTGAGTCGGTACCACTCCCTTTCTCCTGGGAGCTTTCCTCCCTCTCCTCCTGCTTCTTCGTAGACGGTCACGCGGTGGGCGGTGACTGGCGCTAGTGTCGTGTCCCGCAAGAATCTTGAATAAGTCAGGTGGCTTTTCCCCCTCACCGTCGCCTCTCCCCCAGCGGGGGAGAGGGTTGGGGTGAGGGGGGCGTCTCCTGTGACCAGTGCGACGAACTTCTGGGACACTACGCTAGCGGACGGCGAGAGTCTGTCCGTCAACCGACCGGAGCCCGTAGTTGATCAAGCTTGTCGCCGTGTTCCAACGGCGGTTGGCGTGGAGCAGAACCAGGAGCAGCTCCTTCCCATCCTGGGAGACCTTGGCGATCAGACAGCGGCCGGCGCGCGACGTAAAGCCTGTTTTGACGCCCTCAATGCCCGGCATCCGCCCCAGCAGACGGTTCGTGGTTTTGAGCAGAAACGTCCGGTTCACGTTCACGGCGCTGATGACTTCCAGCTCTTCCTTGACCAGCGCTCTGAAGATCGGGTGTTGCAAGGCCACCTCGCTCAACCTGGCCAGATCTGCCGCAGTCGCGTAGTGCGTGGGCGAGTCGAAGCCGCAGGCGTTGCTGAAGTGGGTGTCCGACAACCCGAGGGTGCCGGCTTTGATATTCATCAGCTCGACGAACCGCTCCTCGGTTCCAGCCACGTGTTCGACGGCTGCGAGGCAGGCGTCGTTCGCCGATGTGATCAGCATGGCCTTGAGAAGGTCCTCCAGACGGAAGACTTGGCCGGCCCGAAGCCGCAGGTGAATCTTGGGGGCGGCGGCGGCCCTGCGACTCACGGTGGCGTGGTCCTGAAGCTGTCCGTATTCCAGGATGACCAGGGCCGACATGATTTTGGTCAAGCTGGCCGGTGAGAGCCTCCGGTCGGCTGCGTACTCGTACAGCGTCCTGCCGGTCGTGAGGTCTTTGAGCAGGATCCCATGAGCTTGGGGCCGGTGCCCGCGATACAGGCCGAAGGGTCTGGAGCCGTCGAAGAATCCCGCCCGCGAGGCGGCGGAAGCCGTGGATGAATGGGAAGAGGACCGCGCAGCCGCTTGCGAGAGAGAGGGGAAGGAGAGCGGCAGGGCCAGAACGGCAGCCGTGACGGCGAACCGCAGAGCCAACCGGCAGCCGCCAGTCTGGGGCCGGTCAGAGCGTAAGGGCTTCTCGAACTTTTGAGCCACGGACCCCGCTGTCAATGACCTTGTGGAAGAACCGCAAAAGATCCGCCAGGTCCAGCCAAAACCCACAATTGAGACAACGTGCGTACAGACGGCGGTTGAGCAGCGTGTAATGCCGCTCGACCATCATGAACCCCTTGCACTTCAGACAGTTCATAGCCTGATCTGGTCCGCACCGCTACCTTTCGCATCCGAGACCCTACGGCTGAGACTGCGGCGCGTCGGGCGCTTCTACCCTGTTACCCGCAGGACTGTCAAGCAGAATATCCCGACTCACCGGAGCCGAACCATGATCAGGGCGAGACAGCCGGCCAGCAACCCGCCGCCCAGGATCGTGGTCGCAAAGCTCAAGTAGGCGCTGGCGCTGCCGCTGGGGTGCGTGTCGTACAGGAGGTCACGAACCCCTCCCTGCACCATCAGCACGGCAAGGGTCGTGAGGGCGCCCATGGCGAACCACCAGAAGAATGTTCTCACCCGCACCAGCCTTGCCTTTACTTGAGCCACTACGTCACGCTGGGGCGCCACGCAGTGAAGAGCCGCTGGCGGCAATCTAACGTACCGGCGGGGGCCTGTCAAGAAAGGGCACGACCGGGGCGCGGATCAGGAGGGGGCGTGAGCCGAGGAAGGGCTTCGGGATTTCAACCCCCGGTGCAAAAACACGGACACGCTGCCGGCTCCGTTGTTGGCGGTGACCAGACCCGGCTCTTCACCCGCCGGCTTGGTTGTGAGGTGCAACGTGGCCACGGCAAAGGGCCCCCCTTTTGTCCGGTAGTTCATGGGAGGATAGTGAAAGGTACCGTCCCCGCGTCCAAAGAGGATCGACAGATTGTTTGACTGGACGTTGGCGATCGCGACGTCGGTCAGGTGATCGCCGTTGAAATCTCTGGCCAGGCCGTAGACGGGGCCTGCATCGGCTCCGGACTCCTTCCCTTCCTGGAACGTGCCGTTCCCGTTCCCCAGAAAGATGGTGAACGTATCCATCTCCCCGTTCATCACCAGCAGATCGGCGCGGCGATCGTTGTCGAAGTCGGTGAACGAGGCGACCAGCGGCCGCTTGCCGGTCCGATAGTCGGTTTGGTGACGGAAGGTCCCGTCTCCGTTTCCCATCCAGATCGAGACGGCGCTGCTCATCGGCCCTCCGTTGGTCACCGCCAGGTCCGGCTTGCCGTCCTGATTCAGGTCGGCCACCGCGATCGACGTCGGGGTGTCCCCATACTCGTACTGGGATCCTTCCGAGAAGGAGCCGTCGCCCTTGCCGAGCAGGATTTTCACCTTGTCGTTTCGGAGCGCCACGGCGAGATCGGGCTGCTGGTCGTCGTTGAAATCGCCGCTGGCGATCGACACAGGAGTTTTATGAACCGTGTACCGTTGCCCGGCTCCAAAGGTCCCGTTGGCCAAACCGAAGAAGATGGCGACCTGATCGTTGCCTGAGCAGGCGACGGCCAGGTCCACAAACCCGTCGCCGTTGTAGTCGCTGAGCGCGAGGGCACGCGGCTCCCTGGCTGCCTCGATCTGGACCTGCTCCTTGAACGTACCGTCGCCGTTACCGAACAGGATCGACAGCGAGCTATTGCCGATATTGGTGGTGATCAGATCCGTGAAGCCGTCCTGATTGAAATCAGCCGTGGTGATGGAGGTCGGGTTCTTCCCGACCTGGTAGCTGGCAAAGAGGTAGAAGAGATCGGGTGGAACGTAGGAATCCTTTTGGATGCAGCCGACGGCGGTCAGCAACCAGATGAGGGGCAGCAGCCGAAGGGCTCTGCGTTTGGCGGGACTCGACGCAATGGCGGGAGAATGGTGCATGATGAGGGGGTCTGTCGCCTGTCCCGTTCCCGCCCCGCATGGAGGCTCGGCACGCGGGTCACCCACGCTCGAGTCGGGGCAACGCACGTGAGTCAATCGGCACCGTCTTGTGGAGGAGAGTATACAAAGCCCTCGTAGGGTTCGCAACCGGCATGCCGCGAAATGGGGCGCAGCGGCAGGCGCCGACCGCGCTTCATTTCCCGAGGATGGGCCGTCGGTTCCTAGCCCGGACTATTCATGAACGCTTCTGCTGCAATCGCAGATTCGCGGCTACGACAAGCTAGGCCGCTGCTTCTGGCGCAGCCTGGCGGGCGGGCTCGCCGCTCAGTCGGTCAACGTGCTGCAGGGAGCACGCCTCCCTCCTTCACGGCTCCACGCGCCCGTCTCGCCTGGCGACTCCGCGATTTCGCGACGAACCGCCATGAATAGTCCGGGCTAGCAGAACGATGGGCGACTGCGGTATGATGCCGGCATTCATAAGGGGGGAAGAGCAAGGGTGGGGAAAAACCATCCGCCCCCAGGAAAGGAGAAGTTGTCGGTCCTCAGTTTTCGGTTATCAGTTTCATGACTGAAGACTGATGACTGAAAACTGACTACTCTCTAGCAAGCTTAGTATGGAGGACGCCCATGACGGAGAAGGTGAAGATCGCATTGACGATGTATGGGATCGCGGAAGTCCTCAAATGGTGCGTGGACAAGAACCATGGCCGCATCCCGGGGGTGGATACCGAGGGGTTCAAGAAGATGCAGGCCCTGCTGGCCGAGAAGCCGCAGTCCGGTGACTATTTCACGTTGGACCAGTTCTGGAAGAAAAGCGTGGTGCTGGAACTGACGCCGGAGGAAGTCCACACCATCGACCGCTGCCTCTACGATATCCCGAACTTCGAGAACGTCCAGCTTCCGCAGATCCGGCACAAATTCTGGCCTCAGCAGACCGCCTCTCACTGAGACGGTCTGACGCAAGGGCCCTCTCAACCCTCACGCGGGACGGGCGGATTGAGCGGCCCTTGCAAGAACGCCGAATCTGTGTTTGATTGAAACGGTGGAGGTGGTTTACTTTGGATGTGCCCCGAAGTAACTGACGTCTCTCATCCTCCTGTAGAGACGTCCCTCCACCGTTTTTCTGACCGCCCTTCCGGATTCCTCCTCGCAAACCAACCGGCCGATCTCCGGTCTCCGGCAACCGCCGGTGATGACGCTACGGAACACTGCCTGGGACCGCTTCAGCAAGGGCGACGACCTGCACCAGACGCTCGGCGCAATAGCGCGTCACCGGATCTGATTCCGCGTCCGGGTCCGCCCCGTCCCAGAACACGGAGTGGACGTTCCAGCGGATCAAGGGATAGAAGACCACGCCGGGGCCGGTGATGAGCAAAAGCCGGACATCGGACAGGATCGCTTCTTCATCCGTGCGCGTGCGCACCCGTTCATACACCTTGTCGTACCAGGCCAACAGAGGCTGATGGCGGGACCTGGCCTCGATGAGTCTCCTGTAGGCCTCTCGGCTGTCCTTGCCCGCCGAGTCATAATGGGCCGGCACTGGCGGAGGGGCTCCTGGTGGAGAGGAGGGAGACAGGTCGTGCCGAAGGGCCGTGCTGGCCAGCAACCAAGGCTGTGTCCTGTTGAGCTCGGCATCGCGCCTGGTCATGGATCGGTGCCAGGAGACCTCAAGGGATGCCAACTCTTCTTGCGCGTGCAGGTAGTCGGGGGTGAGGCTGGCCAGGCACTGGCCTTCCCGCTTCAGCGAAGTCGCGCAGCCAGCCATGAGGATGACCGCCAGACTCAGACTGTACAGACCGTGAAACGTAAACGGTGAACGGTGAAAGGTAAGAAAGCGGGAGACAGGGAAGGTGCACACGGCTTATGCCTCGCGTTGCACGTCTTACGTTTCACCGTTCACGCGTGACCCTTCTAGAGAGAGCCCTCGCCTTTCAGGTACTTGCGGAATCGGTCCATCAGTTCTGCACCCAGCGTCCCGCCTTCCGGCTTCTTGGTTTCCGGGTCTTTGAAGTGCTGTCGGATCTCCTCCAGTCGCTTTTCCGCCTGCTCGTTCCCCTGCAGGCGCTTGGTTTTCTGGAGCGCGGCGTCGAACGCGTCGAAGGTCAGTTCCTTGTAGCCGAAGCTCCTGATGCGCTTGACGGCCTTCATCATCGCTTCGTTGCGGAACTTCGTCAGGTGGTCCGAATCAATTTCTTTGAGCCCGAGTTTCCGGGCCCTCCGCTCGGCGGCCTTCCGGATGCCGCTCCGGACGAAGTCCGGCGAGGTGTGCAGGCGCTTCCACGCCTCGTCGGTCCAGGCGATACGTTCCTGGGGCGCATCCCACAGCAGGACCAGCGCCTCCTCGTCGATCCGATTCAGGCCCTTCTCGCGGGCAAGGTCCTCGGTGTCCCGCTTCAGCATGTCGGCGACGAAATCCATGGCGATCGGCGGCGCCTGTTTGATTTTATCATGGAGGCGGGCCAGGGCGCCCTCGCTCCAGTCCATCGGCGGTCCGGCCTTCTCTTTGAGATCGCCCAGTTCCTCCACCCGTTCGAACAGCTCGACGTTCACCTCCAGATGGCCGCCTTCCCGCGCCAGCTCTTCGGCGATCTGCCGGATCATCCCGCGCATGAATTCAGGGACCGTCTCAAGCCGCTCCCGCGCGGCGGCGGTCCAGGGCAGCTTGCCCTGCCCGATCTGATCCGCCGCGGCCGCCAGACCTGCTTCCCCTCCCATGCGTCCCATCATCTGGCTTTTGAACTGATCGAGAATCTCGGCGGTGATCCGGGGATAGCCGAGCTCGCGGGCTTTTTTCTCAGCCAGGCGCTTCACCATCCCGCGGAGGAACACGGGGGCGCGCTCCATGCGCTGGAGAGCCTCGTCGGTCCAGAGAACCTCGGACGCCGTCTGTCCTTGCGAATCAACCGTCCCCATGAGGGCCTTGTCAGCGGTCGGTCATTTGTTCAGGAGATCCTTGAGTTCCTTGCCGGCTTTGAAGAACGGCACCTTTTTGGCCGGAACGGAGACCGTGGCGCCGGTCTTGGGGTTGCGCCCCTCTTTCATCCGGCGGGCGCGCAGGCGGAAACTGCCGAACCCTCGAATCTCGGTCTTATCGCCCTTGTGAAGGGAGTTGCGCACGCTGTTGAAGATCGTGTTCACCACGAGTTCGGCCTGCCGCTTCGTGAGGGTTGTGACCTGCTCCGCGACCCGTTCGATGATCTGTGCTTTCGTCATGCCCCCGCCTCCTCTTTGAGCTGTCAGCGGTCAGCCGTCAGCGTTCAGCTTGGAGACCGCATCGCCAGTTTGCTGAGCGCTGATCGTTGAAGGCTGAATGCTCCTCGTTCAGAATGCCATCAGGTACTTCAAGCTGACACCGGTCTGGAAATCGAACTGGGGTAAGGGCCCCAGCACGTGGCCTCCGATCAGCTCGCGAATCGAGAAGCGTCTCCGTGGCTCCACCACTCTGGGCTCTCCCTCGATACCGCCCATCTCGGCGGCCAGCTTGATGGCATCCTCCAAGTCACCCAGCTCGTCCACCAGCTTGGCATCCTTGGCCTGCCGGCCGGTGAAGATGCGCCCGTCGGCCAGCAACTGCACGTCCCCGACCTCGAGCGAGCGGCCTTCCGCCACCGCCTCGATGAACTGGCGGTGGACATCATCCATCACCGCCTGGAGGATGTGGCGGTCTCCTTCGTTCATCTTCCGGAAGGGAGACCCGATGTCCTTGTGCTGACCGCTCTTGACCACCACGCTCTCCACCCCGATCTTCTTCAGCAGCCCTTCCAGGTTGGCCAGCTCCATGATGACGCCGATGCTCCCCGTGAGAGTGCCGGGATTGGCGATGATGCGGTCGGTCGCCGCGGCGATGTAGTAGCCCCCCGAAGCCGCCACGGTCCCCATGGAAGCCACGACCGCCTTGTTGTTTTTAGCGCGAACGCGCTTGACGGCGTCGTGGATTTCCTGGGACGGCACGACCCCTCCGCCGGGGCTGTCGATCCGCAGCACAATGGCTTTCACCGACGGGCTCTCGGCAAACTTCTTCAGGTCTCCCACCGTTTGCTGGGCATCCAGGATCACGCCCTCGACCCGGATCACGGCGACGCGATCCTCCCCCGAGAGGTCCAGATCCGGCGCCAACAGATTCGCCAGCACCACGAGCAGAAAGCCGGCGAACAACACCCACAGGAGAATTCGCAGGGATTTCCGGCGGCGCGGCGCTGGGGAGGACGTCTGATCAGTCATACACCTGGACCCTGGTTGCTCCGAGCGCGCACCCTTCGCGCTCAGTCACTCTCAAGCTCGCCATCGCTCCGCTTCTTGGTCTTCTTGGCCGTGCGTCCGAGGGATTGGTCGACCGACCCCTGGGTGGCATGAAACTCATCCACCTGCTTCCGTTCGGAGTCCATGACGTGCTCCCGGAGGCTCAACGCGATTTTCCGTTCCTCGCGGTCGACCTTGATGATCTTGGCGGAGACATCGTCCCCGAGTTTGAACTTGTCTTCGAGGCGCGTCTGCGGCTCAAGTCCCGTCTCGCTGATATGGATGAGCCCTTCCACCCCGCCTTCGAGCTCGATGAACAAGCCGAAGTCCGTGATCTTGGTCGCTTTCCCGGCGACGGTGGCCCCGACGCGGTACCGGGAGGGGATTTCATCCTCCCAGGGGTCCCGCGTCAACTGCTTGTAGCCGAGCGACAGCCGTTCCTTCTCCTTGTCGATCCGCAGCACGACCGCTTCGACCTTCTGAGCCTTCTTGAAGAGCTCGGAGGGATGCCTGACGTGCTTGGTCCAGGACATGTCGGAAATATGGATCAACCCGTCGATGCCCTCGTCCAGGCCGACAAACACGCCGAAATCAGTCAGACTCTTGACCTTGCCCTCGATGCGGGTCCCTGTCGGATACTTCGCCTCGACCATGTCCCAGGGGTTGGGGGCGGTCTGCTTCATGCCGAGCGAGATCTTCCGGCTGTTCGGGTCGACGTTCAACACGGCGGCCTCCACCTGGTCTCCGACCGACACCAGCCGGGAGGGATGCCGCACTTCATGGGTCCAGGACATCTCCGACACGTGCACGAGCCCTTCCACGCCCGGTTCCAGCTCGACGAAAGCTCCGTAGTCGGTCAGGCTCACCACCTTCCCGTGCACCCGGGACCCGATGGGATACCGGGCAGTCACGTTGCTCCAGGGATCGGCGCTTTTCTGCTTGAGGCCGAGCGAGATCCGGCCGGTCTCCCGATCGTATTTCAGGACCATCACCTCCACCTTGTCCCCGATGACGAATAGCTCGGAGGGGTGGCCGACTCGGCCCCAGGACATGTCGGTGATGTGGAGCAGCCCGTCGATGCCGCCCAGATCGATGAACGCTCCGTATTCGGTGATGTTCTTGACCGTCCCGTGGATCAACTGGCCTTCCTTGAGGGTGGAGAGCGTCGTTTGCCGCTTCTTGTCGCGTGTCTCCTCGAGCAGCACCCGGCGCGACACGACCACGTTGCCCCGGCGGTGGTTGATCTTGATGATCTTCAGGGGGAAGGTTTTGCCGACCAACCCGTCCAAATCACGCACCGGATGCAGATCGATCTGGGAGCCGGGCAGGAAGGCCTTGACGCCGATGTCGACCATCATGCCGCCCTTGATACGCGAGATGATTTTGCCCTCGACGACCTTTTCATCCTTGCAGGCCTTCTCCAATTCCTCCCACACCTTCATCTTGTCGGCCTTCTCTTTCGACAGGATGAGGTTCCCCTCCGCGTCTTCCCGTTCCTCGATGTAGACCTGGAGCCGGTCGTTGACTTTGAGGGTGCTCAGTTCGTCGCTGGAAAACTGATCCGCTGGGATGATGCCCTCGGACTTATAGCCGATATCCACGACCACTTTGTCCTTGCCGACCGCCACGATGTGGCCCTCGATGATCGTGCCCTCCTCGAAATTCCGGAAGGTTTCTTCGTACAGGGCGGCCAGCGCCCCTCGGTCCATCTGCTCGGTTGTCTGCTTCGTCGCCTGGTTCATGCTGGTGATCCTAATCCTCTGCTTCTCCGACCATGTCGGGTGCTGATGGTTGACGTGGGTCTGGGAGGGGCATCGGGTACCCGCCTGGCGGGTGATGGGCCCCCTCTCAGTTCTATGTGCCGGAGCCTCACTCAGCGTTGAAAGGCTCGGCAGCCGACTGGATGGAGCGGTTGACCGGCGGGGACACCTGCCCCAGCTCAGCAATCTTTCCCATCACAGCCCGGCTCACGTGTTGGTAGAACTCCTTCCCTTGATAGTGCTGCGCGTCCGCCGAGAAATCGACCGGCTTCCCAAAAATGACCCGCACCGGATGGCGGCGGATCCAGGCCGCCCCCGTCGGCAGGGCCTGATACGTGCCGTCCAGATAAGCGGGGACGACCGGACAGCCGGTGGCTTCGACGATGATTCCGATGCCCGGCTTCCCGGGTTGCAGATTTCCATCAGTGGTCCTCGTGCCTTCCGGGTAAATCACCACGATGTTGCCGCCCTTGATAAGGCTGATCGCCTTGCCGAACCCTTCCCGGTCCAGCCGGCTCAGCCGAATGGGAATCCAGCCGAGCTTCCGGAACGCCCAGTGGAAACCCGGGACCGCAAATAAATCCTGGCGGCCCAGAAACGCTGCGCGCCGCGGAAGGCTGCATCCCAGGATCGGAATGTCCAGATAGCTGGCATGGTTCGCCGCAATCAGGACCCCGCCCTTCGGGATATGTTCCCGTCCGATGGTCCGGAGCCGGAAGAGCAGCCGGCTCAGAACCTTCAACAACAGCCGCAGACACCAGTAGGCGACCGCAGTCACAGCTTGGCTGCAATGACGGCCATCAGCCGCTCGATCACCTGCTCCACGGTCAGCGTCGACGTGTCGACCACGGTGGCATCCGCTGCCGGGACCAGCGGTGCCAGATCGCGGGAGCGGTCCCGCTCATCTCGGTTCACGATCTCCTGTCGCGTCTGATCCAGAGCAGCGGGCCGGTCCGTCCCGGTCAGTTCACGATGGCGGCGACCGGCCCGGACATCCATGTCTGCTTCCAAAAAAAATTTTACGCCGGCGGCCGGAAAGACCCTCGTGCCCAGATCCCGGCCCTCCGCGACGATGCCGCCGGCAGCGCCGATCCGGCGCTGAACCGGGAGGAGCCACTCTCGGACCGACGGGATGGCCGACACAATGGACGCCATCCGGCTGATCTCCTCGGTCCTGATCTCTTCTGAAACGTCCCGACCGTCGACCGAGACTCGGGGCCGCTCCGGGCGATACTCCATAGCGATCGTGGTGGAAGGCAGGAGCGCGGCCACGGCATCGCGATCGGCAGGGTCCACGCCGTCCGCTCTCACTTTCCAGGCCACGGCGCGATAGAGCGCGCCGGTATCAAGGTAGAGGAAACCCAGCCGTTGCGCGAGCAGCTTGGCCACCGTGCTTTTGCCGGCTCCAGCCGGGCCGTCAATGGTCACGATCAGGCGCGGCGCTGGCTGAGGCCTCTCGATCTGCTCGTCCTGCTGACGCTGTATTATAGTCCTAGTCAATTTTTTGTCAATAATTCCGAGAGCTTGGCATCGAACCCTGGGAAAGAAGTCTCAATGCAGGCGCTCTCTTCAATGTTCGTGGGAGCATCGGCCAGCAGCCCCGCGATGGCCAGGGACATGGCCACGCGGTGATCCCCGTGGCTGTTGCAGGAGGCCCCCCGGAAACGGCGCCCGCGCGAGCCTTGAATGATCAGGCCATCGGGCCTTTCCGTCAGTCCCACGCCCATCCTGGTCAATTCCTCTGCCATCGCCGCAATCCGGTCGCTTTCCTTGACCCGCAACTCCTCTGCCCCCGTGATGATCGTCTCTCCTTCCGCCACCGCCGCTGCCACACAGAGAATCGGAAACTCATCGATCGTCTGGGGGATCCGCTCGGCCCCGATATGGATGCCGCGCAGGGACGACGCACGGACGAGCAGGTCGGCAACCGGCTCGCCCGCTTGCTCACGCCGGTTCACCAATCGGATGTCGGCTCCCATCTCGTGCAAGACCTCCAACAGGCCGGTCCTGGTGGGGTTCACTCCCACCCCCGTGATCGTCACTTCCGAATCAGGGACGATCGTGGCGCCCACCAGGAAGAAGGCGGCGGCAGAAAGGTCCCCCGGCACAGGCAGCTCCTTTGCTCCGGGCCAGCCGACATGGCCACCCTGCCGCCCTTCCACAACCACCGACGAACCTTCCTCGCGCACCGGAATGCCGAAGTGCCGGAAGAGTCGCTCCGTATGGTCCCGGGACTTCCGAGGCTCGGTGACCGTCATCGTGCCCTCAGCGAAGAGGGAAGCCAGGAGCAACGCGGACTTGACCTGCGCGCTGGCCACAGGGGAATCATAAGCGATGGCGCGGAGGCGGCTGCCGGTTACAGCCAGGGGAGCCAGTTCGCCGCCCTTGCGTCCGGCGATCACGGCCCCCATGGCCCGAAGCGGCTGGACCAAGCGCCCCATCGGGCGACGCCGGATGGATTCGTCTCCCGTCAGGATGGTGAAGAAGTCCTGTCCCGCCAGCAGGCCCGCCAGGAGCCGGATGCCGGTGCCGGAGTTGCCGCAGTCAATCGGCTGCTCCGGCTCGGTCAGGCCCCAGAGACCCTTGCCGAACACGTGCAGCCGGTCCTGCGCCTCGTCGATCCGGATGCCCATTGCGCGAAAAGCCCGCGCCGTGTTCAGACAGTCCTCGCCGCGGCAGTAGCCGGTCAGGCGGCTTTCTCCTTCGGCCAGCGCGCTGAGGATAATCGCCCGGTGCGTGATGGACTTGTCGCCCGGAACCGAGATGGTTCCCCGCAAGGGGCCGCTAGGATTGATGGTGAGGGACGTCATGGGTGATGGGTAATGGGTAATGGGTGATGAGCAAGTGAGACGGAAGAATCAATGCAAAAATCTGTACTCATCACACATCACTCATCACTGGTTGTTGAGTTTCTCTCGGATCTGTTTGGCTCGCTCCAGTTCCTTTTCGATGCCCGGGCCGTCTCCGGCCTGGATGAGCTGCTTCAGGCGCCGGAGCTGCTGTTCGTAGACCTCGATCATCGCAAGGAGGTTTAGTCGGTTCCAAAGAAAGATATCGCGCCACATCTCGGGCGAACTGGCCGCAATCCTCGTTGTATCCCGCAGCCCGCCGCCGGCATAGGCCAGCAGGTCCAACTCCGGGGTCGTGCGGTCCTTGATCTCCGTCAGCGCGTTGATCAGCGCGAAGGCGGCTACGTGGGGAAGGTGGCTGACCGCGCCCAGGATCCGATCATGCAGGTACGGATCCATGGTCAGGACGATGGACCCGGCTGCTTCCCAAAGCTCGCGGACGATTTGAAGGGCCCGGGGGTCCGTCTTGCCGGTCGGCGTCAGGATGCAGCGCGCGCCCGTGAACAGGTCCGCCGAGCCGGCCGCCACTCCGGTTTTTTCTCGACCTGCGATCGGATGGGCCCCCACGAAGCACACGCCCTCCGGCATCAAGCCTTCCGCCTGTGCGACGAGCGGGCCTTTCACGCTCCCGACATCGGTCACGATGGCGCCCGACGCCAGACCGTGGCTCCAGTCCTTCAGATGGCGCTCGTAGGTATCCACCGGGGTGGCCAGGACCACGAGGTCGGCACCGGCGACGCCGGCCCTGGCATCGGCTACGTAGCGGTCGATGGCGCCCAGCTCCACCGCGGTTTTGAGATTCTCCACTCGCCGGCCGACCCCCACGACCGAGTCGGCCATCGCCCGCTTCTTCAGGACCAGGCCCAGCGAGCCCCCGATGAGGCCGACCCCGACGATGGTCACCTGTTTGAAGTGAGGTCGCATAAGAAAACGTGAAGCGTCATTCGTGAAGCGTGAATCGCAAACCGTACGGAAGGAGCATGGTCTCATCGCGCATCACGGTTCACGCTTCACGAGCAACGCGGTTTGTTAGATTTCCCGTCCGACCGCCTCGGCGATCTTCTTGAGGTCCTGCATCAGTTCCTTGAACTTGGTCGGCTTGATGGATTCCTCGCCGTCGCAGAGGGCGCATTCGGGATTGGAATGGACCTCAATCAGCAAGCCGTCGGCGCCGGCTGCGACCGCCGCCTTGGACATGGGCGCAACCAGGTTCCATTTCCCCGTGGCATGGCTCGGGTCCACGATAACCGGCAAATGGGAGAGCTCTTTGAGGGAGGGAATGGCTGCCAGGTCCAGGGTGTTGCGGTACTGGGTTTCGAAGGTCCTGATGCCCCGCTCGCAGAGCATCACGTTGCGGTTGCCGCGGGACATGATGTACTCGGCGGACAGGAGGAATTCCTTGATGGTTGCGGAGAGCCCTCGCTTGAGCAACACCGGCTTGTCGTAGGAGCCGACTTCCTTGAGCAGCTCGAAATTCTGCATGTTGCGCGCGCCGATCTGGATGATGTCCGCCTTCTGGAGAAACAGCTCGATGTCACGCGTATCCAGGATCTCGCTGACGACGGGAAGCCCCGTTTGCTTCTTGGCCTCCAGCAGGTAGTCCAACCCCTCGCGGCCCACCCCCTGGAAGGAATAGGGTGAGGTGCGGGGCTTGTAGGCGCCGCCTCGCAGAATGCTGCCGCCACACGCTTTGACCTCGTGGGCGATCCCCACGGTCAGTTCCAGCTTCTCCACCGCGCAGGGGCCCGCCATGATCGTGAGCTTCCTGCCACCGATCTTGACCCCGTTCACGTCGATAATCGTGTTCTCTTTCTTGAACTCGCGGCTGACCAGCTTCCAGGGCGCCAGGATGGGGGTGACGCTCTCCACGCCCGGAAAAGCCGTGAGCGGCTGGTTCTGAAGGATCCGGTCGTCGCCGATGACGCCGATGATGGTGCGCTCTTCCCCTTGGGAAATATGGGATTTCAGGCCGAGCTCGCGGAGGCGCTCCAGAAGGTGATCGATCTCTCGCTCGGTGGCTTCGGGCTTCAGTACGATAATCATGGTCTCCTCTTCATGAGTGCGGATCAACCGCGCCGGAGGACGGCCTTCAGCGCGTCAAGCAGTCGGGTGTTTTCTTCCGGCAGGCCGATGGTGACCCGCAGCATGGGGCCTTCGATGTGGCGGATAATGACGCCTTCGCGGAGCAGGGCGTCAAAGACCGTCCGGCCATCCCGCCCGACGTCGAAATACAGAAAGTTCGCCTCGCTGGGGAGGGGCTGGAAACCGAGCGCAACCAGACCCGATCGGACCCGCGCCATCTCGGTCTGGTTCATGGCCCGACTCTGCGCCACGTGCTCCTCGTCTTCAAGCGCCGCCAGCGCTGCCTTCTGGGCCAGGCTGTTGGCGTTAAAGGGTGGCCGGATGCGGTTCAGATAGCCGGTGATCTCCCTCGTGGTCAGGCCGTAGCCGATCCGCAACCCCGCCAGACCGTAGATCTTGGAGAAGGTACGGAGCACGACGGCGTTCCGGCCCTGCTTGACGTACCGCAGACTGTCCGGAAACTCCCGGCTTTGAACATATTCGTAGTAGGCCTCGTCGAAGACCACGATGACGTCCTCCGGGACCCGCGCCATCAACTCATCCGCTTCGGCTGCGGTCACCATCGTCCCGGTCGGGTTGTTCGGGTTGCAGACGAACAGGAGCCTGGTGCGGGGCGTCACGGCCTCCGCCATAGCCGGCAGGTCATGCCGCCCGTTTTTCAACGGGACCACCACCGAAGCCCCGTGGGCCGCGGTGACTTCCATCTTGTAGATCACAAAGGTCTGGTCCGCCATGACCGCCTCGTCCCCCGGCGTGAGAAAGGCACGGACCAGGAGGCCGATGATCTCATCGGAGCCGTTCCCCAGGATCACTTGGTCGGCGGCCACCTTATAGCGGTCCGCCAGCGCGGCCCGCAGACGATGGGCGCCTCCGTCCGGGTACCGGTTCAGGGTCCCGGCGGCCTCAGCCAGCACGGCCAGCGCCTTGGGCGAGGGGCCAAGCGGGTTTTCATTGGAAGCCAGCTTGACGGCACGCGGGATGCCCAGCTCCCGCTCCAATTCGTCGATCGGCTTGCCCGGGAGGTAGGGCACCAGCGAGGCGATGTCGGGATGTACTTTCAGCGGCATACGTTCGTCACTCGCAAAGAGTAAACGGTTATCAGTGTTCTGTTCTCAGTTTCTGGAACTGACGACTGAAGACCGATCGCTGAGCACTCTCTCACGCTTCACGGGATTCACGCGCAGGCCGGGTAAGACCCTAAAATCTTCATGAACAGGCACCGGCCCTTCACCTCTTCCAACGCCTTTTTGACCCGGTCTTCTTCGATATGCCCCTCGATGTCGACAAAAAAGATGTACTCCCAGGCCTTGCGTCTGGACGGACGAGATTCGATCTTGGTCATGTTGAGCCCGTGGGAGGCAAAGGGCCGCAGCAGGTCATACAGAGCACCGACTTTGTCCTTCACGGACAGCATGACGGAGGTCTTGTCCTTGCCGGTCCGCTCCGGCGGTTTCTTCGAGAGGACCAAAAACCTGGTGTAGTTGTTGATGTTGTCCTCGATCCTGGCCTTGAGCACCTGGAGGCCGTAAAGCTGTCCGGCCAGCTCCGACGCGATGGCGGCCGCTGTCGGATCGTCGGCACAGAGCTCAGCGGCGCGGGCCGTGCTGGGGACTTCCGAGACCGGAATCGTCGGGAGGTTGGTCTCCAGCCAGTGGCGGCACTGCGCGATCGCGTGGGGGTGCGAGTAGATTTTCTTGATGTTCTCCAGCCGACCGGTCTTGGAGAGCAGATAATGGGACACTTCCTGCTGCACCTCGCCGTAGATGAGCAAGCTGGAGTCGATGAACATGTCCAACGTGTGGTTCACCACGCCCTCGGTCGAGTTTTCGATCGGCACCACGCCGAAGTTGGCGCGCCCTCGCTCCACCTCGTCGAAGACGTCCTTGATGCTGTTGACCGGCTCGTACTGGGCGGAGGCGCCGAATTTCTGGATGCAGGCGAGGTGCGTGAAGGTGGCCGGCGGACCCAAATAGGCCACCTTCTGGGGGCCTTCCAGCGAGAGCGAAGCCGACATGATCTCGCGGTACACGGATCGGATCGCCTCGTTTGGAAAGGGACCCTGGTTGTGGCGCATCAGCCGATCTACAATCTGCGCCTCCCGTCCCGGCGTGTGCAAGTTGGCCCCCGCGTCCGACTGCTTCTTTAACTTTCCGATTTCAATGACGTTCTTGGACCGCTCGTTCAGCAGACGCAGGATCTCGTCGTCGATCCGATCGATCTCCTTGCGATACTGCTGAATGTCCTTCTGATCGCCCATCCGCTTCTCAACGGAACCAAGCCGTTGAACCCCATCGACAAGACAGGAAATAGTACAAGAAGCCGACCGGCTTTGCAAGGTTTATCAATAGGATTTGGGAGATTGAGGATGGCGGCCAGCCATCAGCTTTCAGCCCTCAGGGAAAAGCGTCTGCGCCGAAAGCCTCTTTCCTGAAAGCTGCTATTGACTCCTGCATCATAAATGTCCTCCAGGGACTTCTGGATTTCCCCCTCACCCTCCCCTCTCCCCCTTCGAGGGGGAGAGGATAAAGGTGAGGGGGGCCTGAAGGCTTAGGACATGACAAATGCAGTCATCCATAGCTGACTGCTGATGGCTTCTTGCTAAGTCAGCAAATCTTTTTGTTTTCCAAAGTGTTCGAACGAGAGCCTCGTAGCTTGGCGCCCGCGAGAGGTCCGCTCCAAGTAGCCGGACTGAATCAGGAAAGGCTCGTACACATCCTCCAGCGTCCCCTTCTCTTCGTTCACGGCGGCTGCCAGCGATTCGACGCCGACCGGCCCTCCCCCGAACTTCTCGATGATCGTGAGGAGGATCTTCCGGTCCATCTCATCGAAGCCGGCTGCATCGACCCCCAGCCAGGCAAGGGCGTCCTGAGCGACCTGGCGGGTGACCCGGCCTTCAGCCTTGATCTGGGCAAAGTCCCGCACCCGCTTGATCAGCCGGTTGACGATGCGCGGGGTGCCGCGGGCGCGGCCGGCGATCTCGGCAGCCCCCTCCTGGTCGATCGGGATGCCCAGCAGGCCCGCCGAACGGGTGACAATGGTCTGCAAGTCAGCCGGGGAATAGAAATCCAGACGATTCACCAGGCCGAACCGTTCGCGCAGGGGAGAAGTCAAGGCGCCGGCGCGGGTCGTGGCCCCGATCAAGGTAAAGCGCGGCAGGTCCAGTTTGATCGTGCGCGTGGAAGGGCCCTGGCCGATCACCAGGTCCAGTTGATAGTCTTCCATCGCCGGGTACAGCGCCTCCTCGACCGAGGCCGGCAGGCGATGGATCTCGTCGATGAACAGCACATCCCGCTCCTGGAGATTGGTGAGGATCGCAGCCAGATCGCCCGCATGGGCCAAGACCAGGCCCGACGTGGACCGGATCGCCACCCCCATCTCCCGGGCGATGATGTGGGCGATCGTGGTCTTGCCTAATCCAGGCGGCCCATAGAAAATGGCATGGTCCAACGCTTCGCCTCGGCGCTTGGCCGCTTCGACGCAGATCCGCAAGGATTCCTTCATCCGCTCCTGGCCGACATACTCGTCCAACGTCTGCGGACGCAGCGTCGCCTCCAGGCTCCGCTCGTCCTCGGTCAGGTGGCTGGTTATGATCCGCTCTGTCATGGTGTCAACTCCGAGACGAATCCCTGGGACCTGCCTCGCTCATTTTTTCTCCTGCGGCGGGGGCCGGTAATGCGCCGGGGGTGGAAGGGCTCCTTGGCCCGGCGTCGGCAATTGGCCGACACAGTCCGGTGGGCAGAAGCGACCGCCCCCCTTCAGGTCCGGCAGGATGTTCTCGAATTTCTCAAGCTGACACTGGCTCATATGGCCCCCATCCGCGCTGCCACAGCGGGCCGGCACCGAGGAAGAGCCGATCTCCCTGTACCCGTCCGGGCAGGAGCCGCAGACCGCCATGAGGTTCATGGTCCCCAGCGGCACACATTCGACGAGGGTCGGATCCCCCTCTTTGCAGATGCCCGGCGCGCTCGTCACCCCGGTTTTCGCGTAGCCGGAGGGGCAGCTCCCGCAGGTCATTCTGGTGCTCTTAGGCTCGGAGGGATCAGCAGGGAAAACGGATGGCGCGAACGCGAGCAGAGAGACAACGGTGAGGCTTCCCACCATACCCCGGACTTTGTCGGTCCTGGCTGGCACGGCTTACCCCTTCGCTAAGTCCTTCAACGCTTCCCGGATCATGGCTTGCAGCGACAGGGCCGTGGCGCTGGCGCGAGAGACCCGCTTGAGCGCGTCTTTGACTTCCACAGGTTTGTAGCCGAGGTTGACGAGGGCGGACAGGGCATCTTCGTGCATGCGGTCTACCGGCGCCGACAACCCAGTGGATGTCGCGGCCGCGGCCGGATGGAGCCGCGCGACCTTGTCTTTGAGCTCGAGCGCGATCCGGCCGGCCGATTTCTTGCCGATGCCCGGCACGGTGGCCAGCTTGTCCACATCGCCCGCCGTGACGGCCGAAATCAGGTCGGGCACGCTCAAAGCCGAGAGCACGTTGAGAGCCAGCTTGGGGCCGATGCCGGAGATGCCGACCAAGAGGGTAAAGGCGTCTTTTTCGTGGGCTGTCAGGAACCCGAACAACTGAATCGCATCCTCGCGAACCTGCGTATAGACGCTGAGCGAAGCCCCTTCGTTGAGGTCCGGCAGGGCGTAATAGGTGCTCAGGGGGATGAAGACTTCGTACCCGACGCCTTGCACGTCGAGCGTGATGTGGGTGGGAGCCTTGAAGGCCAGCCGGCCTGTCAGCGCGGCAATCATTTAAACCACGTGACGCGTGAAGGGTGACACGTGACTGGCGAAGACCGGGGACTCAGGGAGCGAAAGGGACGGTTTCTGTACCCGTCACTCGTCACACGTCACCTGTCACGGTGTTTATCCCGCTGCCGCCACCTTCTCCATGATTTCGTCCGGAATGTCGAAGTTGGCGTGGACTTTCTGGACATCGTCGTGTTCGTCCAGAATCTCCATCAGCTTGAGCATCTGCTCCGCCGTCTTCTCCTGCAGCTTGATGTAGTTCTGGGGCACGGAGGTCACCTCGGCCAGGGACGGCTCGATCTTCGCGTCGGCCAGGGCTTTCTTGACCGTTTCGAAGTCGTGGGGCTCCGTAATGACCTCAAAGGTCTTCTCATCCACCTTCACGTCTTCGGCGCCGGCCTCCAAGGCGAGCGAGAGGAGCCGGTCCTCGTCCACCTTGCCTTTCTCCACGACGATCAGGCCCTTCTTGTGGAATTGCCAGGACACAGCGCCAGCCTCAGCCATGTTCCCGCCATTCTTGGTGAGCAAGTTCCGGATCTCCGCCACGGTGCGATTCCGGTTGTCGCTCGTAATCTCCAGCAGCAGCGCCGTCCCACCGGGACCGTAGCCTTCCAGGGTGAACTCCTCATAGCTGACGCCCGGCAGCTCCCCGGTGCCGCGCTGAATCGCCTTCTTGAGCGTGTCACCCGGCATGTTGGCGTCTTTCGCCTTGACGATGGCCAGGCGGAGGCGCGGGTTGCCGTCGGGATCGCCGCCCTGGCGGGCGGCAATGGTCAACTCACGGATAATACGGGTAAAGAGTTTGCCGCGCTTGGCGTCTACCGAAGCTTTATGGCGCTTGGTAGTGGCCCAGTGACTATGGCCGCCCATAACATCCTCCAAACATCGAAAATTGGCTGTATTTGCAAGCCGTTTCTAACACAGTCATAGGGGGGTGTCAACGCCGGCCGCGGTGGGTAATTTCCGCGAGGAAGCTGTGAACTTCACATCAGTTTCAGGAAAATCGTTTCGCAGTGCGGACCGCATCCACCACGCTCCAGAGGGCAACAGCCAGGAGGGGAATGGAACGGAGCAGGATTGAACCGGCGTCATCGGCGGGCGTCCCGGAGAGTGACGCTTGCATGAGCTTGAACATGCCGACCGAGGCTCCCAGCGCGCCGTCGGCGACCAACGCCCCGACGAGAAACGCCGCGCCCCTCTTCCATTGCCGGCAATAGAACTGTCCCAGGCCCGGCATCAACCCGGATAGGATACCGGCCAGCACAGGGCTCTTTTCCGGCTTCCCTCCCATCACTTGCGGCTACCCCAGGCCACTTTACAGGACACTTTAAATGATCACATTGTCACCGGAGTAAGAGTATAGACTCGGCCGTATTGCGCAGCCGCCTTGACATCACCTCGGCGGAGCGCCTCGCGAACATCATCAAGCTTATAAGCGTCCTCCACAGACAGATACGGTGACCAGTCGTGATCCGTTTCCATCAACTCAACTTCGACTTCCGCGATGTACTTCCCTTCGTGGACCAGCTTCGCGCGGCGCCGTTTTTTCATCTCCGCCTCCTTCGAAAATCATCTTCCCATCGTTCTCGATCAGGCCTATACGCGGTGACGAGAACCGCGGGACCCATTTCGTTCTTGGGAACACCCCACACCACATGGATCGGATGGCCGCCCCGATCCTGCTGGAGTATCAGCACGCATGGCCCCTTCGGATAGTCCGGGTAATCCTCGACAACAACACCGGCAGCAACGCCACCGATTACCTCTCGCGCTAGAATACCATCGGTAACCATCTCGTCGTAGCCGTGCTCCGAGATGCGGACTGAGCCTGCTTGAACAAGCTGTTGAATGCGTTCAAACGTTTCGCTCAATAGCGTCTCTTACGTTGAATATTTATCGCTGTGCTGTCTAGTGTTCCGGTTCAGGCGCGCGCCGCTTACGGTGCATAGGATACCCCGATGACACTCAGGCATTCTAGCGGAATCGACCGAGCCTAGGAACCGACTACGCTTTCAGAAATAACAAGGCCCATCCGGTTGTCCGGATGGGCCTTTTCCGCTTGCCCCTTACTCCTTGCCTCGCGCCTGCTCTCACATGAATTTCATGAACTTTTCCTTGGCCTCGTCCATCACCTGAGCCGTGATGGTGGTGGCGCCGCGCTCTTTGGCCAGCCGTTCGATTTCGCGGCGGGCCATGGGCCTAATGAAGTCCGGAATGTTCTCCAGCCGCTTCTCCGCATCGGGCGTCCAGGTGACCCCGTTGGAGTCGTTCTTGGAGTCGTCCATCACCTGCAACGTGATGGTGGTGTAGCCGTTCTTGCGCGCATAGGCTTCGATGCTGCTCTGCACCATGGGTTTCACGAAGGATGGCAGCCGCTCCAGCCGCTCTTTCGCATCAGCGGTCCAGGTGAAGTCCGAAGCCGCCGCGCTGCCTGCCTGACTCCCCGACGTCAGGCCCATTTGCGCCACCATGGCCGAGAAAGGACAGCCGCCCGCCTTTGCCGAGGCTTCGGCGGGGTTCCCCGCCGGAGCTGACGCGGAAACGGGCTTGCCCGCCGAAGCATGAGCGGAGGCGGGTTGGCCGCCTTGAATCTTTTCGTTCAAATAGGCCGCCATCTGGCCGGACCCGGCGAGCGCCTCGTCCTTGAGCGTGCCGCGGGTCATCTCGAACGGTTCCGCCGCGGCCGTTCTCCCACCCAACTGAACCCCCAAGGAGCTGACCATTTGGGTCTCGCCCGGATTCGTCACCATCGAAAACTTGGCGCCGCAGGAGGGGCAGCCGAAGAAGACGCCGAGCGAGCCCTCGGCCGGCTTCTCGACTTTTTGGAAGTTCATGTAGGTTTCGCAGTTCAAGCAGACGAATTTCATGATGGACTCCCCGAGAAAGTTGTCAGTTGTCAGTTCTCAGTGCTCAGTAATCTGAAAACTGAACACTGACCACTGAAAACTCATTACAATTTCTCCGCCAAGACCTTCTTGTACTCTACGATGGCCTGCATCCGTTCCGCAATCTCTTGGTAGCGCTTGATCGTCGGATAGTCCGCGTCCAGCAACGGCGTGCCCTTGTCGAAGGTGCGGGCCAGGGTGCGGTCGAAGGGGATGCGACCGAGGAGCGGCAGGTTCAGGGCTTCGCACATGGCCTCGGTGTTCCCTTCGAAGAGATCGTTTTCCGCTCCGCAGGTGGGACAGCGGTATTGGCTCATGTTCTCGACCATGCCCAGGACGTTGATGCCCATGTCTCTGGCATAGGTGACCGACTTTTGCACCACGTCGGAAGCCACTTCTGAGGGCGTCGTCACGACGATCGCGCCGGCCAAGTCCGGGATGAAGCCGGCCATGACCGGCGGCTTGTCGGCCGCGGCTCCGGGGGGCAGGTCGGTCAACAGATAATCCAATTCGCCCCAGATGACATCCGCCAGGAACTCCCGGATCACGTTCATCTCCATCACCCCGAGCCAGACCGGGCTCAGGTCCATCGGGCCTTTCCACCGGACCGGAGAGGCCGCATCCAGGAAGAAGTCCATCGAGGCGACCTTGACGCCCAAGGGACCGACCGGCGGAACCGCGCCTTCCTGGGTGATCGTAAGCGACTGCCCGTGCAGACCCAGCATGCGCGGCACGCAGGGTCCGTTCAGGTCCACATCCAGCAGGCCGACCTTCCGACCGAGGCGGGCCAGAGCCAGGGCCAGGTTGACGGTGGTCATGCTCTTGCCGACCCCGCCCTTCCCGCTCATCACGACCAGCTTGTGCTTGATGCCGGCCATGCGGGCATGGACCTGCTTCATCTGCGCGGTGATCTGCTGGACCACCTTCGCATCGTCGGTGTACTGGAGTTTATCCAGGATCGCTTTGAGGTCTTTGTCAGCCATACGACTTCGTCGTGGGCGAGAGGCGAGCGGCTAGAGGCGAGGGGCAAAAATTCCGTCCTTTCTGACCTCTAGCCACTTGCCGCTTGCCCCTTGCCTGTTTTGAAGGTAACCGTAACACAGCGGTTTCCGGCGCGTCAAACCCGCCTGAAGACCGGGAGCTTATGGCTAATGGCTGATAGCTAATGGCAAGAATCGCCCGGATCAGAATGAACCAAGCCCTCTTTGTTCTTGCTATAAGCCATAGTTTATTCGCTATTAGCTCTTCTCTAAATAGAGTACTGGAACGTCGGCTTCGCCCCGATTGCCTGCGCCAGGACGCCTTTTTTCTTGAGCTCCTCGATGATTCGGCGAGCCGCTTCATCGAAGTCCTGGGCCCCCACAAGCTGCAGATCGGTGTCCGGCGGCGGCTCTTCGTTGACCTTGCTCATGTGCACGGCGATGACCGGAGCCGGGTGGACCAGGGTCCGGATCGCCTGGGCCGCCACCCGGTAGGCGTTGGCGAAGGTCTTGGTTGTGGTGACCACGATCAGGCCCGTGTCGATCAACAGGCGCGCGACTTCCCCGTACCGGCGCACCATCTCGGTCGTCGCCGCTCGCTCGGACGCGGCCAGGTCCGCATCCAACCCGCGTCGCAGGTTTTCCCCTTCCAATAGATAGGTATGCCGCCCTTCTGCGACCAGCAGAGCTTCAAGCTTGCGGGCCAGGAATGACTTGCCCGTGTGCGGGGCGCCGGTAAACAGCACGACAGCGGCCCGGTGCCCGTAATATTGCGCCCGCGCCTCCGCGCCGACCTCGCCCTTGACCCAGGCGAAGTCGCGCCGACGCGCCTCGTCCCGCAGGAACTCCTGCTCGTCGTGGACCAGTTCCGTGATGATCCCGCCGCCGGCGATGTCATAGTCGTCCACAATGACGAACCTTCCGGTCGCCTCGAAGGCACTGGAGGGGTCGAAGGCGATCGGGGACTTGGTCCGGATCGTCAGCTCGGCCACCTGATTCCTGCCGACCACACTCCCGCCCCCCTGCTGGGCTAAATCTGTCGCATCTACGATGCGATGGACGATCGCCACCTGGCAGTCCACCTCGTGGGTGGCCAGCCGCAGCACGTATTTCCGATCCTGCTCCAGGGGGCGCCGGCCCAGCCAGAAGAGGTTCACGCGGAACGCCGTGGACACCAGCGGGAGCGATTCCTGCCGGGAGGCGATCTCCCCTCGCTCGACGAAGATCTGCTCATCCAGCGTGACGCCGATTGACTGTCCGGCCACGGCCTCGGTCGGAGACGGCTCGACGTTGAAGGCTTCGATCGACTTGATGTTGGCGGCCTTGTTGGAAGGTGAAAAGATCAGGCGGTCGCCGACGCGCAGGCGGCCGGCCGTGATGCGGCCGGCCAGGATTCGGCGCGCGTCGAACTTGTAGACGTCCTGAACCGGAAACCGCAGCGGCTGCTCGGAACGGGCCGTCTCCTTCCGGAACAGCTCGAGCTGGTCAAGCACGGTGGGACCGTGGTACCACGGCATCATACCGCTGGGTCCGGCAATGTTGTCCCCCAACTTCGCGCTGACCGGAATGACCCGCTCCGGCGTGACCTTCAACTGGGTCAGGAACTCCCGATATTCTTTCTCGATCGCCTCGAAGACATCCTGACGGTAGCCGACTAGGTCCATCTTGTTCACGATGACCGCCACCTGCTTAACGCCCAACAGCGAGAGGAGATACCCGTGCTTCTTGGACTGCTCCTTCACACCTTCCAGCGCATCGATCAGCAGGAGCGCCGCCTCGGCCCGCGCCGCGCCGGAAACCATGTTCTTGAGGAATTCCTTGTGTCCCGGGGCGTCGATGATAATGTACTGCCGCTGGTTCCACTTGAAGAACGTCCGCGCCGTGTCGATTGTGATGCCCTGTTCTTGTTCTTCCAAAAAAGCGTCGAACAGGAAGGCATACTCGAACTCCTTGCCCTGCTGGCGGCAGATGGCCTGGACCTTCTCCAGCTTCCCATCCTGGAGCGAGCCCGTGTCCGCGTAGAGGCGACCCAGCAGGGTGGACTTGCCGTGGTCCACGTGCCCCACGATGACGATGTTCAGGGTTTCTGTCGGCTTGGCCTGCGTAGTGCTCATAATCAGAATGCTGAACGGCGAATGTCGTCAGTCATTAATGGCATGAGTTAACAGTTTTCAGCTGGCAGTTCTCAGTTTCAGAATTTTCAAGAACTGAAGACTGACAACTGATGACCGACAACTCGTAAGCTGTTCACTCAAAGCCATTCTGCGTTTATCGTTCAGTGTTGCTCCACTCACATGTATCCGTCTTTGCGCAAAAGCTCCATCCCACGTCCCTCGTCCTGGGCGCGGCCGGCCCGTTCAGCTACGGTCGTGTGGCGAAGCTCCTCGATGATGTCATCGACGCTCTTGGCGGTGGACTTGATCGGGAAGGTGCAGGGGGCGCAGCCCAGGCTTCTGTAGCGGGTGCCATCCCCGCGGTCCAGATAGAGGTCCATAAACGGGATATTCTCCTGCCTGATGTACTCCCAGATGTTGATCTCGGTCCAGTCCAGCAGCGGATGGATGCGGATGTGCGTCCCTGCCGGGAAGGTGGTTTTGAACTGGTCCCAGAGTTCCGGCGGCTGCTCGCGGAAGTCCCACTCGTTGTTCTTGTCGCGCGGCGAGAAGTACCGCTCCTTCGCCCTGGTGCCTTCCTCATCCGCCCTGACTCCCAAAATGATGCCGGTGTAGCCTTTTTCCTCCACGAGCATCTTGAGCGCGTTGGTCTTCAGCGCCGTGCAGCAGGTCACGCGTCCCAGCGAGGAGTTCATCCCTTCCGCCAGGGCCTGCTTGTTCTGGCCGATCACCAGGTTCAAGCGCCACTCGCGGGCCAGCCGGTCGCGGTACTCGATCATGGCCGGGATCTTGTAGCTGGTGTCCACGTGGAGGAGCGGGAACGGCACATGGCCGAAGAAGGCCTTGCGCGCCAGCCAGAGGAGCACCGTCGAGTCCTTGCCCATGGACCAGAGCATGGCCAGGTTATCGAAGTTCTTGTACGCTTCCCGGAAGATATAGACGCTCTGGTCTTCGAGTTGGCGGAGGTGGTTCATAATCAAGTTTTCAGTTTTTAGTTATCAGTTTTAAGTTCCTGGTCAACAACTCACAACTCATAACTCAAGACTTAGTGAACACCGTGCCAACCGGTTCTCCAGCCGTTGCCAGCTCGGCCAGCTTGCGGGACGCGGCCCCCGACTCGATGGCCTGCTGGGCTAAGGGGACGGAAGCCGAGATCGAGGACGCCTTCCCGGCTGCATAGAGCAGCATGGCTGCGTTCAGCACCACCCAGTCCCTCTGGCTGCCGCGAAGCTCGTTCTGCAGAATGCGCCGCAGCAACGAGGCTTCTTGACCGGCCTGCGAGGGGGAGAAGGCCGCCATCGCCTGAAAGGAGCCCAATGGCAGGCCGAAGTCCTTGGGTTGCAGGGTCAAGGGGAAGACCCGCTCGTCCCTGAGCTCCAGCAGCCTGGTGGCCGAGGCGATCGAGAGCTCCGGTTCTCCTTCGACGCCCCCTACGATCAGCGCTCGGCGCCCACCCAACATTTTCAAGGCCTCGGCCATCTTCTCGAAATAGGCGGGATGGGTGAGGCCGATGACTTGCGATGCGGCACGGGCCGGGTTCAGCAACTTGGCAACCGGGTGAAAGAAGTTGCGCACGCCCAGCTCCTGCCTCAACTCCAGAAAGCGCGCCACGGGTGGATGGTACAGGGCGATGTCGAGGTAGGCCAAGCCCTTCGCGGCCAATTCTTCTGCCACCCGTTTGGACTCCAGATCAGTCGGGACCCCCAGCCGGGCCAAGGCCACGGCTGTCCCGGGCCGCTCCGGGATACCCTCGGAGCCGTGCATCAGGATCGTGGCGCCGCAGGCAGCCGCCACGACCGCCGCGCCCACGGACGCATGAAAGGTGTCCTGCTTCCCGGCGTAGGTCGGCACATCAACGACAGCCAACTTGGCCGGGAGAGGAAGGGGCGGCACGTATTCGCGCGCGACCGCGGTAAACGCAGCCAGCTCGGCGACCGACTCCATCTTCACGCGCATGGCCAGCAGAAAGGCTCCGACCTGAGCCGGCGAAGCCTGGCCCTCGATGAGCAGACGCATGGCCTGCTTGGCCTCCTCCCAGGTGAGGTCCTTGCTGGCTTTCTGTCCCTTGCCGATCTTGGCGATAAATTCCGAGAATTCTTTCATAAGCCATCAGCCATGAGCCATAAGCTCTTCTCAGAAAGTCAGCACCTGGTCCGCTTGCGCCATCTCTTCCTTCCAGAAGGCTTCGGCCTTCTGCACTTCGTCCAGCTCGGGAAGCAACTGCTCGACGGTCAGTTCGAAATACTCAAGCGAGTCGCGGCAGATGGAAAACTTCACGTCGCCAGCTTCCTTGATCTCTCGCAGGATCGTGGGCAGATGATCTCGTTTGCGTCCGCGTAGCATATCCCGGACTTTGGACTCCCGACCCTTGTAGGCCTCGGAAAACGTCAGGTCCTTCACCTTCTCGTTGGTCAGTTTGGCCGCTGCCTCATCCCGGAACAGTACGCTCACCTGCGTCCCGGCCGCGGCAGCGATGCGGACGAGTTCGCAGGCCTGAAGCAGATTGTTGTACGACCCCCGCGTCACGATCACGGCCAGCTTCTTCACTTTCCCCCTGGGTTCGTCATTCGTCATGCGTCATCCGTCATTCGGGACAGGGGCGTCTCAGACCTTTCCACACGAGTGACGAATGACGAGTGACGATGAACGCTCTACTTATGCAGCCCGCACTCGGTCTTTGCAAAGTTTTGCCAACGGCCGGACCGGGGGTCCTCGCCGGGCTTGACCGGCGCCGTGCAGTGGGTACAGCCGATGCTGGGGTAGCCTCGGTCGTGAAGTTCGTTGTATGGGACCTCGTGCAGCCGGATATAGGTCCACACCTCCGTCGCGCTCCAGCGGGCCAGGGGGTTGAACTTGACCAGTTGGAATTTCTTGTCCCACTCCACCAAACCTGCGTTCGCGCGGGTCGGCGCCTGGTCCCGCCGGATGCCGGTGATCCAGGCGTTATAGCCGCTGAGGATGCGGGTCAGGGGCTCGACCTTCCGCAACTGGCAACACTGGTCCGGCTGCCGGCCCCAGAGCGCCTCGCCATACTGGGCAGCTTGCTGCTCCGGCGTGAGCAGCGATTTGACCTGGATCACCTGGCCGGGGGAAAGCCCGTACGTGGCCACGATGCGGTCTTTCACCGCATGCGTTTCCTTGAAGAGAAAATCCGTGTCCAGGTAAAAGAGCGGGATCTGCGGATTGATCCGGTAGATCATGTCCACCAGCGCCACATCCTCCGCCCCGAAGCTGCAAGCCAGGATGATGCTGGAGGCGTAGCGCTCCAGCGCATAGGTTAAGAGTTCTTGCGGCTGCTTGGACTCGAAGGAGTCGCTCAGCGCCTTCAATTCCTCGTCCAACGGCCGGCTTGCTGTTTGAGTGTCTTTCATCGCGTATCTGCAACCCTTATAGCCCCTTGCCGCTTGCCCCTAGCCCTCGACCTTCTCGACCAGGACTTTGAAATGCGCTGCCTCCGGCTCCAAGGGCTCTTCCGCCAGGATCTTGTGGCCGTCGTTGCGCAGGCTCATCGGGACGTTCCTAATCGGCTCGCCCGCGTCCAGCCAGACCTCCAACCGCTCGCCTGCGTCCATCATTTCCAGCTTTAACTTGGTCTTCACGTAGTTCAGAGGGCAGGCCACGCCGCGTAGATCATAGACCGGGGCCGCCGCTTCGGTAGCCGGTTGAGCCTTGGCCGGTACCGGCTGGGGCGTGGGCTTCTGCACAGTCCCTTCCGTCGTCCCCGCCTGGCTCAGCTTGAGGTCCTTTCCGATCTGCTCCGTGGCTGCCTTGCAGGCTTCCACAAAGCCGCGGGCAAAGGCGATCTTGGCCAGGGCAAACTCCGGCGTCGTCTGCTTCGGGCCCAAGTCGCCGATCTGCGAGCCCAGGTTGCGATAGGAAGCCGGCACATAGCCCTTCTCCGCCAGGCGCCGCTCGAACTCAGTAAAGGTTTCCGCATCCGTCGCCGGGTCGAGTCCTTCGGTGACCAGCAGGGCCTTGGCGGCGGCCAGGACCGAACGGTAAGCCTTGTTCACGGCCACCGAATACTGATGTTTCTCCGCCAACAGCTTGGCCTGGTACAGTTCCTGTTCCGCCTCCAGAATACGGTCGCCGATCATCTCCAGGGCCCCGCCTGCGCATTCGCCCGGGCCGAGGTCTTCCAGAATGAACTCTTCCTCGCCTTCCCAGTCATAGTAATAGGTGGCGTCCTCCTCGAAGGTCGGCACGATCGTGTAGGGGATCAGCTCTTCCTTGAGCTTGGCCTTGCCAGCCCTGGTGATGAACGAGGGGAGGGTTTCGCCCACCCGCCGGTCGCGGCGATAGACTGTGAGCAGGTGCGAGACCGCCGCCGGCACGTTCTTGGACGGCAGCTTCACGGTCATCTGGCCGATCTTGGCCGTGCCGTTCACCTGGCCCCCCAGGTGCAGCTCGTAGTGGGGCGCTACATGGTCCCCGATGCGCTTGCCGACTCCGTGCAGGCCGATTGTCGCGATGTGGTGCTGGGCGCAGGAATTGTGACAACCGCTGATTTTCACGCTGACATCCTTGAGATCCGCCGGCACCCGCCCGGGCGGGAAGATCTCCGCCATGGCCCGCGCCAGCCCCTTTGAAGACGTGATGCCCAGCCCACAGGTATCCGTGCCGGGGCAGGCGATGATGTCCTCGACCAGCTCGGCGCCCGGATCGGCGAGGCCCTGGGGAACCAGCTCGCGGTAGAACTCTTCCAGGCGAGACTCCGGTACCCACCGGATGATCACGTTCTGGTTGATGGTGGTCCTCAGATTGCCGTTCGAGTAGGCCTCCGCCAGATCGGCGATGCCGCACATCTGCTCCGCCGTCATGTCTCCCATCTGAAGCTTGATGACCGCCGCGACGTACCCAGGCTGTTTCTGCGGTACGACATTGGTCCGCTTCCACATCTGATAGGGAGTCTCGGGTGAGGCCTGGCCGTTTCCGGCAGCTCCCGCGGATGAGCCGTCTCCGTTCCCACCGCCGGCAGCGCCGGCCAATCCCGATGTCGGCATGATGAGGGAGACCGGCTCATCCTGATGCTGGAGCAATCGGATCGGCGCATGGTTGGGTCGGGCATGGCCCATGCTCACGTAGGCCTCCTCCCAACACCGCTTGAATTCGTCGAACCCCAGTTTCTCGATCACGAATTTCATCCGGGCCTTGTTGCGGTTCTTCCGGTTGCCGAGGGTGTCGAAGACTTTGATTACGGCCTCGATCGTCGGGAGGAGTTCATCCATCGGGACGAACTCCCGCAGGACCTGGGCGATGCGGGGAGCCGAGCCGAGTCCTCCGCCCACGGCCATCCGGAAGCCGATCGTTCCGTCCTCCCGCTTGGCCGCCAGGAGCCCGATGTCGTGAATCGGGGTCAGGGCACAGTCGTGGCGGCAGCCGGAGAAGGCGATCTTGAACTTCCGCGGCAGGCTTTGATTGAGCGGATTGCGAAGCAAGTGCAGGGCGACCGTCTTGGCATAGGGCGTCACGTCGAAGACTTCGCCCTGGCAGACCCCCGCCAGGTGGCAGGCGGTCACGTTCCGTACCGTGTTGGCGCAAGCCTCGCGCGTGGTGAGACCCACCTCGGCCAACCCCCGCATGATCGTCCCCACATCCTTGAGCAGCGCGAAATGGAGCTGGATGTCCTGGCGCGTGGTGACGTGACCGACGCCCGTGGTGTAACGGTCGGCCAGTTCGGCGATGCGCCGCAACTGGTTGGCCGTGAGCCCGCCGAACGGAATCTTGATCCGCACCATCTGGACTCCGGGCTGGCGCTGGCCGTAGATCCCATGCTGCAGGCGGAACGGCTTGAAGAGGTCGCTGGAGACATCGCCGGCGAGCAGCCGTTGCGCCTCGCCCTCGAAGGTCTCGATTTCCTCGATGATGTCCCTTGGAATCGGCCTCGTCTGTATCTCGAGTGGGTGGGTAGTCCGGGAAATGCTCATATTGAACCCTCGTAATATGGCTCAGAAGCTTTCAGCGGTCAGCTTAGCGCTGAAGGCTGATTGCTGACAACTTATGGCTTCTTCAAATGTGATACATCAAGGTCCGCTGCTGATCGAGCTGCTGGTGCCGTTCGGCCAATTCCCGAAGCGTGACCGATGTTAAGACGCCGAGCTCCGCCTGCCGTACCTGCTCCCATACGGTGGTGAGCAGAGACTCCTGCCGTTCACGCTCCCTGAACCGGCGCGTGGCCGGCCTGCGGCCGGACGCAGGAGACAGGGACCCATCCAACGCTTCGACAATCTCCGCCAGTGAAATTTCCGCCGGCAGCTTGTTCAGCAGATAGCCCCCCTGCGCTCCACGGAGGCTGTCCACCAATCCGGCCTTCTTCATCGCGTGCAGGACTTGCTCAAGAAACCGAAGGGGAATCGCTTGTCGACGGGCGATGGCTTTCGCTTGAATTGGAGCACTCCCATTCTGCAGGGCTAGGTCCAAAGCCGCCATAATTCCGTAGGTTGCCTTGAGAGAGACTTTCATTTCTGAGTATTCCGATAGGAAATGAACATAGAGAGGATTCTTTATACGGGTTTCGCCGGCCCGATGTCAAGCCCTATTTCGATCTTGCCTCTTACAGATGTGAGTCGTTCAGACACCCGGTTGGCTTGGCCTGACTCAAGATGGATATGAGAAGCTCTCGCTCAAGAAGCATCTTTCGTCACTCTGCATCGATTTTTGCTCGGGACGTGATCCGCCGGATTACAAAATAGCAAGGCCCGGAGCAATTCTGTGGGCTGGCATTTTCATTGCACGTTATCCAGAGCGACTGAGATGATTTCCCGATTGACTTCATCGGGCCTGTGGAGGATAATCCCGCCCTCTTCGTCCTCGATGCTTTCATGATTTCATGACCATGCGGACATCCGTCTCCAGCCTGCTTCTGCTGAGCGCCGATCCTGACCTCCAGGCGCAGTTCAAGGAAGACCTCAAGGGAGCCGCCATCACCGTCGCGAAAGACTTTGTGTCCGTCCCGCGGGCGGCCGTGAAGCGCACGTTCGACTGGGTGATTGTGGAGACGAAACGGGGGCAACTGCAAGACTTAGCCGAAGTGTACAACGCGGTCGACCCGAGGCGCACGGTCATCGTGGCTGGATCTCGCTCGGTGCTGCGCCAGGCCCCGCCCATCCTCAAGGCGGTGGCCAACGGCAGCAGCCGCCACCCTCACAAGGCGGCAGCTCCTGAGTCAAGCGTGGAGGGGTATCTCGAGTCTCGCCTCGGCGATTTCGTGAAGGACATGAAGAACGGGTCGGCTCGGAACCTGCACCCCATGCTGATCAGGGCGGTCGAACGACCGCTGATCACGTCCGTTCTCAAGGAGACCAACGGAAATCAGATCCAAGCCGCCCACCTGCTGGGCATGAACCGCAATACCCTGCGAAAGAAAATCACCGAACTGCGCATCCCGCTCGCACGCAGAAAAGCCCGTAAAGCTTGAGAGAAGCTCTCCCACCCTCGGTTCTGATTCTTGACAGTATAGGCGGGCGTATATTAGCATGGCCGCGGACGATAGGCGCGTAGCTCAGGGGGAGAGCGCTACCTTGACACGGTAGAGGTCGACGGTTCAAGACCGTCCGCGCCTACCATCCCGCCAGGGCATCGGACCGCCTCGGGCGGTGGTGATGCCTTTTCTTATTTTTTGAGCCTATGCCGGTCGGAACACAACAGATTCAAGTGACGCTGCCGGACGGTGTGCGGCGTCACGTGCCGGCCGGATGCACGGCCCGGGAAGCCTTGTGCGGATCCGGGGGCGCCCTGAGCCCCGACGTGCTTGCCGCCACGGTCAACGGCGTACCGATGGACCTTGATACGGCGCTGACCGGAGACGCGGCGCTGGAGCCGCTCACCTTCCGGTCGCCCGAGGGCAGGGAAGTCTATCGCCACAGCAGCGCCCACATCATGGCCCAGGCGGTCAAGGACATCTTTCCCTCCGCGCAGCTCACGATCGGGCCGGCTATCGAAGACGGGTTCTATTACGATTTTGCCTTCGAACGGCCTTTCACGCCGGACGATCTCCAACAGATCGAAGCGCGCGCCCACGCGATCATTCAAGCCAACTACCCGATCAAGCGGATGGAGATGCCGCGGTTGAAGGCCGTCGAGTTTTTCAAGGAGCGCGGTGAACAGTACAAGGCGGAAATCATTGAGTCCTTGCCGGATGAGACGGTGTCCCTCTACAGCCAGGGGAATTTCATCGATCTGTGCCGGGGGCCGCACCTACCTTCCACCGGGACCGTGAGAGCGCTGAAGCTCCTGTCGAGCGCGGGAGCCTACTGGCGTGGCGACGAGCGAAACCCGATGCTCCAGCGAATCTACGGCACTTCGTTCCCAACGCAGGCCGAACTGGACGCCCACCTGGCCAAGCTCGAAGAGATCAAGCGCCGGGACCATCGCAAGCTGGGCAAAGAGCTGGACCTGATCACCATGCAGGATGAGATCGGGCCGGGATTAGTCCTGTGGCATCCGAAGGGCGCGCTGGTCCGCCTCCTGATCGAGAACTTCTGGCGGGAGCAACACCTCAAGCAAGGCTACGAACTGGTCTACTCGCCCCACGTCGCGCGCCTGGACCTCTGGAAGACGAGCGGGCACGTGGACTATTACCGGGAGAACATGTTCGTCCCGATGAAGGTCGAGGCCAGCGAGTACCAGCTCAAGCCGATGAACTGCCCGTTTCACATCATGATCTACAAATCCCACCTCCGCAGCTACCGGGACCTGCCCATCCGCTACGGGGAGCTGGGCACGGTCTATCGCTACGAGCGGACCGGCGTCCTGCACGGCTTGCTGCGGGTGCGGGGATTTACCCAGGATGATGCGCATCTCTTCTGCCGCCCCGACCAGATCGAGGGCGAGGTCAGTCGCGTGCTGGACTTCACCTTTTTCGTGCTCCGGACCTTCGGGTTCTCGGAGTTCGAGGTCTACGTCTCCACGATGCCGGAAAAAGCGGTGGGCTCTCCGGAGAACTGGGCGCAGGCCACGGCGGCGCTGGAAGCCGCGCTCAAGAGCCGCGGAGTGGCCTACCGGATCGATCCGGGGGAAGGCGTGTTTTACGGCCCCAAGATCGACATCAAGATCAAGGATGTGTTGGGGCGCGCGTGGCAATGTTCCACCGTGCAAATTGACTTCAACAACCCGGAGCGGTTCGAGCTGGCCTATACCGGCGAGGACGGCAAGGCGCACCGGCCGATCATGATTCACCGGGCGCTCATGGGATCGATCGAGCGCTTTTTCGGCATTCTGATCGAACATTATGCCGGTGCCTTTCCCACCTGGCTGGCGCCCGTTCAGGTGAAGGTCCTCAACATCACCGACAAGCAGCGGGACTATGCCGAAACCGTCACGGCGCAATTCACCGCCGCAGGATTCCGGGCGGAAGCGGACCTGCGCAATGAAAAGGTGGGGTTCAAGATTCGTGAAGCGGAGAAGGCCAAGGTCCCCTTTATGATCGTGGTGGGCGACCGCGAGTTGCAGGCCGGCACCCTGTCGGTCCGCGGGCGCAGCGGCGCCAACCTCGGGAGCATGCCGGCGATGGCAGTCATCGACCTGATCAGAGCGGACATCGCGAAGGGCATGTCAGCATAACAACCCTTTCATCGGGAGGTGCGATATCGTCCCCAAACTGCGCGTGAATCGGGAAATCCGGGTAAGGGAAGTGCGCGTGATCGGGCCTGAGGGCGAGCAATTGGGCATTCTGCCCACACCGGATGCCTTCCGGAAAGCTCAAGAATCGGGCTATGACTTGGTGGAAGTCGCGCCGACGTCGCAGCCGCCCGTCTGCCGGATCATGGATTACGGGAAGTACAAGTACGAGCTCCAGAAAAAGGAGCACCAGAGCCGGCGGCACCAGAAATCGACGCAGGTCAAGGAAATCAAGTTGCGGCCCAGGACCGACAAACACGACCTGGAGATCAAGGTCCGCCAAGTGAAGGGGTTCCTGGCGGAGGGCAACAAAACCAAGGTCACGGTCACCTTCCGCGGGCGGGAGATGGCCAACCAGGAGATGGGGCGAGCGGTGATGAACACGGTGATCGCGGAACTGGCTGACTCCGGGTCGATCGAGTACGCGCCCCGCATGGAAGGACGCAGCCTGATCATGATCGTGGCCCCCAAGAGCTAACCACCATCAGCAGACAGCTTTCAGCTAGAGAAGGAGCAAGAGACATGGCAGGCATGAAACTGAAATCTCACAGCGGGGCGCGCAAGCGGTTTCGTCGGACCGGCAGCGGCAAGCTGATGCGGCGCAAGGCCGGTCGGCGGCATATCCTGACCAGTAAGCACCGGGATCGGAAGCGGCGGCTGAAGGGGGCCTCGACCGTCGACCCGACCATGACCCTGTCGGTGCGCCGGCTGTTACCGTATAACTAACCAGGAACGGCGAGCGGTGAGAGGCAAGGGGCAAGGGGAGGACGATCCCCCGCCTCTAGCCACTAGCCTCTTGCCTCTAGCCTAGGAGAAAAAGAATGCCACGCGTAAAGGGCGGTCCGAAGACCAGGCAGAGAAGAAAGAAACGGCTGAAGCTTGCCAAGGGTCAGTACGGGGCGAAGAGCCGGTTGTTCCGCAGCGCGACGGAGTCCGTGGATAAAGGTCAGACCTATGCCTACGTCGAGCGGCGGAAACGCAAACGCAACTTCCGCCGTTTGTGGATAGCCAGGATCAGCGCGGCGGTGCGGTCGCACGGGCTCACGTACAGCCGGTTCATGAACGCGCTGAAAAAGGCAAACGTCCTGCTGGACCGCAAGGTATTGTCGGATATGGCCATCAAGGACCCGGCGGGCTTCGAGCAACTCGCAGCCTTGGCGAAACACGCCGCAGCTTAATCAGTCCGAAAGTCAGCAGGTCTGAAAGTCCTAAAGTCCAAATCTCTCTTCAGGACTTGAAGACTTTCAGACTTTACGACTTTGCGACATTCTCTCCCGCCAGTCGATCCACCTCCAGCTCGAACGCCACCGCCGGCGTCGTCACTTGCCACTGTTCCAGCACTTCCGGGTGCAGTTCCCCGATCAAGCCAAGCGGCTGGCCCTGGACGGTGATCCGTCCGGCCCGCCCTTCCAGGAATGAGGGATGGGAGATCGGCTCCAGCCGGTACTGGCAGCCCAGATAATAGAGGAGCAGGTCCAAGCAAGAGTGGATTTCCGAAAAGTTCGCGCTGGCGTGGGCGATCAGGGCTGCCAGCAGCGTCACAGTCCTGGAGCCCACCTCCGCCGTCGGATCGACCAGCGCGACCTCGCCGACCTCGAAGAGCCGGTGCGGATAGAACGAGCGAGCGGAGGCCGCCTCCACCCGCAGGAGGGACGGGATAACGCTCTGCCTCAAGCAGGCATAGGTCTGGGTCATGGGGTTGTCCACCTCGACCACGCGATCCTCTTCGCGGCCGGCGAGGCGCATGCGGTCGATCAGCTCCGGCCGGGATGCCATGACGTTTGAGATGATTTCCTGAAAGCCGATGCCGACCATCAAGTCGCGAACACGATCGGACAGTTGCTCCACGCGGGAGAGGCCGCCGACCGTGAACTGGGACGGCATGACCGGGGTAAACTCCCCGTAGCCGAGGCTGATCGCCACGTCCTCCACCACATCCACCGCGTGCATGCAGTCATTCCGGTAGGGAGGGAGCTTGACCGCGACCTGGTCGCGGGACGAGGTCACCTCATAGCCGTAGGCAAGCAGGGTTTCACGGACCTGCTCGGCTTTTATGGTCTGGCCCAATGCAGTTTCGATGGTCTTGAGCGGGATGGTGCGCGCCTTGCCGAAATCGAGCGGGGTCCGGAGCGACTTGCCCAGGGGTGTGGCGTAGGGATAGAGCGCCTCCACCGCCTTGACAGCCGCCCCGCGATCCGCCAGGTTGACCGCCAGGATGTTCACGGTCAGGAGCACCATCAGCAGATCGGTGCCGGTGACCTCCACGAAGAGATCCTGATCGCCCACGCGCACTTCCCCGATCTCGCGGCTGTTGATGACCGGCGGGAGCGAGAGCACCTGCCCTTCCTCGTCACGCAAGAGCGGAAGGCGGTCGTGCCCAGCGATGAGCGACCCGTACTCCAGCCCCTTGGGATGCACGGCCAGGATTTCGCGCAACGACATCTTCTCCTCGAACCCCAGGGGCGTGAATCGGGCGTCGTCCGGCTTGACCAAGTCGTAGTAGACCGGGAACACGATCGCCGGCAGACGGTACAGGCCGATCGAGACGGTATGCCGCTTCCGGCCGAAGATGTCGGCGAGCTTTTCCTGCACCTGAAGGAGCTGCGCCAGCCCGGCTTCGGTCACCGGATAGCCGGTCGCCGTGCAGGCCGCGACGTAGGGCCGGACCCGCTCCAGGCCGGGGGCGACTTTGAGGCGGCGTTTCGAGGGCTGGGTACCCTTGAAAAATGGGTAGGAGGACGAGGCCCCTGTCAGCTTGATCCGGATTTGCCGCGCGATCCCTTCGCAGGACCAGAGATCAGGACGGTTACTGTCCTGCAGCTCGATCCGCACCTCGCCGTTCTCCGATTCATGGTCTTTCAGCTCCCCCTTTACCAAGGGCAACCACGCCTCAAGCTGAGCCGTCGTGACCGGCCGGTCGCCGAGGGCTTCCCGGCCCAGGAGCTGCTCGAAGTCTTTCAGGTTGATCGAGATGGTCGGCATCTTCTTATGCGTGACAAGTGACGTGTGACGCGTGACAAGTCAAACGGAATCTTGATGAAGATGTGAAAGGTTCTTTCCGCCTGTCACTCGTCACGTGTCACCCGTCACGATTCTTAGAAATGCCCCCGCGTGGTTCGGATCAGCTCCAGGTCGGTGGAGAAGAGGTCGCGGATGTCGTGAATGCCCAGGGCCACCATCGCCATTCGGTCCAGACCGAGCCCCCACGCGATCACGGGCACGTCGATCCCCAGCGGCAGGGTCACCTCCGGGCGAAAGAGGCCGGCGCCTCCCAGTTCCATCCAGCCCAGCCTCGGGTGGCGGACGTGCAACTCGACCGAGGGCTCGGTAAAGGGAAAGTAAGCCGGCAGGAAGCGGCTTTCCTTGGCCTGCGCCATTTCCTGCGCAAACAGATTCAGAAGACCCAGCAGCGTGCGAAAATTAATGTCCGGCCCCAGCACGATCCCCTCCACCTGAAAGAAATCACAGGCGTGGGTCGCATCCACCGCATCGTAGCGGAAACAGCGCGCGATGGAGAAATACTTGCCCGGCACCTGGGGAGCCGACGCCAGACGGCGTGCCGAGACTGCCGTCCCCTGGCTCCGCAGGATCAAGCGGCGTGCCCGACCGCGATCGTAGTTATAGCCCCATCCGGCGGAACCGGTCTTGCTCCCGTCCTTGTGGACATCCGCCACCCGCGACAGAAAGGGCTCGGCGATGGCGCGCGCGTGGGTCGGCTCTTTCACATAATAGACGTCGTGGATGGCCCGGGCCGGATGGAACTGGGGCATGTAGAGGGCATCCATGTTCCAGAATTCGGTCTCGACCAGCGACCCGCGCATCTCCTGAAATCCCATCCCGACCAGTTTCTGCTTGACCAGGTCCAGAAACTCGCGATAGGGATGGCGCTTGCCGGCCGCCAGGCGCGGCGGTCGCAGGCTGATCGTGTATTTGCGAAACCGCTTGCTGCGCCAGCTTCCGTCCTTGAGCAGCTCCGGCGTGAGCTGGGAGACTTCGTCCGAAGGCCTCTGTTGGGCGAGGAGGTCGGCCACGCTCTTCCCTTCCGGGGTCAGGGCATACCAGCGATCGACGTGGTCGTCGATTCGGAAGGGCTCGTTGGTGTTGCCGCGTTTGACCGCATACTGCTCAACCACCGGGCGCAGCGGCTCCGGAATGGCCTTCAGCTCCCGTCTCGTCCCGCGCAACTGTTTCAAGAGCGCCCGCAACGACTCAGCCGTGTGGCTGGGGGCACCGGTCGCCTCCACACAACCTCCCGCCACGATCCGGATCGCTCCCTCTTTTTTGAGGGCGCCGACGGCGCGGCTCGTCTCGGTGGCCTCCAGCCCCTCATGAGCCTGAATGTCCTGGATTGTGAGGCGCTTGCCGGTCTGCGCGGCGGCTCGGACAGCCGACAGGATCCGCTCCACCGGGGAGTACTTTTCAAAGTAGCGTTCGCCGATCTTGGTCAGGGATGCGATGGGGGTGACCGTCTCCTGCTGAACGCGGGCAAGCGTCTTGGCGAGCAGCCACCCCATGGCCATGCTGACCTGGGCGGTCTCAAGCAAGGCTGATTGAGCGATCTCATCTTCCCGCAGGGCGCCGGAAGGGGCGGCCGCATGGTGCTCGCGCAGCGCGGTGAGGACCTTGATCTCCAGCGGGTGCAGGCTGTCAATGAGAGAGGACGTGTCCACCGGTGTGCCCTGGGCTGCCTATCGTCGACGCGCCTGGCCAGCTCGTAGGTTCGGCGTCGGCTTGCTCGTCGCCTGGCCGGCTTCCCGCAGCGCCTTGATCGTCCGGCCGTAGTCGGGGCTCGAAAAGATGGCTGAGCCGGACACCAGAATGTCGGCCCCGGCCTGGATGATCCGGGCCGCATTGTCCACCTTGACGCCGCCGTCTACTTCCAGGGCGGCACGGCTCCCGCTGCGATCGATCAACTGGCGGGCCTGCGCGATCTTGCTGAGGACGGAGGCGATAAAGTGCTGGCCGCCGAATCCCGGGTTCACGGACATCACCAGCAACAGGTCCGCGTCCGTGATGATCTCCTCCACGGTCGTGAGCGACGTGGCCGGGTTGAGGGTTACCCCCGCCTTGACGCCCCGCTCCTTGATGGCCTGCACTGTACGGTGCAGATGCGGGGAGGCCTCCACGTGGACCGTCAAGTAGTCGGCTCCAGCATCGGCAAATTCCGGGATGAAGGCATCTGGATTCGTCATCATCAGGTGCACGTCGAGGGGCAGTCTCGTGACCTTGCGGAGAGCTTCGACAATCGGCGGCCCGACGGTGAGGTTCGGAACGAAGTGCCCGTCCATGACGTCAATGTGCAGCAGGTCGGCGCCCGCCGATTCCACGCGCGTGACTTCCTCCGCAAGGCGGGCAAAGTCAGCGGAGAGAATGGACGGAGCGATGCGCAGGCTTGGGCGCGTCATCACAGGTCGGCCTTTCGGAGCCGGGCGGCAAAAAAGACATCCATCGAATGGGCATTGAATAGGGTCGAGAAATACCCCTGGGCGGTCATGAGGGCATGCCCGGCTTCCGGCAACCAAGGCGCGACCGCCTCCCGCCGGAACTCCGCGTGTTGCTTACAGAAATACTCGACCACATCTTCGTTCTCATCAGGTTCGGTGGAGCAGGTACTATAGACTAACACTCCGCCAGGCCGCAAGAGGCGGCTGACCCGTTCCAACAGCCGTCGCTGCCGGAGCTGATGGGACCCCAGCTCACGCTCCTCCTTCTGCCACTTGCCTTCCGGATGCCGGCGGAGCACGCCCAGGCCTGAGCAGGGTGCATCCAGAAGAATGCGATCAAACGGCCGGTCGAGCAGCCGGGCTAACGGTCGATTGGCCGTCCGATCAACCGACGGCGTGAGGTCCTCGGCGGCATCGGCTGCGACGGGGGTGACGATGGTGATGCCGAGCCGCCGACAGTTCTCTTGCAGCGCACGGAGGCGCCTGGGGCTGTGGTCCAAGGCGATGATCTCGCCGCGATCCCGCATCAGGGCCGCCAGGTGCGTCGCTTTGCCGCCCGGCGCGGCGCAGGCGTCCAGGATCCGTTCACCCGGTTGAGGGTCCAGGAGGGACGCAACCAGTTGTCCCGCCTCATCCTCCACGTAAAACAGGCCGTCGCGAAACTGTCGCAGCTCCGCTACGGACCCGCATTTTTGCAGGACCAACCCGACCGGGCTGACCGCAGCGGCCTCCACGGCATGGCCGTCTCCGGCCAGACCGGCAGCTAAGGTTTCACGGGTCACGCCCAGGGTATTGGCTCGAACGGTCAGCGGCGGAACCATCAGGGTGGCACGGCAGAGTGCTTCAGCTCTGTCGAGGCCGAACCGTTTCACCCATCGCTCGGTCAGCCAGGGGGGACAGGAAAAGCGGGTGGACAGGGACCGGACCGGATCAAGGCCTGGGTCGGGCCAGGGAGGCGTCGGCGCTCGAATCAGCGCGCGGAGCACCGCGTTCACGAAGCCGCTCCAATCTTTTCCCTTTGCTTGTCCGCTCGTCCGCGTCCGTGCCTGTACCGGCTTGACGAGAGCCACCGATTCGTGCACCGCCGCCGACGGGGGAATCTTCTGCAAGTAGAGCAACTGGTAGGTGGCCAGCCGCAGCGCCGTCATGACCGGGAGCGGAAGCCGTTCAAGCGGCCGGTCCGCAACCAGACCCAGGCGCCAGTCGATGGTCGCCCGGTGACGGAGGACGCCGTAGACCAGTTCGAAGGTCAACGCCCGATCACGCGCATCCAGGTTGGCGTGATGGAGGCAGTGATCCAGCGCCTCATCGGCAAAGGCCTTGCTACGCTCGATCGTCAGCAGGGCTTCCAGCGCGACAGACCTGGCCCCGCTCACGTCCCTCATGCCTCACCAGCCGCCACAGCCTGCGGGCCGGCGCCGAGCACTAGTCCCGGCGTCAGGGGATGGCCGGCCAGGTACTGGGCCACGTTCATCCGGCGGCTGTTGGCCGGCTGGAACTCAGCGATGCTCAGCAGGCCGCGGCCGGTCGCCACCAGCAGCCCCTCCTTCTTGACTTCCACGATCGTCCCGGGCGGGGCTGCGCCCGCCGGTTGGTCGAGCGCTGACGCGCGCCAGATGAGCCAGCGATCTCCCTTGGCATAGGTGTACGCCCCTGGCCAGGGACTCATCCCGCGGACCCGGTTGGCGATGGCGACTGCTTCCAGCGTCCAATCAATCAAGCCGTCTTCTTTTTTCAGGAGGGGCGCCAGGGTGGCTTGGGAATGGTCTTGTGGGCGAGGGACCAGGGTTCCCGCCCGGAGACGGCGGAGGGTCTCAACCAGCAACCTTCCTCCCGCTCCCGCCAATCGGACCGAGAGGGAGCCGGCCGTGTCATCCGGCAGAATCGCGACTGTTTCCTGAAGGAGAATGGCCCCTGTGTCCATCCCTTCATCCATCAGCATGGTCGTGATGCCCGTTTCCCGTTCGCCGTGGATGATGGCCCACTGGATCGGCCCGGCTCCCCGGTATTTCGGGAGCAGCGAGGCATGGACATTGATGCAGCCCTTGGGAGGAATGGCGAGGATCGTGGGTGTGAGAATGCGTCCGAAAGCAGCTACCGCGATCAGGTCCGGCCGCCAGGCCCGCAGCGCGTCCAGGAAAGTGGGGTCCTTCATCTTGACCGGCTGCAAGAGCGGTAGGCTTTCCCGCAGGCAGACCTGCTTGACAGGCGAGACGGCTAGCTCTTGCCCACGCCCCTTCGGCCGGTCCGGCTGCGTGACGACCCCGACGACTGTCCAGTTGTCAGAATCGTCCGCGCGCAGCAACGCCTCCAGCGAGGGCACCGCGAACTCCGGCGTTCCCATGAACACAAGACGCATGGCGCTGCTGTAACATGCGGCAGAACGGAAATCAACGATCGTGGTTACCTTGACTTCGGGCCGCCCCAGTTGTTAGTATCCGCCCGCGGGGTGGAGCAGTCTGGTAGCTCGTTGGGCTCGATTCCGCTGAATCAGCCAAACACCTCAAGCTGATTCAGCAATGGGCTGCGCAGAAGGAAACTCCTGCGCGACAACCTGTCAAATTCGGGGAAGCCGTTGGTGGGGTAACCCCGAGCCAAGCCCTGTCGGTTGTGAAGCCGTCAGGGAAGGTGTAGAGACTTAACGGCAGGCACCCTAACGGCGGCAAAGCCGGCCGAGGGTGAAGAGAAAGTCCAGACCACGAACCGGCTCAGGCCGGGCGGCGAAAGCCGTAGCGGTATGCATAACCCAAAGGTCGAGGGTTCAAATCCCTCCCCCGCAACCAACCTCTTTAATCGATTGTAAGTGAGCGAACTGTAAGGCCTTGGCCGTTATCCGGCCAGGGCCTTTCTGTTTGGTCCGCCGAGGGCTACCTGTTCTGTGGAAGGATCGGAACTACGGGAGGTTTCCAGACTGGGCGCTTGGGCCGAGCCCCTCAATAGCTTCTGGACCAATTGCTCCAGCCGCTTCCTCTCATGAGACTGGATTAAAAGAAACTTCGCGCCAAATTCCCGCCGGCTGGCCCGTTGGATCGATGCCAGTTCGATGACGATGGGAGACTCCTCGCCGGGGGCATGAATGTACAAAGCCGCGTGGGATCCGACTTCGACCGTCGTCGGGCTTTCTACCGCGCAGCCATGCTTCGAGAGATTGTACAGGGCCCCCTCCCGCAGCCCATTGATGTCGTAGGTTGCAAACGACACGGGCAAGTCAGCTTGAACACGTTGGCTCGTGCGTAGTTCTAACATGTTGTCACGTCAATCATCGGCGGTGCTTTGAGCAGCGCGGCTCCGGTCACTGAAGAGCCCCGTCTCCGACAGCAAGGTTCTCGAAGCATCCCACCTGTACCGCTCCCTCGGTGAGTAAGGTTTGGTCCCTGGGAAAAGCCGGGTTGCCTCTCCCCCTTCCTTTATCGGAGGACCGTACCGATTCTTGACTGCCTTCTGGATGATCGGTCCCTGGGCGTCTGCATTACAGAGGGCACCATGGCTGGCAAAAAGCGGAGGGGGTGCCTGATGTTACAGCAGGATCGGTGCGAGGAAAACTTCCGAGGCTAGGACGCTGAGGAGGATTGCTTCAACCGCTTCTGAACCAATTGCTCCAACCGCCTCCTCTCTTGAGGTTGGACCACGACGAATTTGACTCCAAACTCGCGCCGGCTGGCTCGTTGGATCGAAGCCAGATCGATGGTGATGGGCGTCTCCTCGCCGGGCGCGTGAAGGTACAAGACCATGTGCGACCCGGCTTGGACCGTCGTCGCACTTTCAACCGCACAGCCTCCCATGGAAAGGTTGTAGAGGGTCCCTTCCGATCGTCCCTCGATCTCGTGGAGTGAAAACGACACGGGCATTTCGATCTGGATGCGAGGGTACGCTCGTAGTTCCATCAGCCGGCGACCTGTGTCATGAGTAGCTCCGATGCCGCGAAGGTTAGGTCTTCCTGGGTCATCTGTCAAGGCAGAGCGGCAGTGGTCGAGGCCCTGCTCGTCTCTCTTAATTGGCTACTCTTTCAGATAAAAGTACATCTTCACGCCGGCGACTTCCAACAGGTCGCCGTCATTCAAATTCACGCGGCCCTGGATCGGCAGGCCGTTGAGCCGAACGTCCTTGCCCTCCTTCGACAGGCTCACGGAGTATTCGTCGTGCCGGCGGCTGATCAGCGCCGCGGTCTTGGGTGCCAACCACCCCCTGAGCTTGACCGTCGCGCCCGGTTGCGCGCCGATGATGGCCATGCGTCCAGCGAGCGGATATTCCTTCCGGTCGGTACGGCCCTCCACGATCTGCAACACCCCGAAACGCTCTTTGGGCTTGGGCTCCTCAGTCTGTGCCTCTTCCTCCTTGTGTAGCGCTGACGGCGCGGGAGGTTCCGGCACCGCCGGCTTGTTGAAGGTCTTCTCCGAATCCGGCGGCTCCGGCGGCAGGGTGGCGGCAGGCCTCTCCGGCTCCGCTCGATCGTCGAGCAGAGACTGTCCGACCATCACCGGCTCTTCCACCTTGGGAAACTCTGGTTGCGCGGGAGGTTCCGGCACCGCCGGCTTGCTGAAGGTCTTCTCCGAATCCAAGAGCCTCGGCGACGGAGGGGGAGGATGGTGCTTGACCTCGTCATGATAGTCGAGCACGTGCTTTCCGATCATCACGCGGTCACCGGACTTCAATTGCTGCCTGACTATCTTGTGATCGTTCACGACGGTCCCGCCGGCGCTCCCCAGGTCTTCGAGCACGAAAGCCCCGTGCAATTCCGTGATCTTGGCGTGATGCCCGGAGACAGCCGGACTATCGATGACGAGATCGTTGTCGGGCTTTCGGCCGATGGTCAGTTGCGACAGGTCCAACTGAATTTCCTTGAGCACCGTCTCATTGAATTTCAGGATAACCTTGGCCATTTCACCGTCCGAAATGCTCTTCCCGCCGTGCCGGTTCGACCGGACCGTATCTTTTCCTGACTTCCTCTACAGTCCGACGTTTGCGCTTTCCAGCTTATCATCGAGCCGTCATCCAGACAACTTCGCGAGGGCTTTTCGATTCCGCGCGCCTCGGCACCCAGGCCCCGGAATCGGTTGAACCGGGCACGGCGGCCATGTAGAGTGGAGCCGGGGCGCCAAGACCGAGAACCATCGGCTTATTTTACTGGAGGCAAAAGAATTATCCGCCCGCATGTGATCGAAGCGGGCGGCTCAAACGAAGTTTGGTATGGAGGCGTGTGATGCAATACCGCCGGTTGGGGAACACAGGGATTCAGGTCTCCGAAGTCGGCTTCGGGGCCTGGGGGATCGGAGGCAGTATGTGGGTCGGGGCGAAGGACGACGAGTCGGTTGCAGCCCTCCACGCTGCGATCGACGCCGGGGTCAACTTCATCGACACGGCCCTGGTCTATGGAGACGGGCACAGCGAAATCCTTGTGGGGCAGGTGATCCGATCCAGATCGGAGCGGATCTACGTCGCCAGCAAGATCCCGCCGAAGAATGGGCATTGGCCGGCTTTGCCAAGCGATCGGCTTGCGGACACCTTCCCCTCCGCCTACATCATGGACTGTACGGAGCAGAGCCTGCGCAACCTCAAGCTGGACTGCCTCGACCTCCAGCAATTGCACGTCTGGCGGGACGAATGGATGGAAGAGCCGAGTTGGCTGGAAACGTTACGGACGCTCAAGGCCCGGGGGAAAGTCCGGGCGATCGGCGTCTCGATCAACGACCACGAGCCGGATTCGGCGCTCCGTCTGGTGGAGAGCGGGATCATCGACGCGGTGCAGGTGATTTACAACATCTTCGACCAGTCTCCGGCCGGGCGGCTCCTGCCGGCCTGCCTTCGCCATGACGTCGGGGTCCTGGCCCGCTGTCCCTATGATGAAGGGGGCCTGACCGGGACGATCATGCCCGAGACAACCTTCCCGAAAGGGGACTGGCGAAACGACTACTTCAAAGGCGACCGCAAGGCGCAAGTCGCCGCCCATGTGGCTCCGTTGCAACAACTGCTCGGCCCCGAGGCCCGCACGCTGCCGGAACTGGCCCTGCGCTATTGCCTGGCCCATCCGGCCGTCAGCACGGTGATCCCAGGCATGCGGACTCGCAAGCACGTGCAGGCAAACTGCGCCTGGTCCGACGGGCAAAAACTGAGCGGTAAGCTATTGGAAGAGCTTACGCGGCACGCCTGGCAGCGAAACTTTTACGATTAGCGGAATAATGTTGAAGCTGATCAGGAGAAACTGGTGCCCACACTGAAGGTTGGCGATGAAGCCCCGGACTTCACCTTGCCGGATGAAACCGGCCAGCCTGTGTCGCTGCGCGGGCTGCGCGGCAAGCAGGTAGTCCTCTATTTTTATCCCAAGGATGACACTCCCGGCTGCACCGTGGAAGCCTGCGGGTTTCGGGATTCTATCTCATCGGTTGAGCAGGCCGGCGCAGTGGTCCTGGGAGTGAGCGCCGATGGCCAGGCCTCGCACCAGCACTTCCGCAAAAAGTTCAACCTGCCCTTCCGCCTCCTCAGCGACGAAGACGGGACGGTGCAACGAGCCTATGGGGTGGCCTGGCCGGTCATCGGGTTGGTGCCGGCTCTGGCCCGTCTGGCCGGCCCGAGACGCCGCACCTTCGTCATCAATGCGACCGGCCACCTCAAGGCCATCTTCCCGAACGTCCGAGTCGAAACCCACGCCCAGGAAGTCCTCGCCGCGCTCACAGGATGCTGAAAAAGGCCCCCAGCTTCGTTCTCGGCCGCTCGAACCCCTCAACGTACCCCCCAAGAGTACGCCTCGGGGTCCTCGCGACCTGCGGCCTCGTTGGATGACCTTTTTGAGCATCCTGTAGGGGAAGTCCGCTCCAGCCCCCGCCACAGCTATCTTGATGATTCTTTACGATCACCTAACTGGCCCTTTGAATACCAGACCAAATTCAAGTGGCAGTCTGGGAATGCGTTTCTTATCTCAGGGTGGGGATATGGGTCGTTCAGGCATATAACCCAATTGTCGGTGCCAATGGTAAATCGAAAAAGGAGGTAGCGATTGCCAAAGTCTAGAACCGCATATGAGTAGCATAGAACCTCTTCCACAGCCTCATTCCCTTCCTGCTTGCTGTGCTTCAAATCTGCGAGACGACCAGTGGAAAACTGAAAAATGGGCCAGAGTCCTTCAACCTCTCCAAATCGCGCATAGTGTCTTGCACGTGCGAGTGCAGCAGAACGAGCTCGTCTACGGTCAGTGGTGCAAATCAACTCAATCCCTACCTTGCACAAAAACCGACCAAGAACATGTAACATCTTCGGTGTCATAACTAACCTAAATGAAGTCTTCCTCCCTTCTCGAATGTCCTGGACCATTTGCGGATCATTGATGTCCGCTGATGCTGAGCCGTCATCGTGGAAGGTGTATCCCACGTTGTCATGAATCGGATGAACAGACGGTAAAAATCCAGTTTGCTTTCTGGGCTGAGATAGATCGACCGAAGGCAAGTGCCCCTTTTTCGTTTTTATTCCAAGGAATGCCCGCCAAAAAGCTAGCGGCGTTTTTGATAGTGCGATTCGCTCAACTTCTTTCCCAAAATATTTCTGGCAGGAGTCACATATCTCCCCTTGCAGCGTCAGATCATCGTTACCCAACGACTCAGGAATTACATGCTCAGTGGTGGTGAAAGGTCCCGTGGATTTGCAGAAAAGGCATGTGCCTATCGAGGACTCGTCCGCAGCATGCGTGGCCGGTCTGGTCATGATTGACCTTCGTTATCTGTGGAATCTACTGCGGACGTAGAGCGATGGCAACAAGATACTGACCAGAACCTCTACAGGCTGCTCAAAAAGGTCTTGCCAGCACCCCCCGCCTTACGCGAGCCTTGACGCTTCACGGTTTCTTACCGGCCGATCTCGGATAAAGGTTGCTCGGTCACCATCACCGCCCCGCGCGGGTTGGGTTCAAGGGTGTTGGCCTGGGCCAATTGATCCCTCGGCGGAGTGGTCTGGCATTCGGGCGTGGTGACGAGGCCCCAGTGCATGTTGTCGCGGCAGGTGTTCTCCAGCACCAGCGCTTCGGCGTGATGGAACAACAGGATGCCGCTCAACAGATTTTCGCGGCAGATGTTGCGGACTAAATCCGGGCGGGTGCCCGGATCGCGGACTGCGAGCCCGAAGTGGTGGTTGCCGTAGCACTCGTTCTGGGCCAGATAGGGGCGGGCGCCGGCAAAGGAGAAGATCCCGGACTCGCGGTTGTGGCAGACCTCGTTGTCGATCAGCGTCGGCCGGCAATCCTGCCCATAGATGACGACTCCTGAAAGGATGCCCTCGGTCGCGCGGCAACCGGTGATCGTGCAGGTGGAATCCAGAATGTTTATCGCGGAATGTTGGTCGCTCCCGACGTAACGGAAGGTGATCCCTACGATGCGGCCGCCGGGTACGCGTTGGAGGTAGAGCGGCCCGCCTCGGCGGCTGAAAAGCGAGACGTGATCCCGTCCAGCGCCGATCAACAGGATCGGTCGCTCCGTCATGAAAATCTTATCCTCGTACCGGCCGGGCCGGATGAACACTTGATCGTCCGGACCCGCATCCTTGAGAGCCGCGCTGGGCCTGGCGTAAGCTCCCGGGTCTGTCGCGTCCACGATCAGGGTCTTGCCGCCGGTTGGATTGGGCGGAGGGGGAGCAGAGGAGGGGGGAAGCATCGATCACGACCCATCAAAATCCATCGTGCATGCGCGGGATCACCCCGACGTGGACCTGAAAGCGGCCCTGCTGCAAGTCCCGGACATAGCGAGTCAAGGCCTCGTGGATCACGGGGAAGGCCAAGGCGTCCCAGGGAATCCGGTCATGCGAGAAGAGCTGCACCTCCAGGCTCTCGCTCCCGGCCCCGAACTCAGACTTGCGCAGGGTCCCACGGAAGATGACGTAGACCTGGCTCACGTGCGGGAGGCTGAAGACCGCGTAGAGGGAGGTGATCTCCACTTCCGCTTGAGCTTCTTCCAGGGTTTCCCTGGCCGCCGCCGCTTCCGTATGTTCCCCCGCTTCCATGAAACCGGCGGGGAAGGTCCAGAGACCGGTGCGCGGCTCGATCGCCCGGCGGCACAGGAGGATCTGATCCTTCCATTCGGGAATGCACCCGACGACGACCTTGGGGTTCACGTAATGGATGGCCCGGCAGGCGTCGCACACGAAGCGGGGCAGATTGTCGCCGGGGGGAACCTTGAGTCCGACCGGCGCGCCGCATTGACTGCAAAAATTCATGGGCGAGTCCCCGAAAGAGATCACGAAACAGGCGGTCAGCTAGGAGCCGCCCTTGGAAGCGGCTCCCGCCGGTTCCTGCTTTTCCAGGAGCTTGGCTGTTTGTAGGATAATCTCGGCCGCGGTCGCCGCGTCCTTCAGAAAGAACCCCCGCTTCGCGACCACGCGCATCCGGGTCACTTGCGGGCTTAAGCGCTCCAGATCGATTTCGATGTCCAGCTCATGCGCGGCGTTCGCGCTTTGGGCGAGGATGCTGACCCCCGCGGTGGTCCGCTCAACCGCCGTCACGGGGAACTCCATCTTGCCGAGGACGTTCCGCGCGCCCTGCTCGACCTCATCCACGGGCACGTTCAAGGTTTTGTAAGCGATGTTGTCGATCGTATAGGACACTCCGCTGCTCGTCGCGGTCGACGCGCCGGCCCCGAACAGAGTCGAGGTCACACCGGCGCAGCCGCCCAGCGAGAGCAATACGGGGAGGAAAAGGAGCGCCAGCGCGACCACCGGGCAACGCTGACGGAGCGGCGTGCGGTGAAAGTAGGTGCCCACGGTTGCCAGCTTAACGAGATTGGCGACCGCGTTGCAAGACCGTGGTCTCCGTCGGCTCATGAAGGGATCACCGGCTCCGGAGAAAGGAGCCCGCTCTCGCGGATGTGCCGACGGATCGCCGGCAGTTGCTTCCAGAACCAGGCCGCCGCAACCAGCGTGACGCCGCCGCCGGCCGCCACGGCCAGCGGCGCTCCGAGATACGTCGCCGCGGAGCCGGCCAGGAGGCTGCCAAAGACCGTACAGCCCAGCGAGGCCGTTGCGTAGAGGCTCACGACGCGTCCGCGCAGCGGGTCCGGGGCCAAGGATTGCAACAGCGTGTTGCAGGCGGCGAGCGCGCTCACCATGCCGAATCCGACCGCAACCAGCGCCAGCATCGAAAGCCACAGATGGGTGCTGGCAGCCAAGGCGATCAGGCTGCCGCCGAAGAGCGCCGTCGCCCTCGCGATCGAGGCGCCAAGCCCCCGCACGGTCTGCCGCCTGGCCAGGCGCAGGGCCCCGGCCAAGGCGCCGATGCCCGTCGCGGCCATCAGGAGGCCCAAGCCATCCGGTCCGCTTTTCAGCACGTCGCCCGCAAACACCGGCAGGAGAGTTGAGAAGGGCATGGCCGCCACGCTCAGCAGGGTGGCCAGGGCAAGCACGGCCCGCACGTGCGGGGTGTGCCAGGCATAACGCAGCCCTTCCTTGAGGAGCGCGACCGCATCCTGCCCGTCGCGCGGCTCCGTGACATCGATCTTCATCGCAGCCAGGCACCCCAGGACCACAACGAAGCTGACGGCGTTGAGCAAGAAACAGATCCCTTCACCCACCGTGCCGACCAGGACTCCGGCAATGGACGGTCCGATGATCCGCGCCGAATTGAACAGCGAGGAGTTCAGGCCGATGGCGGATGGGATATCTGCGCGCGGCACGAGGCTGGTGAAGAAGGACTGGCGAACCGGCACTTCGAGGATCGTGATCACACCCTGGAAGAAGGCCAGCCCCATAATCCATTTGACTGTGATGGCCCCGCTCAGGGTCAGGACGGCCAGGGCGCCGGCATGGCAGAGTAGCAGCATCTGGGTCACGAACATGAGACGGTGCCGAGGCCAGCGATCCGCCAGTAGGCCGCCGAGCAGCCCGAACGCCAGCAGCGGGCCCCGCGCCAGGAATTCGGCCAAGCCCAGCAGGAACGGCGACCCGGTCAGCCGATAAATCAGCCAGGCCTGGGCCATGGACTGCATCCAGGTACCGCAGAGCGACAGACCGTGGCCGGTAAAGAAGAGCGCAAAGTTGCGGTGGCCGAGGGCGCGCCAGGGCGAGCCGATCACGGAGGGCTGGGTCACCAGCCTCCCTCACGCGGCACGTTGCCGGCGCGGTGGCTCACAATCCACATGACGTGATTGGTAGCATAAATCGACCGGTTCGTCACGAAGAACCGAGCCGTCGCGCTTGTGAATCGCGGGGCGGCTCTGTTAAAACCTTGCACGCAACCTGGCTCGGCTTACCCATGATCGACTTCACCATCACGCGAGACGAAGAAACCGGACGAGAGACTTGGTCCGTGCCCCTGACCGGACAACTGCTGCTCGACCACCCCCTCTTCAACCAAGGCACGGCGTTCACCGAGGAGGAGCGGCGCGACCTCAGTCTCCTGGGCCTGCTGCCGCCCCACGTGGACACGATCGAGCTGCAGGTAGCCCGGGCCTATGAGGCCTACCGGCGCAAAGATTCGGACCTTGAGCGGCACATCTTTCTCCGCGCGTTGCAGGATGAGAACGAGACGCTGTTCTATCGGCTGATGCTGGAGCACATCGAGGACATGATGCCGATTATCTACACACCCACTGTCGGGGAAGCCTGCCTCCAGTTCAGCCACATCTATCGCCACCCGCGCGGTCTGTTCATCTCATACCCGGAACGGCACGAGGTGGATGCCGTCCTGGCGAACGCAACCTACCGTCACATCGACGTGATTGTGGTGACCGACGGGGAACGGATCCTGGGCCTGGGAGACCAGGGGGCGGGCGGGATGGGCATCCCGATCGGAAAACTATCGCTCTACACCCTCTGCGGGGGCATCCACCCCGCCGCCACGCTCCCCATTCTGCTCGATGTCGGCACCAATAACCAGGACGCGCTGCGAGATCCCCTCTACACAGGCTGGCGCCACGAGCGCGTGCGGGGACGGGACTATGACGAGTTCATTGAAGCCTTCGTGCAGGGCGTGATCCGGCAATTCCCCCATGTCCTGCTCCAATGGGAAGACTTCGCCCAGGCCAACGCGGGCCGGCTGCTGGACAGATACCGTGACAAACTCTGCACGTTCAACGACGACATCCAGGGCACGGCGGCGGTCACGACCGGGACGTTGTTGGCGGCGGTCAAGGTCACCGGCTCGCCGCTGCGCGATCAGCGGATTGCGGTCCTGGGAGCCGGGTCGGCCGGGTGCGGGATCAGCGAGCAGATCTGCGCGGCCATGGTGCGCGAAGGACTCTCGGAAGCCGAGGCGCGGGCCCGCTTCTTTTTGGTCGACCGGCCCGGCCTTCTGCGCGAAGGGCTGACCGGTCTGCTGCCTTTTCAGGAGAAGTTCATCCAGCCCCGCGAGCGCTTCTCCGGCTGGACCCTGGCGCAATCGGACACCATTGCCTTAGCCGATGTGGTGAAGAACGTGCGCCCGACCATTCTCATCGGGGTCTCGGGGGTCCCCGGAGCCTTTACGGAACCGATCGTGCGCGAGATGGCCCGCCACGTGCCGCGCCCGATCATCTTTCCCCTGTCGAACCCGACGTCGCGGTGCGAAGCCGTGCCGGCGGACCTGATCGCGTGGACGGACGGCAAGGCCCTGGTAGGCACCGGCAGCCCCTTTGCCGACGTGACCTATCGAGGCCGGACCATCCCGATCCCGCAATGCAACAACAGCTACATTTTCCCTGGCCTTGGGCTCGGTATCATGGCCGTGGGGGCGCGGCGTATCACGGACGAGATGTTCATGGCGGCGTCCCTGGCCTTGGCGGACAGTTCGCCGGCCCTCAGCCATGCTGACGCGCCGCTGCTCCCGCCGCTGGCGGACATCAGAAGCGTGTCACGCCGGATTGCGCTGGCGGTGGCGGCCGAAGCCCAGCGGGCCGGCGTGACTGCGCGCGCCGGCGGAGACAATCTGGAGCGGCTGGTGGACGGAAAAATGTGGACGCCGCTGTACCCCCGGCTGAAGAAGGCGCTGCCGCACTGGCTGTAGTCGGAGAAGAGGGAGGAGCCCAACAGCATCCCCGAGAGCATCGTGACCGCCGTCGGGGCGCCACGGACATAAGCCCGTGGGGCTCCACGTTGATTCTACTCTTCTGCTTCTGTACCATAAAGACCGCGTGGATCACGGGGTTCCGCTCTTGCCGCTGAGCGTGCGTCACAGGGATGCCGGCTGGCCTTGTCGGGCTGCGGTGGATCAGCATGATCTCAACTCAAGTTTCTTGGCGATCCGGCCGCTATCAGCCTTGTACGACTTTATCGCACTTCCGACCCTTGGAGATCGCCGACCCGGCTGGTTATGATGTCGCACAAGCCACCTGACCCTAGTGCACCGGACCGGAACCGACACGGCCAGCGCCCGCCGGTCCAGGAGTGTCGGGCCCACCTGCGAACGGCTGCGTCTTTTCCGATCGAGTACGGGATCCTGCCACGGTTTAGACACTGGATGTTGCAGCCGGCGTATCGAAGCCTGTGCAGCTCGGACCGAAACCCGACGGGAAGCCTGACCATTCCCGAGCCGGAGCATTGGGCGCTGCCGTACCGCACTGCGGCACGGTTTTTCGGGAAACTCTTGTCCCAGGACAGCCGCCGCAGTTGGGCGGCCGAAGGGCAAATCGAGGCCGCCTCCTGCCTTGATCTCAGCAAGGGCGGACTGCGGATGGCCACGGCCTATCCCCTCTGGCTGGGGGCTTCCGTCCACCTGAGAATCCCGTCACATGAACTCACTCCCTTCGGCTATACGGTGCTGGGGCAGGTCGTCCGTGTGGTGCCCACGGTGCACAATGAAGTCGAGGTCGGCATCGGCTTCACCGCCATCCACCGGTCGGACCAGGAAGGGCTGGCTCGGTTCATCACAACCCCGCAACCACAGCTTGCCGCCAAGCGACGCCAACACAAGGGGCCGGCCCCAGCCGTGGGCGGTCAGGACGATCCTGCCACCTGAGATCCCGCGGCTTTTCTTTTCCGAAAGATTGTGAATCGGCTTCGGTTTTGCTAGTTTGGCTCCCCAATCTGTCATTCCCTCACGAGAGATAGCGATGACCCAGATCAAGCCGGCGAAAAATGGTGCCGAGCTACTGGTCCAATCCCTGGAAGCCCAAGGGGTCGAGTATATCTTCGGCGTGCCCGGCGGCGCCGCCTTGCCGATCTTGGACGTACTGGCGGACTACGGCCCGACCTTCATCACCTGCCGGCACGAGACGGGCGCCGCCTTTATGGCCCAAGCCTGGGGACGCATCACCGGGAAACCAGGCGTGGTCCTGACCACCTCCGGCCCCGGACTCATCAACGCGGTCTGCGGCGTCGCCACGGCCACGGAGGATCGGGACCCGCTGGTCATTATCACTGGCCAAGTCTCGCGAGCGATGCGCTTTAAGCAGAGTCACATGAATCTGGACTCGGTAAGCCTCTTTGCGCCGATCACGAAGTGGAGCATCGAGGTCGAGGAGCCCAACAGCATCCCGGAGATCGTCGTCAATGCCTTCCGCATCGCCGCCTGGTCGCGGCCCGGCGCCGTCCACATCTCGGTGCCAGTGGATGTGTCCCAGTCTGCCGTGACCGCCAAGCCGATTACGGCCATCGAACCCCCGCAATTAGGTCCTGCCTCCGCTGATGCCCTGGAGCGGGCTTCGGTGCTCCTGAACGGCGCCAAGTTTCCAGTGATCCTGCTGGGCGTCAGCGCCAGCCAACCAGCGGCGGCGGCTTCGGTCCGCCGTTTAATCCGCAAGCATGCCCTGCCGGTCATCAGTACCTTCGAGGCGGCCGGGGTCGTTCCCCGCGATCTGGTCGAGCGATTCGTAGGCCGCGTCGGCTATGTCCGCAACCAACCGGGCGATCTCGTGCTCCAGAAAGCCGACGTCATCCTGACGGTTGGCTACGACCGGGTCGAATATGACCCCACGGCGTGGAATGTGTCCGGACAGGCCCAAATCATCCACGTGGACGAGAATCAGGCTGGTTTGGATCGCGCGTACCGTCCGGCTGTGGAGCTGGCGGGAGACATTGCCCGCAACTTGGATGCCCTCTCGGAGCGGCTGCGCCTGTCGGCGGCAGAGGAATGGGAGGAAGTGGCCAAGGCCCGCAAGGTCCTCCTCGACGAGCAGGCCCGCGGCGCGGGCCTGTCCGGCTCGCCGGTCCATCCGCTGCGGTTCATCCACGACCTGCGGCAGACGCTCGGGGATGACGTGACGGTCACCTGCGACGTGGGCGCGCATGAGATCTGGGTGGCCCGGTACTTCTTCTGCTACGAGCCGCGCCACCTCCTGCTCAGCATGGGACATCAGACGATGGGGGTGGCCCTGCCCTGGGCGATCGGCTCGGCCCTGGCCAGGCCCGGGCGCAAAGTCGTCTCGATTTCAGGCGATGGATCGTTCCTGATGACCTGTATGGAATTAGAGACGGCGGTCCGGTTGAAGCTGCCCATCGTCCACGTCATCTGGCGGGATGGAGGTTATAATCTGATCCAGACCCTCCAGAAGCGGGACTACGGCCGGACCTTCGGCGCGACCTTCAGTGATCCTGATTTCGTCAAGCTGGGCGAGGCGTTCGGGGCCGCGTCTTTCCGGATCGACGAGCCGGGTCAGATCATCCCCACGTTGAAAAAAGCCCTCGCCTGCGACGGGCCTGCGCTCGTGGACATGCCCATCGACTACCGGGACAATGCACAACTGGTCAAGGCGATGGATGCCTCCGCCATGCATTGAGCCCCTCGCCTGAGTCGGAAAAGGACTCCGTCAATACTCGCCGTAGTCTCCGGAAGGCGCCTCCACTTTCCCCCAAAATGAGCGGTAGATATACAGGGAATAGGCTACGACCAGGCTGAAGCCGACGATGAACCAGGCGAATGCCGCCCGCAAGCCGGCGGGGGACGCAGCCGCATTTGCGACCGTCAGGCTGTAGGCAGGATCCACGGAGGAAATCAGCAGATTCGGAAACAGTCCCCAGGCCGTGCTCCCCAGCAAGCCGAGAATCAAGAGGCTCGAGGCCAGGAAGGCCGCTATATCCTGTTGGCGGCGCCGACAATAGAACAGGCCGGCCAGCGCCCCCAGGGCGATCAGCGGCAAGAGATACCCGATCGGGTGCGCGTCGTAATTGCGGCGCAGGCCTGGCTGTATCACAGGGATGGCCAGGATCGCAGCCACCGTGAGCGCCGCGATGACCCAGAGGCCCAGCTCGGCAACCAGTCGGGCGCGCCGTTGCACCTCGTCCACCGTCTTCATGGCCAGATAGCTGGCGCCGTGCACGGTGAGGACGGCGGCCCCCTCCACCCCCATCAGCACCGTGTACCAGTCCAGGATACCGGGCGCGGGACCGGGCCTGAAGTCAGTCCAGAAGGCCGTGAAGAAATACCCCTCGGCATTCAGCGGCACGCCGCGGATAAGATTACCCAGCGCCGCGCCGAACACGACCGCCAGCAGCAGGCTTGCCAGGGCAAAGACCTTGTCCCAGAACTCCCGCCACAGAGGGCTTTCCAGGTGCGATCGCAAGCCGAGCGACACCCCGCGCAGGATCAGCAGCCAGAGCACCATGATGAGCGCCAGGTAAAAGCCGCTGAACCCCGCTGCGTAGGCCCGGGGGAAAGCGAGAAACAGCAGGCCGCCGCCCGCGATCAGCCACACCTCGTTTCCATCCCAAACCGGTTCGATGGCGTGCAGCACGGTCCGTCGTTCGGCGTCCGTGCGGGCGACGAACAGGTAGACGATGCCCGTGCCGAAATCAAAGCCGTCCAGGACGACGTACACGGCCAGCATCAGCGCCACGATGGCAAACCAGAGGGTCTCCATTCAGGCAGCTCCTCCCGCTTGCCGGGACTGCTCGGCATCGCCCGGCCCCTTGTGGATGGTGTGAAACACCGCAAAGAGAAAGAGCAGTCCCAGCAAGGCATAGAGCCCAAGGAAGCCAAGCAGGGTGAAGAGCGCGTTGCCGGAGCTCACCAGCGGCGAGGTCCCTTCCGATGTCCGAAGCAGGCCGTAGACGAGCCAGGGCTGGCGGCCAAGCTCCGCCGTCATCCACCCGGCCGTGTTGGCGATGTAGGGGAACGGCGCGCTGAGCATCAGAACCCAGAGGAGCCAGGTGGTCTGGGAAAGCCGCCGCCGCCACAACATGAAGAGGGCCGCCAACGTGATGGCGACGAAGATCGTGCCCAGGCCGATCATGACGTGGTAGGCGTAATAGAGCAGCGGCACGTTATCCGGCCAGGTGTCCCGGGGAAAGGCATCCAGCCCTTTCACCTCGGCTTTGGCATGTTGGTACACCAACAGGCTGAGCACCCAAGGGACGGTCAGGGAATTGTCGATCGTCAGCGTTTCCATGTTGGGCTGACCGACAAGGACAATCCCTGCTCCATCCTCGGTGTGAAACACGCCCTCGAACGCGGCGCCCGTCACGGGCTGAGAGGCAAAGACCTGACGTCCCGCTCCGTGGCCGGTCGGGAAGATCAGGAGCAGGCTGGCCGTAGCGGCAGCCACCACGCCCGTGCTCAGGAACGTCCTGGCGTAAGCGGCATGGACGCCGGAGAGCTGGTAATAGGCCCCCACGGCCGCCATGACAAAGGCGCTGGTGGCGACCGACGCGATCATGTTGTGGGGATATTGCCAGACCAGCCACTCGTTGGTGAGCAAGGCCCACAGGCTGGTCACGTGCAGGGTTCCATTCGCGGCCACGGTGTAGGCGACTGGGTGCTGCATCCAGGCGTTAGTGACGATGATGAAGTACCCTGAGAGCCACGAGCCGATCAGGAGCATCAGCGCGGCGAACCAGTGGGCCCGAGGCCCGAATTTTTCCTCGCCGAACAGCAGAATGCCGAGAAACGAAGACTCGAGGAAAAAAGCGAAGAGGCCTTCCATGCCGAGTGTCTGCCCGATGACGCCGCCGGCGTAGTTGGCGAACCTGGCCCAGTTCGTCCCGAACTGAAACTCCAAGGGGATGCCGGTGACGACGCCGAAGGCAAAGGTGATCGCGAAGATCCTGGTCCAGAAGCGCGCGACCCGGTTGTAATGTTCGTCCTGGCCCCAGAGCGCGCGGCTCTTGAAATAGACGAGGAGCAACGCCAGGCCCATGGTCAACTGGGGAAAGAGGTAATGGAAGGTCGCCGTGAGCGCGAATTGCAGGCGGTCGTACAGCACGGCGCTGGCCACGTGACCCTCCTGAAGAGGCTGGAGTGGGACTGCTCCCGTACGAAAGGCGAGCGATGCTAGCACGGCGTTGGAAGACGGTCAATTCATCGCGCGTGCGGGAAGCCTCACGAGGGTGTCCGCGGGAAGGTTGTGCGGCAGTTTCAATCTATGATACAGGTGAGTCCCGACCGCTCAAGTTGAGGATGACTCGCACGCATGGCGATTGACGACATCTTCATCAAAGCGTTCCAGTCCCATCGGCAACAAGGCGATCTCTTCCATCACGACTCGCACAAGGCTCATGAGTTGTTCCAGTCCTCCACCATCGGGGCCCTGATGGAAGGCGTGTATGATGGGGAGGTCACCTACGAGGAGTTGGCCAAGCACGGAGATTTCGGCCTGGGCACCTTCAACGCGCTGGACGGGGAGATGATCGCCTTCGACGGCAAGTTTTATCAGATGAAATCGGACGGCAAGGCCTCTCCAGTCGCGCCGTCGGCGAAGACGCCGTTTGCAGTCGTCATGTTCTTCGATCCCACGGTCAAGGTCCTGTGGGAAGAACTGACTGATTGGGCGCACTTTCAGCAGGCCGTGGACAAGGCGGTGCCCAGCAAGAACATCTTTTATGCCGTCAAGGTTCATGCCATCTTCGACCATATCAAAGTACGGACCGTCCCGAGGCAACAGAAGCCCTATCCGCCGCTCGTAGAAGTTGCCAAGCGGCAGCCGGTCTATGTCCACGAAGGCGTGCGCGGCACGCTCGTAGGTTTTCGCTTTCCCGACTATGCCCAAGGGCTCAACGTGCCTGGCTACCACGTGCACTTTTTGAGTCTGGACCGGACCGCCGGAGGCCATGTCCTAGATTTTCGGATGAGGGATGCGACGGTGGAGATCGACGTGACCTCCGATCTTCACATGGAGGTGCCGGAGTGCGGGGACTTTCTGGATGCGGACCTGGGCAAAGATCAATCCGAGGCGATCGAGAGGGCGGAGAAGGAACAATAGGAGATACTGAGGAATACATGGGAGCGAACGACAAGCAAGTCATCTTTTCCTTGATCGGGGTCGGGCGGGTCTATCCGCCCAAGCGGCAGGTCCTCAAGGACATCTACCTCTCCTTCTACTACGGGGCCAAGATCGGCGTGCTGGGCTTGAACGGGTCGGGCAAGAGCACGTTGCTGCGCATCATTGCCGGCGCGGACAAAGACTACCTCGGCGAGATCACGATGTCGAAAGGCTACACGGTCGGCCTGCTGGAGCAGGAGCCGCAGCTCGACAAGAACAAGACCGTCAAAGAAGTCGTGGAGGAGGGCCGCCACGAGGTCGTGGCCTTGCTGCGGGACTATGAAGCCATCAGCAACAAGCTCGGCGACTGCTCGCCCGACGAGATGGACAAGCTGCTGGAGAAGCAGAGCGTGCTGCAAGAGAAGATCGAAGCGGTCAACGGCTGGGAATTGGAGAACCAACTCGAAGTCGCCATGGACGCGCTGCGCTGCCCGCCTTCGGACGCGAAGATCGAGGTCCTCTCGGGCGGGGAAAAACGCCGTGTCGCCCTCTGTCGCCTGCTGATCCAGGAGCCGGATATTCTCTTGCTGGACGAGCCGACGAATCACTTGGACGCAGAGTCCGTGCAATGGCTGGAGCAGCATTTGCAGCAGTACCAGGGGACGGTCATCGCCGTGACCCACGATCGCTACTTTCTCGACAACGTGGCTCGCTGGATTTTGGAACTGGACCGGGGTCAGGGGATTCCTTTTGAAGGCAACTACTCCTCCTGGCTGGAACAGAAGCAGGGTCGGCAGGAGAAGGAAGAAAAAGCCGAATCGAAGCGCCGTAAGACCCTGGAGCGGGAATTGGAATGGATTCGCATGGCGCCGAAGGCCCGCCATGCCAAGGGCAAGGCCCGCATCACCCGGTATGAGGAATTGCTGGAGCAAAAAGCCGACAAGCAGGTCGAGGATTTGGAAATCTACATCCCGCCCGGCCCGCGCCTGGGCGATGTCGTGGTGGAGGCCAAGGACATCACGAAGGCTTACGGAGAGAAATTGTTGTTCGAGAAGCTGACCTTCAGTCTGCCCAGAGGCGGGATCGTGGGCGTCATCGGACCGAACGGCGCAGGCAAGACCACGTTGTTCCGCATGATCACCGGCCAGGTCAAGCCGGATGCCGGCGCCTTGCGCATCGGTGAAACGGTCTCGCTCGGCTACGTCGATCAGGATCGGACGCTGGACCCCAAGAAGACGGTCTGGGAAGTGATTGCGGATGGGGCCGACCAGATCAAGCTGGGCAAGACCGAGGTCAACTCGCGGGCCTATTGCGGGAAGTTCAACTTCGGCGGCACGGAGCAACAGAAGAAGGTCAAGGACCTCTCCGGCGGCGAACGGAACCGGGTGCATCTGGCGCGCATGCTCAAGGAAGGGGCGAACCTCATCCTGCTCGATGAGCCGACCAACGATCTGGACGTCAACACGCTGCGGGCCTTAGAAGAGGGTTTGGAGCGGTTCGGCGGCTGTGCCGTCATCAGCAGCCATGACCGCTGGTTCCTGGACCGGATCGCCACCCACATCCTGGCCTTCGAAGGGGACAGCAAGGTGGCCTGGTTCGAGGGCAACTACAGCGAGTATGAATCGGACCGCAAGAAGCGGCTGGGGAAGGAAGCGGAGCGACCGCACCGGATTCGGTATCGGAAGCTGACAAGAGACTGACTTGCTGTTCGCTTGTTGTCTCAGGAGGCTGCGATCATGAAACTACCGTTTGAGAGGACGCTCTTTGAGGAGTTTATCAGCCAGACCCTCAGGAAATTTGAACAGCACCTTCGGAACGAAAAGATGACGGAGGGTACGATCAGACAGCGGATGCGGGGCGCCACGGAATTTGCCCGCTTCATCACCGATCGTCCCCATCGCTACCGGGAGCGCACGGCCGGCTCAATTTAGATATGACGCCCCTCGCCGACGGCTACAACCTCGCCCGGGGCGAGAAGGATGTCGAGCGCCTTCGCCTCTTGAACGAGATCTACGGACCTGGGTCGCAAGCCTTGCTCCGCCAGGCGGGACTCGTCCAGGGGATGCGCGTCGTGGAAATCGGGTGTGGAAGCGGCAACATGACTCAGTGGCTGGCCGCTCAGGTCGGTCCCTCCGGTTCCGTGGTCGCCCTTGATATCAGCGAGGCCCAGGTCGAGCAAGCTCGACGTCTGGCCGAGGCGGCCGGTGCCTCGAACGTGACGTTCAAGGTCGCGGATGTCTATGTGCCGGGATTGCCTCAGGGCAGTTTCGACCTCGCCCACTGCCGGCTGGTGCTGATGCACCTGACGAGGCCGGTTGAGGCCCTGCGCGCCATTCGCGATCTCGTCAAGCCCGGCGGGGCAGTCGTCTGCGAAGAGATGGACCTGAGCCGGTGGCTGTGCGAGCCGCCGGCCGCCCTCATGGCGCGATCCTTCGAGTTGAAGCTCGCTCTCAGCGACGC